>DASYBO010000330.1:0-29514 GCA_036500685.1 Pseudonocardiaceae bacterium | reverse complement strand
CGCGGGCCCTGCTCGACCTGGCCGCGGTGACCACGGTCGGGGTGAGCTTCCTGCCCAAACTGCTCGGCGCGGACCGGCCCAAGCGCTCCGCGCCCGTGCTGGCACTGGCCCGGTTGATCGCGGTGTTCAGCTCGGCGATCTGGCTGCTCGCCGCGTTGGCCTCGCTGATCTTCGAGACCGCCGACCTCAACGTGGGCCGGCCGCTGAGCGTGGCCGAGATCGTGGACTACGTGCGGCAGATCGCGTCCGGTCAGGCTCTGGTGATCGTGGCCTGCGCCGCGCTGGTCTACCTGGTGATCGCGCTCGTCGCGGTGCGCAGGGGCGAGGTGGTACCGGCCGAGTTACGGATCACCGTGGCGCTGTTCACGCTCCTGCCGCTGCCGGTCACCGGGCATGCCGACTCGGGCACGAGCTGGCAGGACGTGAACATGATCTCGATGGAGCTGCACGTGGTCGGGGCGGTGGCCTGGACCGGTGGGCTGCTCGCGGTGATGCTGCTGGTCGCGGCCAACCGGACGCTGCTGGCCAACGCGTTGCCGCGCTACTCGCGGATCGCCACGGTGTGCGTGTTCCTGACCATGATCACCGGCCTTTTCAACGGCTGGCTCGAGCTGTACCAGACACCCGGCGTGCACTGGTACCTCGCGCTGTTCACCAGCGGCTACGGCCAGATCCTGCTGCTCAAGGGCGCTTGCCTGACCGCGGCGGCGCTGCTCGGCGCGCACACCAGGTTCAAGCTGATGCCCAAGATCGCCGAGCGCAAGGCGACGGCGATCATCACCTGGGCGACGGTGGAGTTGGCGGTGATGGGCCTGGCCTTCGGCCTTGCCGCGGTGCTGGTCCGCGCACCGGTGATCAACGGAAGCTGACTCAGTTCCTGCTGCCGCGCAGCAGCACCTCGGCGACCCGCTTGGGGTCGTCGGACATGGGCACGTGGCCGCAGCCGACGAGGGTGACGTGGCTGGCCTGCGGCAACGCCGAGCGCGCGACCTTGGCCTGATACGGCGGCAGGACCAGATCGCGGCTGCCCCAGGCCACGGTGACCGGGACATCGGCCTTGACCTGGTCGGTGAACGGCGCGGCCCCTCGGACGATGGCACGTAGCGCCGGGATGGCCCGGTTGAAGGCGAGGAAATCGCCAAGCGCCCGGTCCGGGTCGATGTTGGCCGGGTGCGAGGTGATCCAGCCGAACATCAGCGCCCTGCCCGATTTCGAGCGGGCCAGCCTCGGCGCCTGCGGGGCGAGCCGCTTGCCCAGCGCCTCGACCGTGCGGAACAGCGTGCGGGTGTAGGCGAACGCGGCGGCCGAGCGCCAGAAGCCGGCCGGGGACAGCGCGGTGACCGAGGCCGCGAGGCCGATGGTGCCGGCCTCCAGCGCGATCCGGCCGCCGAGGGAGTTGCCGGCCATGTGCGGGCGGTCGATGTTCTGTTCGTCGAGGAAGGCGACGAGTTCGTCGCGCAGGGCGTCGACGACTCCTCGGCCGGCCGGTTCGAACGGATCGGATTCGCCGTGGCCGGGCAGGTCGACCAGGATGACCTCGCGGTGTGCGGCGAGCTCGTCGACCACCGGGTACCAGGCCTGCCTGCGGTGCCCGACGCCATGCAGCAAGACCAGTGGCGGGCCGGAACCAATGCGCTCGTAGGCCAGCATGCCGCCTCCTCACCCCGGTTACCTACCAGTAGTAAGTTAGCGAAACACGCGACGGTCCCGTTGGCAAGTCCTCGATCGAGGCCAGTGTCGAGGAGTCGGGCTTGTCCGGGTACTCAGTCCTGTTCGGTGACCTGCGCCGCGGACAGGTGCGGGCCGCGGAAGTGGTCCAGCTTGCGCATGGCGATCCGGCTGCGCCGGTCGAGTTCCTTGCGATCCACCCAACCGGCGGCGTAGTGCCGATAGGTCTGCGCCAGCATGACCAGCTCGGCGAGGTAGTTCGCCGAACGCCGACGGCTGCGTTCCGGCAGCCCGGCCAACAGGGCGAGCTGGCTGTCCACCACCTCGTCCAGCATGTTCGCGGCGGCCAGTGCCCGCCGGGTACGTCGGCCCCCAGGCCGACTGCGCATGCTGATCACCGCGTCCGACAACCCTTCGCCATATCCGATGCCTCCCCGGCGTCGGCCCCCATCCGTGGTACTGCTGATGCTGCATTCGCGGATTGGAACCCAGACGTTACCTTGCGCGGTCGGCAACCTCACCCGATCACTCGAGGAAACCATCGATAGCGGGTAGCAAAACTCACGCTCAGTGCGGAAAAGTGGCGTGTGGTGCCCGGCCGATCACGCGCGAGGTGGTGTCGATGTTCACAACACGGCCCGAACTGGCCGGCACGTTCGGGATGGTGGCGAGCACGCACTGGCTCGCGTCCTCGACCGGGATGGCCGTGTTGGAGAAGGGCGGCAACGCTTTCGACGCCGCGGTGGCCGCAGGATTCGTCCTGCAAGTTGTCGAACCACACTTGAACGGACCGGGCGGCGAGGTGCCCGCTGTGTTCGCCACCGCGACCGACCCGACGCCAAGAGTCCTCTGCGGACAGGGAATCGCGCCTGCCGGCGCCACCATCGAGCACTACCGCGACGAAGGCCTCGACCTGGTTCCCGGCACGGGATTGCTCGCCGCGACCGTGCCGGGCTCGTGGGACGGCTGGCTGATCCTGTTGCGCGACTACGGCACCCTGCCCCTGCGCGAGGTGCTCGGCTACGCGATCGGCTACGCGCGCAACGGATATCCGGTGCTCGACCGGGTCACCGCGACCATCGGCCTGGTGGCCGAGCTGTTCACCGAACACTGGTCCAGCTCGGCCGCGCTGTGGCTGCCGGATGGTCGCGCGGTGCGTGGCCGGCACCGCAACCCGGTGCTCGCGGACACCTGGGAACGGCTGCTGGCCGAGGCGGAACTCGTTGGCGGCAGCCGGGAAAAGCAGCTCGACGCGGCGCGGGCGGCGTGGTCGTCGGGGTTCGTCGCCGAGGCGATCGACGCGTTCTGCCGCAGGCCGGTGCGCGACGACTCCGGGTTCGACCACGCCGGTGTGCTCACGGGGTCCGACCTGTCGAACTGGACGGCCAGCATCGAGGACGCGCTGACCGCGGACGTCGGCGAATGGACGATCGCCAAGTGTGGTCGCTGGAGCCAGGGGCCGGTGCTGGGCCAGCAACTCCTGCTGCTGGCCGGGCTGGCCGACGAACTGGCCTATGTGGACGGTCGGCCGACCGCGCGCACGGTGCACCTGGCCACCGAATGCGCCAAGCTGGCCTTCGCTGACCGCGAGGCGTATTACGGCGACGATCCGGACGTTCCGCTGCGCGAACTGCTCTCCACCGAGTACGCCGACGCGCGCCGCGCCCTGATCGGCGAATCGGCCTCACTCGAACTGCGCCCCGGCGCGCCGGGCGGCCGGACTCCGCGACTGCCCGAATTCGTCAGCCAGGGCAAGGGGATCGGCGGCAACACCGTCGCGATCGGCGGGCTCGGCGAACCGACCGTGTCGCGCGATGGCCGCACCAGGGGTGACACCGTGCACGTCGACGTGGTCGACGCGGCCGGCAACATCATCTCGGCAACGCCGTCCGGCGGTTGGCTGCAATCGTCGCCGACCATTCCTGAATTGGGTTTCTGTCTCGGCACGCGAGCGCAGATGTTCTGGCTGGAGTCGGGTCTACCCAATTCACTTGCACCGGGCAAACGGCCCAGGATCACCCTTTCGCCGACGCTCGCATTGCGCGAAGGACTACCCACACTCGCATTCGGCACACCCGGCGGCGACCAACAGGACCAGTGGCAGCTGTGTTTCTGGCTCGCGCACACGGTCGGCGGACTGAACCTGCAAGCCGCGATCGACGCGCCGAACTGGCACAGCAACGCCTTTCCCAGCTCGTTCTACCCGCGCGCGTGGACACCGGGCGAACTGGCGGTGGAGTCACGGCTCGGTGCGGCGACGATCGCCGAGTTGCGTGAGCGCGGTCACGTGGTGGTGGACGGCGGAGCCTGGGAACTGGGCCGGATGTCCTGTGTGGCCAGGGATTCTCGTACCGGCCTGCTGCACGCGGCAGCCAACCCGCGAGGGATGCAGGGGTACGCGGTCGGCCGCTAGGTTGGGCAATCGTGGCGGACATCGAGCTGGACTGGCCGACGGAACTGGACGACGAGCTGAGCATCGGCGTGCACCGCGTCCTGCATGACGTGGTCGAGTCCGGCGGCGCCGTCGGCTACCTGAGTCCGCCCGATCGCGCCGCCTCCGACAAGTGGCTGGTCGACGTACTCAAAGACGTCCGCGCCGGCGACGCCGCCCTCGCACTGGCCCGAGTGGACGGTCGGGTTGCGGCATTCGGCTGCTGGCGCAGGAATCCATGGGAGGCACTCGCGCACAGCGCCGAGGTGCAGAAGGTGATGGCCCATCCGGACGCGCGCGGCCTCGGCCTCGGGCGCGTGGTGGTCGGCGCGCTGATCGACAACGCGCGCGGCACCGACCTGGAAATCCTGCTGCTGGGGGCCAGGGGCAACAACCACGGCGTGATCGAGCTCTACGAGGACTTCGGATTCCAGGTCCACGGGCGGGCGCCGAACGTGGTCGAGGTGGGCAACCTGCGTTTCGACAGCGTCGAGATGCACCTGGTGCTCGGCCGCGCCCCGGAGGTCATCCTGCGTGGTTCGCTGCCAGGCGGCCCTGGTTCGTCGCCGAGCCGTCGGAGCTGACCGGACGGCGACGGCGCCGCAGCATTTCCACCGCCCAGATCAGCACGCCCAGTACGGGGAAGGCCGCGCCGAGCGCGCACACCGCGCTCCAGCCGCCCGTCGAGTAGGCCGCAGCGGACAGGCCGCTGCCGATCGCGCCGAGGACGAAGTAGAAGGTCATGTAGGCGGTGTTCAGCCTGCTGCGCGCGTCGGCGCGGAGCCGGTAGATCAGGCTCTGGTTGCTGATCTGGGTGCCCTGCACGCCGAGGTCCAGCGCGGCGACGCCGATGGCCAACGCGATGATCGAGTGGCCGCCGATCGCGATCAAGACGTAGGACAGCGCGGCGACGCCGATGAACCCGCCGGTGGCGAGGTGCGCGTGGCCGCGGTCGGCCAGCTTGCCGCCGAACCGCGCCGCGACCGCGCCGGCTGCGCCGACCAGGGCGAACGCGCCGATGGCCGCGTCGTCCCAGTGGTAGGTGCGGGCCAGCAGGAACCCGGAGCTTGTCCAGAACACGCTGAACGAGGCGAAGGCCAGCCCGCCGTAGATCATCCGCAGCCGCAGCGTCGGCTCCTCGCGGACCAGGCGCAGTACCGAGGCCAACAGCGTCGGGTACTTCATCCGCACGGTCGGCGCGAGCGTCGGCAGCTCCCGCCACAACAGCACGGCGACCAACGCGGTCAGCACCGCGCCGAGCACGAACACCGCGCGCCAACTCGCCGCCTGCGCGACGAGGCCGGACACCGTGCGGGAGATCAGGATGCCGATCAGCAGTCCGCTCATCACCGTGCCGACAACCCGGCCCTGCTGGCCCTCTTCGGCGATGTGCGCGGCGAAGGGCACCACGATCTGGGCGGCGACCGAGGTGATGCCGACCAGCACGGCGGCCGAGCCGAGCACGGCAAGACTGGGCGCGGCAGCCATCGCGGCCATGCCGGCCACGGTCACCGCGAGCAGCGTGACCAGCAGCTTGCGCCGTTCCAGCAGGTCGCCGAGGGGGACCAGGGTGGCGAGGCCGATGGCGTAGCCGATCTGGATGAGCGTGATGACCAGGCCGACGGCGCCGGTCGAGGCGTGGAACGCGACAGCGAGGGTGTCCTCGAGCGGTTGTGCGTAATACAGGTTGGCCACCACGGCGCCCGTGGCGAAGGCCATCGCCGCGACGATCCGTCGAGTTGAACCCATGCCTCCATTCTCAGCGGCCCTGATTGACCTGTCCAATGAATGATTGCCGTGACACATATCGGTGCCCGCGATAAATAGTGTCCCGATTACGTACCGGCAACTGGCGCTTTTCGACGTACGCGCGCAGCTCGCGCATGTCGTAGCGTTCGAGGCATGTCGCGACCGACGGCGCCGAGCCGACCGCTGCGCCGGTTCGTGCCGGCACCGCTGGACGTCGCGATCACCATCGTGATGACCATTTTCGTGGTGGGCGTCACCTCCGGCCTCGCGCACTGGCACGCGCACAGCACCGCGGTCGGGCCGGGCATGAGCGATCTGGGCATCATCTGGCTGATCGCGGGGGTGCTGCCGGTCCTGGAGCGGCGGGCGTTCCCGCTGGTCACGTTCTTGCTCAGCACCGCGCTGGTGATCAGCTACTACAACTCCGGCCTGCAAGCCGGGCCGAGCGCGATCGTGCCGGTCTTCCTGCTCATCTCGCTGGCCTACCACAGGGGCCCGATCATCGCAGGCGCCACAGCGGCCGCCGTCTGCGTCAGCCTCGGCGTCCTGGTCGCCGTGCGCAATGTGGGCACGCTGAACGATCCTCGGGTGTTCGGAACTCTGGTGCTCTCGCTGGCCGCGGTCGCCATCGGCACGGCAGGCCGCACCCAGCGTTCGGCGCGGCTGGCCACCAGGGCGCGGACCGAGGCCGAGGATCAGCGGCGCGTCGAGGAGGAGCGGCTGCGTATCGCCCGCGAGGTGCACGACGTGGTCGCGCACAGTCTGGCCATGATCAACGTGCAGGCCGGCGTCGCCGCGCACGTCGCCGACCGCAGGCCAGAACAGGCCAAGGAGGCGCTGCTGGCGATCAAGGAGGCCAGCCGAACGGCCTTGGCCGACCTACGTGCCACCCTCAACGTGCTGCGCTCCGGCGAGGGCCGCGCGCCAACCCCCGGCCTGCACCAGCTGCCCGACCTGATCGCCACTGCCTCATCCGCCGGCCTCACCGTCACCGCCGAAGGCGACACCGACACGCTGCCCGCGCCGGTCGACGTGGCCGCGTACCGGATCGTGCAGGAGTCACTGACCAACGTGGTCCGGCACGCCGAGGGCGCGGACACCGTGCGGATCGCGTTCGTCCGCACATCAGCGGAGCTGTCCATCACCATCGCGGACAACGGGCGCGGCGCCACCCCGAAACCAGGCAACGGCCTGCGCGGCATGGCCGAGCGAGCCCAGGCGCTCGGCGGTTCGGCAACGGCAGGGCCCGCCGACGGCGGCGGGTTCGTCGTGCACGCCCGGCTGCCGCTCAACACCCTTGGAGGCGCAAATGGAAGCTGACCGGACATCATCGGTACGGGTGGTGCTCGCCGACGACCAGGCGCTGGTCCGGGCCGGGTTCCGGGTGCTGCTGGACACCGAGGACGGATTCGAGGTGGTCGGCGAGGCCGCGAACGGCGCGGAGGCCGTCGCCGTGGCCAGGAGCGCCCGGCCGGACGTGGTGGTGATGGACGTGCGCATGCCCGGTGTCGACGGGCTGGCCGCGACCAAGCAGATCACCGAGGACCCGGACCTCGCCGAGGTGCGGGTGCTCGTGCTCACCACGTTCGACGTCGACGAGTACGTGTTCGAGGCGCTGCGCTGCGGGGCGAGCGGCTTCCTGCTCAAGGACACCGAACCGGTCGACCTGCTCCGCGCGCTGCGCGTTGTCGCCGACGGCGAGGCGCTGCTCGCGCCGACCATCACCCGCAGGCTGATCGCGGAGTTCGTGTCCCGCCCCGAGCACCGGCGCCCGGCGCCGGACGTGTTCGCCCAGCTCACCGAGCGGGAACGGGAGGTACTCGCGCTGGTCGCGGGCGGTATGTCCAACGACGAGATCGCCGCGCACCTGGTGATCAGCCCGGCGACCTCGCGCACCCACGTCAGCCGGATCATGACCAAGCTGCGGGCAAGGGACCGCGCCCAACTGGTGGTGCTTGCCTACGAGTCGGGCCTGGTCACCCCGAACAAACGCTAGCGGCGCGCCCGGCGCTTTGGCCTGGACAGCGTCCAGGCCAGCCGGACGACGAAGGCGACGCCGACCGCGATCAACACCAACACACCAACCGACATGGGCCGGTCCTTCCGGTGATTCGGTCTCCAGGCTGCGCCCCGATGCTGGAACTGTCCTTTCAGACGCGCCCAAGGCCTCCCGGGTTGCCTCAGTTGTCACCCGATCCGGTGAGACGGCTGGCGCGGGGCGGCTACAGTGATCCGGTGCCACGCGCGTTGATTACCGGTATCACCGGGCAGGACGGCCAGTACCTCGCAGAGCTGCTGCACAGCAAGAACTACGAGGTGTTCGGCCTGGTAAAAGGGCAGAACAACCCGAGGATCGACCTGATTCAGACCGAACTGCCGTTCGTCGAGCTGGTCTCGGCCGACCTGCAGGATCTGTCCAGTCTGGTCGCGGTCCTCGAACAGACCCAGCCCGACGAGGTGTACAACCTCGGCGCCATCTCGTTCGTGGCGTTGAGCTTCAAGCAGGCCGAGCTCACCGCCAACGTGACCGGCCTCGGTGTGCTGCGCCTGCTGGAGGCCATCCGCATGGTCGGGGGCAGCGAGGCCAACCCGATCCGGTTCTACCAGGCGTCCAGCTCGGAGATGTTCGGCAAGGTCCGGGAGTCGCCGCAGCGCGAGACCACCCCGTTCTATCCGCGCTCGCCCTATGGCTGCGCCAAGGTGTTCGGGCACGACATCACCGTGAACTACCGGGACAGCTACGGCCTCTACGCCTGCTCCGGCATCCTGTTCAACCACGAGAGCCCGCGCCGCGGCATCGAGTTCGTGACCAGGAAGGTCACCAACGCGGTGGCCAGGATCAAGCTCGGCCTACAGGACACGCTGGTGCTCGGCGACCTCGAACCGCGCCGCGACTGGGGTTTCGCCGGCGACTACGTGCAGGCCATGTGGCTGATGCTGCAACAGGACCAGCCCAGCGACTACGTCGTCGCCACCGGGCACACGCACAGCGTGCGCGACTTCGTCAACGCCGCGTTCACTGCTGTCGAGATCGATGACTGGGAGCGCTACGTCACCCAGGACCCGAGGTTCTTCCGGCCCGCCGAGGTGGACGTGCTGGTCGGTGACGCGAGCAAGGCGCACACCGAACTCGGCTGGAAGCCCGAGGTCGACTTCGATCAGCTGGTCGGCATGATGGTGGCGCACGATCTGGAACTCGAGGCCAACAAGGCGAGGTTGCGCGCGAAGTGATCTCCTACGCCCAGAACGGCGAGGATGTGGTGCTCGCCCGGCTGTTCGCGGGCCGGTGCACCGGCCGCTACGTGGACGTCGGCGCCAGTGACCCGGTCAAGGACTCGGTCACCAAGCACTTCTACGACCTCGGTTGGCGCGGCATCAACATCGAGCCGATCCCGTCGGCCGCGGCAGCGCTGCGGGCGGCGCGGCCCGAGGACCTCACCCTGCAGGTCGCGCTGGGCGCGAAAAACGGCACCGCCGAGCTGCACCTGGTCGCCGGCCGCGAGGGTTGGTCCACAACGGACGAAACCCTGGCTCGGTCCTACCGCGACGAGCTGCGTGTCGAAGCCGTGCCCGTCGAACTGCGCACCCTGGCCGACGTGCTCACCGAACACCCCGGCCCGGTCGACTTCCTCAAGATCGACGTCGAGGGCGCGGAGGCCGAGGTCATCAGGGGCGCCGACTGGGCAGCGCACCGCCCGCGCGTCGTTGTCGTCGAGGCGACCGAACCGGGCTCGCCGACACCGGCGCACCACGACTGGGACCCGCTGCTCGTCGCGGCCGGCTACCAGTGTGCGCTGTTCGACGGCCTGAACCGCTTCTACGCCGAGGAAACCGACACCGAAGCGCTGCGCGTGCTCGCCGCGCCGGCCAACATCTTCGACACCTACGAAACCGCGGACGTCGCCGAGCACCGGATGCAGCGGGCCGCAGAGGTCGCCTACATCCGGCAACTGGAGGACGTCGCGCGCGAGGCGCAGGAGGGTCGGGCCAAGGACGCCGAGTACGTGCGCAGCCTCCAGGAGGCGTTGCGCGACGCGAGCGTCGAGGGCAAACAGGCCGAACGGTACGCGGCGGCGCTGGAAACCCGCATCGCCGAACTGGAAAAGGCCAACGCGGTCGCCCGTGAAGCCATCGAGGCGCGCAGGAAGCGCTGACGCGCTACTTGTTCGGGTCGATCTCTTCCAGCCTGCGCAGCATGATCTCGCCGACGACCTCGGAACCGCTCCACGCCCTGATCGCCTCGACCGCGCGGGCGCCCATGTCCGCGCGCAGGGTCGGACTGTCCGCGAGACTGCGCAGCCATTGCGCGGCCTCGCCGACATTCGGGTCGGCCCACATCTGGCCCGGTCGGTACCACTGGCCCGAGTCCGGCCGGAACCGGTGATCGGCAGCCGTGATCACCCGGCTGTCGTAGCCGACGACCCCGGCCGCGCCGGGCGGCATGAAGTCGGTGTTGCCGCCGTAACCCGTTGCCACCACGGCCTTGCCGAGCATCATGGCTTCGGCCATGCCCAGCCCGAAGCCCTCGGAGCGGTGCAGCGACATGTAGATGTCGCAGCTGGCCAGCAGCGAATCCATCTCCGGCCTGCTCAGATCCTCCGCGATCAGTACGCCGTTGACGCTCGCGACCGCCTCGGACAGCGCGCTGTTCAGCTCCGGGAACCGGTGCAGCTCAACGGCCTTGAGCACCAGTTGTGCGCTGGTGCCGCGTTCGGAGGGCCGGAACGCCTTGCGGAACGCGTCGATCACCGCCCACGGGTTCTTCCGCGCGTCGCTCGATGACGCGCTGAACGTGAACAGCACCACCAGCGCGTCCTCGGAGAGCCCGAACCGCGCCCGGTTCGGCTCGGCGGTCATGTCCGGCACCACGCTCGGGATGACCTTGATCGGAATGTCGGTGACCGTGCGGAAAGTCTCGGCGACATACGACGAGAGCACCCACAGCTCGTCGACCCGAGCCAGTTGCACGAGCGTGCTGTCCAGCACCTCGGGCAGTTCCCAGGCCCACAAGGCGATCGTGTAGCGATCCAGGGCGGAGTCCGGGATCAGCAGGAACTCGTTGAGGTTCACGATCCACAGGTCGATCGGGTAGTCCTTGCCGCTGCGCAGCTCCGCGATCTCCTGAGGAATCCGGACGTTCCGGTAGGGCGCCTCGGAGTTGAACTCGGTGTACGTCATACCGGCGCCCGCGTGATGCAGGGCCAGCGCGTGCCGACGCGCCGACTCGGAAAGCCCGGTGGAGGCCCGCAGATCCGCGAACAGGTTCAACCCCGGCCGTTCGACCTGCGGCACTGAAACTGTCCCATCCAGACTGTCCACTTCGGCCAGTGCGGCTCGGTAGCCATCGGCCGCCACCGACCACGACGCCTGCTCGGCGACGAAGTCGCGGGCCAGCTTGCCGGCGGCGCGAGCCTGCTCCGGGTCGGCCAGGATCTGTTCCATCGCGCCGATCAGCGCCTGCGCCTCGGCCATCGGTTCGATCGGCACGCGAAGGCAGAACGCAGGGTCGAAATGGCGGGTCTGCGGGAGGTCACTGGTGATCACCAGCCGACCTGCGCCGAAGGCCCGCATCATGGTGCCGCTGGTCTCGCCCGCCGAAGGCCAGCGCAGGTTGATCGTCACGTCCGCCGCCGCGATCAACGCGCGGAAGTCCGCCTTGGCCGGGCTCGACTCGATGTGCACCGAATCGGTGAGGCCGAACTGTTCCACCGCCGCGACCACGTCCGCGTACACGTCCGGCTGATCGATGCGGCCCGCGATCAGCAGCCGCGCCTGCGGCCAACGCCTGCGCACCTGGGCGAACGCGAGCACCGTCACCAGTAGCCGCTTGATCCAGTGCACACCGCCGAACACGCCGAACACCACATGCTCGTCCTGCCAACCGAACCGCGCCCGCGTCGCCGCGCGGTCCGGGTCATCGCTGGGTTGGGCACCGTGCGGCACAACGAAAACCGGCTTGTCCGGATACCGCTCCCGCAACCAGCCCGCGGCGAAGGGATCGTGCACGATCACGCCGCGGCTGCCGGCGACCAGCCTGCGCTCCATGGTCAGCGTGGCCGGATCCAGCTTGCGCACTCCGTCGACGTCGACCGAGGGCCAACCCTCCAACAGCGTCGGGTCGTTCGGCCGACCCCAGATCGGTCCGTGCGCGTAGTTGACCTCGTCGCGAAACTCCGGCGCGTGCAGTCCGCCGAGGTAGCCGTAGTGGAAATCAAGCAGCGACGGGTCGTGCAGCACCACGATCCCCGGCTCGGCCAGTGCCTGCCGGTAGATCCACGAGTGCACGCCGGCGTGGTTGCCCATCTGGTAGACGCTCAGCTCGGCCCGCGCGCCCGCCGCCGCGTTGACCACCCGCACCCCTGGCGGTGCCTTGGCGACTCGGGGATCCCGCGCGACCGCGGTGACATCGACCGTCCCGGCCAGGGTTTCCAGTAGTTCATAGGTGTAGTCGGAGATTCCGCTGTGTTCTGGCGGAAGCGGGCTCCACATCGCGTAGCGCATCGAGCCGCTCACATCCAGGCGAGCAGCGTGTACCGGTCGGCCTGCTGAGGCCCGCCGGTGGACAGCTCGGCCAGCGGCGTCAGGCCTGCCGGGTCCGGCCGGTGGATCTCGACTCGGCGAAAGCCCGCCGCCTCGGCCAGGAACCGCAGGAAACTGGGGTGCACCGGCGCGCGCAGGAACGGGTCACGCCCGGCATCCCGCTCCGGCGTCTCGACGACCAGCACCCCGCCCGGCAGCAACGCCCGACCGGCGAGATCGAAGAACCGAGCCAGGTCACCCGGCGCGAGCCGTTCGGCATAGCGGAATGCGACCACCGCACCCAGCGACCGACCGCCGATCGCGGCCAACTCACCAAGCGGATCCCGCTCCGCGACCGCATGACCCTGCTCGGCACAATGCCGCACCACGACCGGATTGGCCGACGCCGCCCGACCGGGAATGTCCGCCGCGCGCAACAGGTCCAGCCATTCACCCCGCCCCGGCGCCACATCGAACACCGGCCCGATGGCGCCGCTGTCCCGCGCCTCGGTGATCACCGGCAGATACGCGGCGCGCTCGGTCCGAGTCCGCTCGGCAGGCCCGTCCAACAGCTCGGCGACGGCCAGCTCCAAATAGGTGCCACGATCCGGCACCGGAGTTTCCGCCGGCCGCGCATCGGCCCTGGCCCGGTCCAGGAACAGGTCGACCTGGGCGTGCCGCAGCCGCGCCTCGTGCGCCGAGGAGGACAGCTCGACCAGTCCGGCCTCGATCGCGGCCAGCCGCGCCTCGATCGCCTCGCCGCTGTCGGTCTTGTCGGTCAGCCGCAGCCGCAGGTCGCTGATCTCGGTGCGCAGCCCGCCGACCGCCGAGTACAGCCGCTGGTTGAGCCCGGAGAGCATGTTCTGGTCGCTGCGCCGCAGGTCCTCGAGCTCGACCCGCAGCTGGTCCTGGGTGGCGAAGGTGGACGCGCCGATCTCCTGCTGCTGGCGCGCGGTGATCTCGCGCAGCGCGGCGACCGCGTCCACGATCGCGGCGTTCATCTCGACCTGCCACTTGACCTGGCGCCGCCACAGGAAACGCAGGCTCATCCGACCGAGCAGATCGCGCGAGCGCAGCGGGAGTCGCAGATTCTTGTTCTGCTCCAGCCGAGCTAGGGCGTCCGCCAGACGTGCTTCCGACATCGAACATCCAACGTGGTGTCAAGGGCGGCGTCATTCCCACCGGTCGCGAGGAGTCTAAGCCAGCCGTGCTGGCCACCGGCGCCGAACACGACAACGCGCTCAGTGCATCGGGTGCGCGGTCAGTGCCCTGATGATCGCGTTCTCCACACTCGGGAACAGCAGGTTGAAATCGCCGGCCACCAGCGTGCGCTGGGCAACCTCGACCACCACCGCCTTGTCCTGGACCAGCAGCTGCGTCACGGCCCCCACGCCATTGCCGGTCGCGTTGGACGCCGAGTCGATGGTCAGGTTGCCGAACACCGACCCCAGGTAGCGGGCGGAGCGGATGGTGAACGAGTCGGCCAGCATGCCGACCGGCGGCGAGTAGGTGCCCATGCCGACCGCACCGGAGAGGTGCACGGGCTTGGTCACGTAGTCGGTGTCGACATCGTGCGTCTCGTTGTGGATGCCGTCCGGCAGGATCGAATAGGACAGGCCAGTGGTCGTCCCGTCGCTGCGGCCCATCAACGGCGGCAGGTCGGCCGGCACCGTCCACGCCGGACCGGGCTGGACCAGCCAGCTGTCGCTGATCCCCGGCTGCAGTGCGTCGGCGATCCTGCGGGTCAGGCTCACGCCGCCCTGGTCGCTCCAGTGCGCGTCCTGCGGACCGTAGATCGGCGCGCCGAGCTCCGTGCCCCAGACGGTGAGGTCGCTGCGCAGGTCGAGCACGTAGTTGAGCTTGGTCATCGCCTGCCAGAACGCGGTGGTTGCCTTGTCGTGGCAGTCCTTGCCGGGATAGTCGTCCGGCAGGTACTGCGGCACCATGGTCGCCTTGTCCGGCGCGATCGCCACCACGAACTTGCGGCCCGACGCGACGACACCGTTGCGCAGCTTGTTCAGCTCGGCCACGATCGAGCCGATCGCCTGGCCCTGCTGACACGGGCCGGCGAACTCGGCGCCGAGGTAGAGCCAGCCGTCCTTGCCCTCCAGCACGTTCGGAAACTCGATCGGCGATGGCACCGGCGCGGTGTTCGCCGGCAGCGGCGTGATGCCGTTGGCGTTGGTGTTGCCGGTGTTCTGCCCGAACGGCGCGGGCTCGCCGAACACGCCCTGGCTGACCCCGTCGGCCGCGTGCACCGCCTGCTCGCGCAGCGGCAGGTGATCGGTCGCCCACGGCGAGAGCTGGGTGAAGAACGACCACCCCTGCGCCAGGCTGGGGAAAGAAGTCAACCGGCGGTTCTCGAAGTCAACCGGCCGCACCCCCAGCGCGAACGCCGCCGAGGGCAGCAGCACGAACACGATGGCGCAGATCAGCGCGACCCGCTGCCGGCCGCCGTGCCGGGGCCGGTAGAGCGCGTGCTCCTTCGGTAACCACGACTCATGCAGTTCAGGCAGCTTGCTCACGCTTGTTCCCCCCGCCGATCCAACGCCCGCCGAAACGCGGCAAGCCGCGCGGCGTCGGCCCCCGCCGATGCTGCCATCCGACTGTCCAGCCTGCTCAGCAAGGCGTCATTGTGCGCGATCGCCCGCCGCGCCACCCGTCGCAACGCCGGCCCGAGTGGCAGCCGCGCATTGTCGACCGGCTCAGCCCGACGCCCCTGCCAGCTCTGATACGCCGCGTCGACCTGCTCGCGCACCCACCTGGCCGCCGCGTCGACCGACCGCGTCCGCAACAGATGCTCCCGCGCCGCCGCGCCCCGCCGCCGAGCCTCGTCCGGATGATCCGCCACCGCGCGCATGGCGGCGGCCGCCGCGTCCAGATCAGGCTCAGCCCACTTCGCCTCCGGCTGATACGGCGCCCACCCCTCGCCCACCTCGACCAGGGTGTACGGAATCGGCCAGCCGACCCGCTCGTCCACGAACTCCCGAGTAGCCGAGTAGTCCGTCGAAATGACCGGAATCCCACGAATCATCGCCTCGGCGACGGTCAGCCCGAAGCCCTCACTCCGATGCAACGAAACATAGGCATCGCACCGCGCATAGAGCGCACCCAACTCCGCAACACTGAGATACCGCTCAACCAACTCGACCCGCGAATCAGCCCCTACCACATACCGCAACCGTTCAGCCGCCGCCGCGTTCGAGTGCTCGTTGGTCGCCTTGATGACCAACCGCACATCATCCCGCCCCACAAAAGCCCGTTGGAAAGCGGAAACAACCCCCCACGGATTCTTCCGCCCCCCAGTGCTGTTGAAGTCAAAAGCAAACAAGAACGTGGTAGGCCCACCCACCCGTTCCGGCACCCCCGGATCAGGCACCGGCACCGGAAACGTCTTCACCGGCACACTCGCCCGCCGCGCGATCGCATCCCGCGCGAAGTCGCTGTTGGCCCACACCTCGTCAACCAACCCGAAGCCCACATCGAACCGCTCTGGAAACTCCTCCAACTCCCAAGCCCAGAACCCGATCCGATAGCGATCGCGACCCAACTCCGGATGACTGGCCAACAACAACTCGGTGTAGTCCGCGTTGACGGCGAGCACGCTGATCGGAAAGCGCGGCGCGGCAAGGTCTTCCGGCGCGTCCAGCGCGGTGCGCACCAACGCGGACAGCGACCGTTCCTCCACCACCGCGACGGTCGGCACCTCCGCCGCGTGCAGCACGGTGTGCAGCACCCGCCCCATCTCACCGAGCCCGAACTCGGCCGTCAGATAACCAGCGAGGTTGACCCCGAACTGGGCAACGGGCCCCGCAGGCTCAACCGGCTCAACCGGCATCGCCCACTCCGGCACCAGCCCCTCAGCCACCCCGTGCAACTCACACCAGGCCCGAAACCCGGCCGCCCCCTCATAACAAGGCCGGGGAAACGTGACCATCAAATCGGCCCGCTCCGCCCACAACCCCAACACCAACCGATTCAGCCCGGCCCCCCGCTCGGGCAGCGAACCCGCCGAGGCCAACCACTCGACGAACCCGGCGTCGCCATCGTCCCCGAAGGGATGCGGCGGCGGCCCGTCGTCCTGCCCCTGATGCAACGGCACCAGCCCGGCGCAAGCCCGCTCCCACTCCCGCAACGCATCCCGAAAAGCCCGCCGCATCACCGAAGTAACAGCGGAACCGTCCCCCAAAAAACCAAACCCATAAGGCTCAGCAGCGCCCGCCCGCAACCGCTCCCCATACGCGTCAACAATCGCCCGAAGCTCAGCGTCCCCCGACAACAACACCCGAGGCCGATCGGCGCAGTCCGCACTCAACAGCCAAGGCCGCTCCGGCGAATACCCGGCCAAATTCAGATAACGCGCCCCCGAAACCGACCGCTCGTGCAGATTCCAATAAGCGACGCCAAAGGTCGGATCCCGAAGCACCACCGGCGCGAACAGGCCCGGCACCTCGTCCAACCACCGCCGCGCAACCGGAAGAACCGAAGAAATACTCGGAAACGGCGAAGCGAGCAACTCTTCCCGCGCCCGCCGAGCCCAGAAATCCACGAACTCTCGGCCAGCAGGACCCACCGCGATGAACCCCGGATCAAACCCGCCCAACTCGGTGCCGATCGCGTCACCGGGATTCAGCCCATCCACCGGCAACGGCGCAAGCACCATCGGGACCAGCACAACACCCTGCTCAGCAGCTGTATCCGCGACCTCACCGAACGACCGCAGGGCCAACACCTCAGGCGCCAACGCCAACACCGAAGCAGAACTCACCAACAGTTGCCGCACCAACAACGGCAACACCGCACCGGCAAAAGATCGAGCCGACCCACACGCGGCCAACCGCAGATACTCGGCCCGATCAACATCAAGCCAGTCGTACCCGACGACCCGACAGCCCAGGTCGACCGACGACGCATCCGCCCGATCGATCACCAACACCACGAACTCGTGGCCCGGATGCTGCCGCAGATAGCTGTCGGCGGCCACACCCGCCAACCGGAGTTGGTCGAGTGTGACCGCCGTACAGGCGACATGGGGCGCGAGCCCCTCGCCGCGATCAGCCATTCGTCGGCGGCAGAATCTTCAGCTGTGCCGCGAGGATCTGGTTGAACTCCTGGGTCACCGACGCCATGTTGGCGCCATAGGCCTGCACTCGGACGATCGTGTCCTTGTGCACCCAGTGCGCGCGGATCGTCGGCGGCGTCTGACCCGACCCGGCGATCTCGGTGGCCTGCACGCCGGCCGGCACGGTCCCGGTGAACGGCGTCATGCCGAAGGTCTGCTGCAACGACACCAGCGCGGTCACCGCGGTCGCCGCCGCCGTCGGCGAACTGGCCTGCACGGTCAAGACCTGCAGGTTGTCGCCGTTGGGCAGCGACGAGTTGGCGATCCGCGCCTTCGTCGGGTCGGCCGCCTGGTAGGCCGCGTTCTCGCTGGGCACCAGGAAGGAGTGCTGCACCACGTCGGTGAAGCTCTGGATGGCCGACTCGTCCTGTCCGGTGCCCGGCAGGTCCGCGATCGACAGGTCGTCCTTGGGCTTGGGCGGTGTGGTCGTCGTGGCCGGGCTGGAGGTGTGCGTGTTCCCGCCGCCACCGTTGGCGTTGCTGGTTCCCTTGTTGTTGAAGAACAAGAAGTACCCGCCAGCGCCGAGGCCGAGGACCACGACCACCACGATGACGATGATCAGCCACCGCTTGCTGCCACCGGAGGACTCGCCGAAGACCTCGGGCCCCTGCTTGATCCAGTCCTGGTTGCTGCCGTAGTTCAACGGCGGGAATTCCGTGCCGCCCCACGGCGTCCCGGTGTCCCCACCGCCACCGGAGTCCCAGCCCTGCTGTTGGGCCTGCTGCTGTGGCGGGTTCTGCTGCGGCACCCCGTGCGGGGGCGAGGGCGGCATGCCGCGCATGCCCTGCTGCTGCGGCACACCCGGGATCTGCTGCCCCCAACCGCCCTGCGGCGGCTGCTGGTTCCACCCGGGGCGCACCGCCTGCGTGCGGTCCGACGCGCCCATGGCGTTGCCGGAAACGATCTGTGTCTTGTCCGCGGCGTCGCCGGTGGACACCACCTGCGTCCGGTCCGCGTTGGCAGGCGGCGGCGTGTTCCCGGTGACCGGCGGGATCATCGCCGTCGCCTCGGCCGCGCTCGGCGCGGGCCCCTGCGGCGACGTGGCCGCCGAGGACAGCACCGCGTCACGGCGAATACGGTAGTTCTCCGCGGTGATCCGACCGCTGGCCAGTTCCTCGTCGAGCTTGCGAAGCTCCTCTTGCCAGGCCAACGCCGGCCCCCTTCCGCTGGTCTGATCGGCCCCGACCCGACACATTGTGCACGCCGAGCCAAGTTGATGATGCGCCGAGCCCCCAGTCGTGATAACCGCGAGATAAAACCCCCAAAAGGGGAGGACGGCCAATCCCGGGGCAAGGGGCGAAGCCCCGTAAGAAAAGGGGGGTCCGGGGGGCGAAGCCCCTCCGGCAGGGGGCGCGGGGGCTTGGCCCCCGCAGGGCAGGTGAGCCGCCTCGGCTTGCGCTCTTCGCAAGCAGGGCTCGCCTGCGGCGAGCGGACGACGGGATTCGAACCCGCGACCCTCACCTTGGCAAGGTGATGCGCTACCAACTGCGCTACGTCCGCATGGTCGCCGGCAAGCCAACGACCGGTTAACAGCCTAGCCGATGTCCTTGGCGTCTTCGAAGACGGGCTGGGGGTTGGCTTCCAGCAGTCGGTCGACTTCGGCCATGCGCGGGCCGGGCAGGCGCCACTCCCAGAGCGGGTGCACGCGGTCGATGACTTCGGCCGGGAGTCGCAGGGCGATCTGGTGGCGTAGCTCCCATTCGTCGAAGACGAGTTCGTAGAAGCTCACGACGGCCGCGTTGGCCAGGAACTGGCCGGGTTGGCGGAAGCACCACCGGACGAAGCCGTAGATGCGTTCGAGCGCGTCCTCGTCGGCGGCCCGGTGGGCATCCCACACCAGGGGCAGCAGTTCGCCGAGGAAGACATGACAGGACCAGTCGTGCTCGACGACCGTGCGGAGCGCGGGCAGCAACTCCAGCGCTTTGTTCTTCCACTCGGCCACGCGGCTAGACAGTAGTGTCGAACCGGTGTTGCTAACGCATCGTCGCCGGCATTGACGTCTGGCTGTGACCAACTCGATACTTCTCGTCACCGAAGGTGATAGGGCTGCCACTATCGCGCGAGCTGTGGCATGTTGTCCTGAACAGCGCGTTCGGGGTGCGTTGGGGAGGAGGTACCCAGCGGGTGACGGGGATAGAACACGCGGACGACTCGCTGGTGTCGGGCTCGCTGACGAGCGCTGATGACCTCGCGGCACTGCGTGGCGCGCCGATTTCCGATGTCGACGCGGGGGTTGCGCAGGCGTGCGTTTCTGACGCGGATGATCGCGAACTGCTGCGCAGGGTGCGCGCCGGTGAGGACTCCGCGTTCGCCGAACTGTTCTCCCGACATGCCGGGGTGGCCCGCAGGTTCGCGTTACGCTACGCAACCGACGCGACGGAGGCCGACGACATTGCGGCCGAGGCGTTCTTCCGGGTGCTGCAGGCGGTGCGGCGCGGTGCGGGGCCCGATGACAACGTGCGCGGCTACCTGTTGACGGTGGTGCGCAGGCTGGCCGCGGAGTGGCGGACCCGACGCAGGGACGTTCCGGTCGCGGACGAGGAGTTGAGCCGTCGCGTCGATCCGGACGCCGACCAGGCCGGCACCCGCGCCGAGGCGCATCTGATCGCCCGCGCGTTCACCAGCCTCCCGCAGCGCTGGCGGCGCGTGCTCTGGCAGGTCGAGGTGGAAGGCGAGCGGCCCGCCGTGGTCGCACCACGCTTCGGACTGAGCCCCAACGCGACGGCCGCGCTGGCACGCCGAGCCCGAGAAGGGCTGCGCGCCGCCTACCTCCAGGCCCACGTGCCCCCGGCCACGGCATCGACCGCATGCCAAACGGTGGTGGACAAACTCGGCGCCTACACGGCCGGCCTCGTCCGAGGTGCCGAGGCGCAGCGGATCGTGGCGCACCTGGCCGGGTGCTCGTCCTGCCGCGCGGTGCACGCGGAACTCGCGGACGTGTGCGCGGGGCTGCGCCGCTACGCGGGTTCGCTGCCGGGGCTGATGCCTGCGGCGGCGCTCGGACACGGTGTGAGCGGGCTCACCAGCAAGACGGTGGCGCTGGCCGCGAAGGCTACCGCGTTCGGGGTCCGGTTCAAGCTGGCCATCGCGACCATGTCGATGGTGGCGGTCGGCGGGCTCGGGGTGACCGCCGGTCCGCTGATACTGCACCTGACCGGCCAGATCAACGCGGACCGGGGCACGGCGCAGCAGTTGCCGGTGCTGCCCAACGCGGCGACCACCGGGTCGAGCGGGGAGCTTCGCAATCCGTTCGGGCCGGGCCTGCCGCCGGAATCGACCGGTACCGAGATCATCGGCCCCCGCGCGCACCAGCCCGGCCAGCGCGGCTCGTCGAGCACGACGACCCTCCCGGCGCAGAGTTCCGCCAACGGATCCGGGCCGACCGGCCAGACCTCGACGGACGCGACGCACACCGGCCTGTCCGAGCAGGCCCAGAGCAGCAGCGCGAACCAGCCGATCAAGAGCTCGAACCTCTCACCGAACGGGTCCACCACTCGCGACGCGAGGACGGTCACGCCGACCACCGACCCGACAACGGCCCCGACCACCGATCCGCCGTCTGGCCCGCAAACCGCAGTGTGGAGCACGGAGTACACCTCCAATGGCACCACGATCTGGATCACCCGATGGACGGAGGTGTGGACGAACACCCAGGGACCCTCAGGTCGCTGAACCGCGTTGATAACTTAACGTAATCAGGCGAACGAGCCTGATTGCGACACTCGCGTCCCAATTTCACCCGCTGGGCCCAACGACCGCGCGGTACGGTAGAAAACGGTCGGTGCCGGGTAGTGGATCTCGCTTGTGCGGGTCCGCGGGGAAGATCCTGGAGACGGCGATGGCGATGATGAAGCTGGTGCGCGGAGCGGACGGCCGCATGTGGACCCTGCGGGGTTCGATGGAGTGGTCGACACCCGCTCTCTCCGACGATTTCGAGCACGATGTGGCGGTCAACAGGGCGCCCGGATACGTGCTGTTGGGGTTGTTGGCGTTGTTCGTGGTGGCTTTGTTCATCTGGCGCCCCGGCCCGGTGGTCGTGCCGGCCTGGTTGCTGCTGATCCTGCTGCTCGGCCTGCTGTTCTTCCCGGTCCGCTGGCTGATGCGCAGGCCGTGGACGCTGGTCGCGAACACGCCGGGCAGCCAGGAGGACGCGAGCGCCGAGCGCTGGGTCGGCATCGTGCACGGCGTCTACACGATCCGCCAGACCACGGCCAAGGTCGCGCGCGACATCGAGGTCTACTCCAAGCCGAACGCGGACGGCCCACTGCAACTGGTCGACTGACCGATCGCCTCGACGCCACGCCCGAACTGGGTGAAGATGGCCGTATGCCGGAGCTCCCGGAGGTCGAGGCCCTCGCCCAACACCTGCGCGAACACGCAGTCGGGCGCACGGTCGCGCGGGTCGACGTGGCCTCGCTGACCGTGCTCAAGACCGTCACCCCACCGTGGACCGAACTGGCCGGCCGCGAGGTGTCCGGCGTGACCCGGCACGGCAAGTACCTGGACATGATCCTCACCACACCGGACAAGCCGCCGCGGCACCTGATCGTGCACCTGGCCCGCGCCGGTTGGCTGCGCTGGGCCGAGACGCTGTCCGTCGCGCCACCCAAACCGGGCAAGGGGCCACTCGCGTTCCGGATGCACCTCGGCCCACCCGGCAGCGGGCCCGGTTTCGATCTGACCGAGGCGGGCACCAAGAAGGGCCTCGCGGTGTGGATCGTGGCCGATCCGCAGGAGGTCCCCGGCATCAAGAAGCTGGGGCCCGACGCGCTGAGCGTGACCCGCGAACAACTGGCCGAGCTGCTTGCCGGACACACCGAGCGGCTGAAGAACGCGCTGACCGAGCAGTCCCTGATCGCCGGCATCGGCAACGCCTACTCCGACGAGATCCTGCACCTTGCCAAGCTCTCCCCGTACGCGACCAGCGGAAAGTTGAGCCCGGCCGCGCTGGACGCGCTGCACGCGGCCATGCAGTCGATCCTGACCGACGCGGTCGGCCGCTCGGTCGGCCAGCATGCCGCCCTGCTCAAGGGCGAGAAACGCGCGGGCCTGCGGGTACACGCGCGGACCGGACTGCCGTGCCCTGTGTGCGGGGACACAGTGCGCGAGGTGTCCTTTGCCGACAAATCGCTCCAGTACTGCCCGACCTGCCAAACAGGTGGCAAACCGCTCGCCGATCGGCGCATGTCGCGGCTGCTCAAATGAGCTGCGGCCGGTCGACTGCCCAGGGTAATCACCCGTGCACTTGCCAGCACCGCACCCGAGCGCGGACCATGTCACCGTGGCGGCACTGCTGACCGAGCGCACCGTGCTGGGTGTCATCGCCACCCTCGCGGTGCTGGTGTCCTTCCTTGTGCTCTGTAAGACCCGGCGGAGTAGCTCGTCGGTCGACGACGCGACCCTCGCCGCCTTGCAGCGGATCTCGAAGGCCACCCCTGACCTGCGCGCGGGCCTGACCGAGGAGGCCGCCAACCGGGCCACCCCGCACCTGCGCGAACTGCTGCGCTGCGTCGCGGTGGGCATCACCAACCCCGAGGGTGAGCTGCTGTCCTGGGACGGCGAGGCCAACGAGCACTACGAGGACCTCGACGAGTCGATCAGCCGCTCGCTGAGCACCTTCCGGCGCGAGCACGTCGACCACGACAAGCTCGGCTGCCAGCGGCGCGGCAACTGCCCGATGCGCACCGCGGTGATCGTGCCACTGGTGGTCGAGGGCAGCGTCGAGGGCGCGCTGGTGGTGGTCGGCGGAGTCGCCAGCAAGCGGCTGATCAAGATGGCCGACGAGATCGCCCGGTTCGTCCGCACCCAGCTGGAGCTGGCCAAACTCGACGAGTCCCGCCAGGCGCTGGCCCAGGCCGAGGTGCGGGCCTTGCGCGCGCAGATCTCCCCGCACTTCGTCTACAACGCGCTGAACACCATCGCCTCGCTGATCCGCACCGATCCGGAGCGGGCCCGCGAGCTGCTGATGGAGTTCGCCGAGTTCACCCGGTACTCCTTCCGCACGAACGGCCTGTTCACCACGCTCGCCGACGAGCTGCGCAACATCGACCGCTACCTCACTCTGGAGAGCGCCCGGTACGGTCCGAACCGGCTGCACATTCGGCTCAAGATCGCGCCCGAGGTGCTCGGGGTCACGGTGCCGTTCCTGGTGTTGCAGCCGTTGGTGGAGAACGCGGTCCGGCACGGCCTCGCCAAGAAGCCCGGCGGCGGCACGGTCACCGTGATCGCCCAGGACCACGGCACCGAGGCGCTGATCAGCGTCGAGGACGACGGCGTCGGCATGGACGCGGACCGCCTCGAGACACTGCGCGACGCGCACCGCAGCGGCGCGCACGTCGGCATCGGCAACATCAACCAGCGGATGCGCTCGGTCTACGGCGAGGAGTACGCGCTGATGGTGGAGACCGCGCCGGGCGCCGGCATGAAGGTGGTGCTGCGGGTGCCGAAGTTCTCGCCCAACGTGCGTGCGGTCATGCCCGCCTACAGCGGCGGTGCAGAGGAGCTCACCGACATCACCGAGCGCGTGGTGGAACAGACCGGCTCGACCCCGGTGATACGCCCTGCGCACGCAAGGCCGACCAGTACGGAGCTGCCCGCGGTCGGCTGAACGTAGTGTTCATGTCATGAACATGACGGAGAAGCTGGCCGCCCGATTGCCGGTGATCAACGAGCGGGTCGACCGGCGGCCGGTGGTCGCCGTGGTGCGGTTGCAGGGCGTGATCAGTCCCAGTCCGTCACCGGTGAGCCGGGGCACCATCAACCTCAATGCGGTCGAGTCCGCGCTCAAGCGGGCCTTCGAGCACGATCGACTACTGGCCGTCGCGTTGGCGATCAACTCGCCGGGCGGCGCGCCGACCCAGTCGGCGCTGGTCACCGAGCGCATCCGGCAGCTGGCGGCGGACAAGAAGGTGCCGGTGCTAGCGTTCTGCGAGGACGTGGCCGCCTCCGGCGGATACTGGCTGGCCTGCGCCGCGGACGAGATCTACGCGCACGCCACCTCGATGGTCGGCTCGATCGGCGTGGTCAGCGCCGGGTTCGGCTTCACCGGCCTGCTCGACCGCTTCGGCGTGCAGCGCAGGGTGCACACGGCCGGCACGCACAAGGTGCGGCTCGACCCGTTCAGCCCGGAGTCGGAAGACGACGTCGCCTGGCTGCGCGGTCTGCACGACGAGCTGCACCAGCAGTTCATCGACCTGGTCAAGGACCGGCGCGGCGGCAAGCTGACCGGCGCCGACGGCGACCTGTTCTCCGGCGAGGTGTGGACCGGCAAGCGCGCACTGGAACTGGGCCTGATCGACGGGCTCGGCAGCATGCGCGGAGTGCTCGCCAAGCGCTTCGGCGACGCGCACATCGTCACCGCCGAGCCGCGCCGCTCGCTGCTCGCACGGCTCGGTGTCGGCGGCGCCGCTGCCCGTTTCGGCCTCGGCGAATCCCCCGTGGACACCCTGCTGGCCGGGCTGGAGAACCGGGCCGCGTGGTCACGGTTCGGTCTCTGAGCAGCGAACATCCCACTCGGCCATCGACGCAACCAGCCCAAAGGGCGCGCAACTCACCCGACGCGGCGATCGTCACCCACCCGGGGGTCGATTGGCGGTGGACAGCAGGCCCGGTGAGTAGGCAAGATTCGCGTCACAGTGAGTACTCGTGATGGCACCCCAGGTCTTGTCGTGCTGGCCGTTGACGATGAGCCGCACGGCTTGGATGAACTCGTGTTCATGCTTGAGCAGAACCCGAACATCCGGCGGGCCCTGTCCGCCGGCGACGCCGCCGATGCGCTGAGCGTGATCGGCGGCGGTGATCCGGAGGTGGCCGCGCGCAAGCGCGCCCGGCTCGCCCCGGTCGACGCGGTGTTCATCGACGTGAACATGCCCGGCCTGTCCGGGGTGGAGTTGGCCATGGCGCTGGCCGAGCTGAAGCCGCCGCCCGCGCTGGTGTTCGTCACCGGGGTCGGCGACGTCGCGGTGGAGGCGTTCGAACTGGGCGCGGTCGACTACATCCTCAAGCCGCTGACCAAGGACCGGCTGAACAAGGCGATCGACCGGGTCCTTGCCAAGTGGGTCCCGCGCGAGACAACGCCAGGCATGTCCGCGTTGGACCCGACCGACGACGAGGTGATCCCGGTCGAACTGGCCGGCACCACCAAGCTGATCCCGCGCGCGGCCGTGCGCTGGGTCGAGGCGCAGGGCGACTACGCGCGGTTGCACACCGCGGACGGCTCGCACCTGGTGCGCATCCCGTTGGCCCAGTTGGAAGAGCGCTGGACCGAGGCGGGTTTCGTGCGCATCCACCGCTCGTTCCTGGTCGCGGTCGGGCTGATCACCGAGCTGCGGATGGGCCCGTCCGGGTACACCGTGATCATCGGTGACAACGAGCGCGAACTGCCGGTCAGCCGCAGGCACACCCGCCAGCTCAAGGATCGGCTGGTGCGTTCGCCCAAGAACGGTTGGGCCGGATGAGCAAGCACGCCAGCAACGGCAACGGAGCGAAAGACAGCGCGCCCCGTACGGAGGGCGGCAAACCTCCGCGACGCAAGCGCGTCGTGCTCAACGACTCGCGCAACCCGGCGACCGTGCTGCGCACCATCACCGAACTCGAGGAGCAGACCAGCCTCGGCGAAGCCCTGGTGCGCAACCTGGTCCGGGCCCAGCTGCGCATGGCGCTTGGCCTCGCCGCCCTTGTCGGCGTGCCGCTGGCGGGACTGCCGCTGGCCTTCTATCTCTCGCCGACGTTCGCCAATCTGTGTGTTTTCGGGCTCCGGCTGCCCTGGTTGCTGCTCGGCGTCCTACCCTTTCCTGTGCTGTTCGGCATCGGCTACTGGTACAACCGCCTCGCCGAGCGGCACGAGAAGGACTTCGTGAACATGGTCGAGAGCTGACCTAGCAACTAGCCAGAGCGGATCCGTGGACCTGAACCCGTGGGCCATCGGCGGCATCGTCGTCATCGGTGTCGTCACGTTCTACCTGGGCTTTCACAGCTCGCGCCGGGCCAACACCACGGCCGACTTCCTGCTCGCGCGGCGCATCGTGCGGTCCCGCCGCAACGCCGCCGCGATCACCGGTGAGTACATCTCGGCCGCGTCCTTCCTCGGCATCGCGGGCCTGATCTTCTCCGACGGCGTCGACTCGCTCTGGTACGGCGTCGGCTTCACCGCTGGTTTCCTGGCGCTGCTGCTGTTCGTGGCCGCACCGCTGCGCCGCTCCGGCGCCTACACCGTGCCGGACTTCGTCGAGGCGCGGCTTGGTTCGCCGGGCCTGCGCGGACTGTGCACGGTGGTCGTGGTGATCATCGGCATCGCCTACCTGCTGCCGCAGTTGCAGGCGGCCGGGTTGACCCTGGCCACGATCATGCCGGTGCCGGGCTGGGTCGGTGAGGTGGTGGTCGTCGCGCTGGTGACGATCAACGTCTTCGGTGGCGGCATGCGCTCGATCACCGTCGTGCAGGCGTTCCAGTACTGGGTGAAGCTGTTCGCGCTGCTGGTGCCGACGTTCGTGCTGATCGGCGTGTTCCTCACCAGCCACCCCGCGCAGCCTGCGCTGAGCAGCAGCCTGCCGCCGGTGTTCCCGCAGAACATCACGGTGCCCGTGCAGACCTCGGTCGAGCTACAGGTGCACACCCCGGTCACGTTCACCGCGCACGGCCAGGTCGACCACGAGCCCGCCAACGGCATGATCACCTGGTTCGCTGGGCAGAACCACGAGATAGCCAAGGGCACCTCGCTGAGCTTCACCAAGGGCTCGGCCGTGCCGAGCATCGTCGGCGCTCCGCCGACCAACGCGCTCTGGCTGCGTCCGCAGGACGGCGGCGTTTCCAACCTGCTGACCACGTACTCGCTGATCCTGGCCCTGTTCCTGGGCACCATGGGCCTGCCGCACGTGCTGGTTCGCTTCTACACCAACCCCAACGGCAAGGCCGCCCGCCGCACCACCCTGCACGTGCTGCTGCTGCTCGGCCTGTTCTACCTGTTCCCGACCGCGCTCGGCCTGCTGTCCCGGCTCTACGTGCCGCAACTGCTGGTGACCAATCAGAGCGACGCGGCCATCCTGCTGCTGCCCACCACGGCGCTGCCAGGACCGGTCGGCGAGATCTTGGCCGCGATCATCGTGGCCGGCGCGTTCGCCGCGTTCCTGTCCGTCTCCTCCGGTCTCATCGTGAGCATCGCGGGCGTGCTGTCCACCGAACTGGGGCCGGGCCGGGTGCGCGACTTCCGGGTGGCCACGGTCATCGCGGCCGCGGTGCCGCTCGGCCTCGCCATCGCCCTGCCCTCCACCGAAGTCTCGCTGTCGGTCGGGCTGTCCTTCGCGCTGGCCGCGTCCACGTTCTGTCCGGTGCTCCTGGCCGGGGTGTGGTGGCCGAAGCTGACCTGGGTCGGCGCGGCGGCAGGCATCGTGGTCGGCGGCTGCCTCGTGCTCGCCGCCCTGGTGCTCAACGTCGTCAGCGAGTTCACCGGCGGCTGGGCGCCGTGGCTGGTGGTGCAGCCCGCACTGGTCACCGTGCCGATCGCGTTCGGCACGGTGTACGTGGTCAGCAAGGCGACGCAGAACCGGCGCCCGCCGGACGTGAGCAGGCTGCTACTGCGCATGCACGCCCCCGACCCGCTCGGTTTCATGCGCGACCGCGACATCGACCGGTTCGGCGCGACCGAGGAGCAGGCGCGCATCGCCGACGGCAAACACCGGCGCTGAACTTTTTTCAGGCCTCGAAGCAACCCGCTCCACCTCCCGCGCGTATCTAGAAGTGAGGCGTACCGGGCGGAGGGGTGTATGAGCAGGTGGTCGCGGGCTGCCGAACGAGGGTCGGCAGACACCCGGACCACCACGCGCGGCAAGAATCAGAAGGTTGATGAGTTCGCGGACTTCTTCGCCGCCTGGTTCACTCCCGCCCGCCGGATCGCCTACGCCCTGTGCGGCAACTGGAACGAGGCCGAGGAGCTCGCGCAGACCGCGTTCGTGCGGATGTACGCGCACTGGAGCCGGGTCCGCCCGGAAACCGCAGAAGCCTACCTGCGTACGGTGGTGACCAGGACCTTTCTGGACACCCGTCGACGTGGGCGGGCCAAGGAACAGGCGGTCGCCGAGGTGCCGGACTCGCCGATCGCGTCCCTCGAGTCGCAGATCGACGAACGGCACGCGCTGTTCGCCGCGCTGCACAAGGTGCCGGAGGGGCAGCGGGCCGTGCTGGTGCTGCGGTTCGTGCAGGACATGTCCATCGACCAGGTGGCCGAGACGCTGCGCTGCTCGTCGGGCACGGTGAAGAGCCAGACCTCGCGGGGCCTCGCGGCCCTGCGCGCCGCCTACCAGGAAGTGGTCGGACAACCACTGCAACTACGAGCCGTAGCGCGATTGGGGTGAGAAAACACATGCTTTCCGACGACGACGAGCCTGCCGACCTGCTGGCCGACGAGGACCGGGTGCGCGATGCGCTGCTCGCCGCCGTCGACGGGCAACTGGTGCCTCCGGTGCGCACCGATCTCGTCGACATCGTGCAGCGCGGCAAGCGTCGCGCCCAGTTGCAGGTGGTGGGCGCCTCGGTCGCCGCGGTCGTGTTGATCGCCGCGGTCGCGCTCGGTGCGACCGTGCTCGGCCGGTTGGGTGCCTCGGACCGGGTGAGCACGGCCGGGCCCTCGACATCGCTGCCGGTCACGTCCCAGACTGTCACCACCACGAACCCGAACCGACCGACCCCGTCGAGCTACTACGCGGACGCGGCGTGCATCTACCCCGCGATGAACAACGCGTCGAAGTTGCTGCCGCTCAACGAGAAGCAGATCGCGCAGTTCGCCATCGACATCGGCAGCCTCGAACTGGGCTCGATGCAGTCGGTCACGCCGGTCCTCGCGCAGCGTTTCCCCGGCAATGCCGTTGGCGGCACCGAGTCGCTGGAGCTCAGCGCGAACGGTCGCTCGACCCTCGTGACCTTGTCCACGAGCGTCTATTTCGGCAGCCAGGCGGTGGCGGCCCAACTGGACAGCCGGCAGACGGACATGCCGGGGGACTGCGTGGCGTCGGTGCAGCTGAGCCAGATGGGC
>DASYBO010000329.1:0-2370 GCA_036500685.1 Pseudonocardiaceae bacterium | reverse complement strand
ATGCTGAAGTGGTTGCCGGACAGGGCGCCGGTGGCGACCTGAACGGTGCTGGAGTTGTCGGCGAGCGTGTACTTGTCGGTCGAGGAGCTGCCGAACGGGCTGCCGTCCAGCGTGCAGTTGGTGAAGGTCATGCTGCCGAAGTTGTCGATGTTGTCGGTCAGCCGTTCCATGATCACCTCTGCGGTGGCGTCCTTGGCGCCGCTCAGCGATGAGGTGAACGTCTTGGACCAGTTCTCGGTGGGGTCGGCGAGGGTCAGCGTGTACTTGGTGCCGCTGTTGTGCACGACGGTCGCGGTCATCGAGTCGCCTGCCTTGGTCGGCTCGTTGAAGTAGACCGAGTTGCGCGGGTACATCTCGTACCAGGGGTTGTACTGGACGGTGCCCGAGGAGCAGTCCAGGTCGATACCGATCTGTTCGACGGTGTTGCTGATGTCCGCGCCGTCGAAACCGGCCCACAGCGAGTTGTCGCCGTCGACGCTGCACTGCACGCTCGGGTTGACCCAGCTCGCGGTGACCGTCGTGCCACCGTGGTGAATCGAGTAGCCGCCCCAGAAGTCGCCGGCATGCAACGTGTGCGGCAGGTGAACGGGGGCGTGCGCGGGAGCCGCGTTGGCCGGGACGGCGCCGAGTAACGCGGCAAGGCCGGCCGCGGCGACAAGGGCTTTACCGAGCAGGGAACGGGACATCGAGGATGGCCTCCAACCGCGACAGGTCGACCGGTGCAGGGACTGATTACTGGTCGTGCGCGGATGTTGGCTGATCCGGCGGTGCGTCCGGCAGCGCCGAAAGTCGCGGCGCCGCCAGGGGATTTTCACATTTGACGCGGACCGGGCCTGCTACTGGGACATGGCGAACATGGAGCCGGGGTTGAACAGGTTGTTCGGGTCGAGGGCGGTTTTGAGGGTTCGGTGCACGCGCATGCCGATCGGGCCGATCTCGGTTTCCAGCCATTCGCGCTTGATCTTGCCGATGCCGTGTTCGCCCGTGACGGTGCCGCCAAGGCGCAGGCCGAGGGCCAGGATCGCGTCGAAGGCGATGCGGGCGCGGGCGAATTCGTCCTCGGAGTCCGGGTCGTAGACGATGGTGGGGTGCATGTTCCCGTCGCCCGCGTGGCCGACGACGGCGATCCGCAACCGGGCTTCGGTGCTGATTCGTTCGCAGCCGGCGATCAGTTCGGCGATCCGGGTGCGCGGCACGCACACGTCATCGGTGAGCCAGGCGCCGTACGTTTCCAGCGCCATCAGCACGACTCGCCGCGCCTGCAACAGCATTCGGCCCTCGGCGAGATCGGTCGTCGAATAGGCCATGGTGGCGCCGGCGTCGGTGCAGATGGTCTCGATCGCGGCCAGTTCGCGCGCGGCAACCTCGCCGCCCGCGTCGGATTGGCAGAGCAGCAGCGCGGCGCAGTCGTGGCCGGGGCCGATCTCCGTCTTCAGGTACGCCTCGGACGCCTTGATCGACGACGAGTCCATGATCTCCATCAGGGACGGGACAAGACCTTCGCGGATCACCCTGGTGACCGCGGCGCCGGCGGCGTCGGGGTGGTCGAAGGTGGCGACCAGGGTGGCGGGCGCCTGCGGGAGGGGGCGCAGCGCGAGAGTGGCCTTGGTGATCACGCCGAGGGTGCCCTCGCTGCCGATGAACAGCTTGGTCAGGTCGTAGCCCGCGACGCCTTTGACGGTCCTGCGGCCGGTGTGCAGGAGTTCGCCGTCGGCAAGGACGACGTCGAGGCCCAGGACCGAGTCGGTGGTGACGCCGTACTTGACGCAGCACAGGCCGCCCGCGTTGGTGGAGAGGTTGCCGCCGATGGTGCACCAGTCGTAGCTGGACGGATCGGGCGGATAGAACAGGCCGTGCTTTTCCACCGCATTGCGGAAGTCCAGGTTGACGACGCCGGGTTGGACGACGGCCAGCCGGTTGTCGGCGTCGATCTCCAGGATCTCGTTCATCTTGGTCATGACGAGCACGACACAGCCCTCGATCGCGTTGGCCGCGCCGGACAGTCCACTTCCGGCGCCACGCGGGACGATCGGCACACCGGCCGCGGCACACGCGCGCACGGTGGCCTGCACGCCTGCGACGTCGACCGGGAGTACCACGGCCAACGGGCTGCCGTGCGGGGCCAGCGGCATCATGTCGCGGCGGTAGCTCGCGGTCACGTCGGTGTCGGTGAGTACGGCGTCCGGACCGAGTTTCGCGCGGAGTTCGGCGAGCAGGCTGTCCATACAATAGACAGTAACTCTTAGCTGAGCCGATCGGCGAGCAGTTCAGCCAGGTGGCGGCCTCGGCGCTCGGACAGCTCGGCGAGTTGGGTGCGGCAGGAGAAGCCGTCGGCGAGGATCTCGGTGGACTGATCGGCGGCGCGGACGG
>DASYBO010000328.1:0-12720 GCA_036500685.1 Pseudonocardiaceae bacterium | reverse complement strand
TCGGCGGAGACCGGCGGTTCCAGCACGGGTGCGCCGTCGCGGACGGCGTCGGCGAGGGTGGTGAGGGTGGTCACCAGGCGATCGACCTCGACATCGGGCGGTATCGGTTCGCCGTGGTCGATCTCGACGGCGATTCTGGTGATCGAGCTGGTCAACCGTTCCAGGGCGACGATCGACGGGTACCAGGCGGCGGCGCGGCGGCCTGCGGTGAACGGTTCGACGAGGACTCGCTGGAATTCGGTGCGCAGGTCGGAGAGCTGTCGATAGGTGCGTCGGCGCAGGAAGGATCGACGGCGCGGGTCGGCGCGCAGCGCGCTGTCGGCGTAGCGGCTGACCGCACCGATCGCGTCCGCGAGTTTCCCGCCGACCTGTGGCGTTCGGCTGGCCGGCCACAGCAGATAGCCGAAGATCAGCACGACCGCACAGCCGACGACGGTGTCCAGCAGTCGGGCGAGCACGAGGTCCCAGGTGCCGGCCCGGCCGAGGTCCAGCTGGACGACGACCAGCGGGGTGAGCACGGTGGCGAACATGCCGTAGTTGCGGACCTGCGCGATCGGCAGCAGGAAGCCGATGATGGCGACCAGCAGGACGAGCACCCAGCCGTTCGGGTTGATGGCCAGGATGCCGGCGCCGACCAACGCACCGATGAACGTGCCACCGCCGCGCAGGATGGCCCGGCCGAACACGGATCCGAAGTCCGGTTTGAGCACGATCGCGATGGTCAGGAACACCCAGTAGGACCGGTCGATGGGCAGCATGTTGACCAGCAGGCCCGCGACCGCCATGCAGACGGCGAGCCGGAGTGCGTGCAGCCAAACGATCTTGCCGCCGAGCATCTCGTCGAGCCAGGTCTGGACGCGGTCGCCGAATGTGCGTTGCGTGGTGGTGGCCGGCAGGTGCGGGGCGGGGCGGTCGGGGGACATCGCGTCGATGACGCCGTAGAGGCCCTCGGTGAGCGCGAGCACGCGGGGTGAGCCGGTTTCCGGCAGAGCGAACTGGGGCATGGGCGTGTCGTCGTGGATGGCCGCGCCGACGGCGGCGACCGCGTCGATGAGCGAGCGGGGTGGCCGGTGTCGGGCGTTGCTCAGGGCGACGGCGGCTTCGACGACCGGGGTGGTTTCGCTGAGTGCGACGAACAGTCGTCGATAGATCTGGTCGCGGCCCTGCAGGTGCGAACGGGCGGTAAGCAGGGCGTCGTAGGCGGTGTTGAGCGCGACGGTGAGCTGTTGGCGGGCGCCGCTTGCGGCCGGGGTGCCGGCCGAGGAGAGGAGCGCGACGAGTTGGTCGTACACCTTGGCCACCAGCGCGCGTTCCGGCGCGGTGGCGCGCACGGGCCAGGCCGCGACGGACAGCAGCAGGGCGAACGCGGCGCCGCCGACGAAACAGCCGACCGCGACGGCGGGGCCGACGACGGTCGACTCGTGCGTGCCGAGCACGACATAGACGAGCAGTTGCAGGCTGGCCAGGGACGCGTCGTTGCCGGCGGCGCTGATCAGCGCGGAGATCGCCGCGACGACCACGATCAGGCCGGTGGTCCACCAGCCATGTTCGCCGACGACGTCGCCGAGCAGGAACCCGATCGCTCCGGCCAGCACGGCGAGTCCTGTGCGCCGCCACCGGTCGCGGTACGGGCCCGAGACCGAGGTGACGGTGCCGACCAGGGAGCCGATCGACACCAGGATGCCGATGGCGAGATGGTTCAGGGCAAGGCCGACCGCGATCGGACCGGCAACGCTGACCGCGGCGCGGGTGGCGCGTTTCCAGTCGACGGGCGCGGGTTTCGGTTTGAGCAGCACGCTCAACCAGTGCGGGGCGGCGACCGGGTGTGGCGGTTTCGGTGCCGACGCGGGTGGTTGCGGTTCGTCGGGGTCGAACGACGGAACCGCCTCGGCGGGCTGCCGAGGCGGTTCCGGTTCGTGCGATGGCCCGGTCACGCACTCAACCTAGTGCGCGCGACGGGGATTTCGCTCAGGCGGCGCGCTTGAGGCGACGCTGCACCAGCAGGAACAGACCGCCGGCCGCGAGGAGCAGGATGCCGAGCACGATCGGACCGGTCGACGAGACGCCGGTGTAGGCGAGGCCTGGCTGCTGCCCGGTCTTGGAGGTGGTGCCACCCGCGGTCGGGGTGGTCGGCGGGGTGGTGGCCGCGCCCTGAGTCCAGGTGGCGGTGGCAACGGCCTGCACCGTGGTCTTGCCGGCCGCGATCACCTCCTGGCTCTGCGGCGCGGTGAAGATCTCGCCACTGGGGGTATTGCCGAAGACGCTCAGGCTCCCGCTGGTCGCGGTGGTGCCCGCCGGCACGTTGAGGTAGAACTTGGCGCCGTTGACCAGTGCGCTCTTGGCGAGCGGTGTGCCGTTGGCGTCGACGACGGTCACACCACTGGGCAGGTTGTGGACGTCGAAGCCGAGGCCGGTCAGGTTGGTGCTGACCGTGAACGGGCCGACCAGCTTGCCGACGGTGCCGGTCGCCTTGTCCGGGGTGATCCCGATCGTGCCCTCGGCGACTCCGGTGTTCGCCGGGGAGATCAGGTAGTTGTACAGCGCGACGAGGTCAGCGCCCTGCTTCTGGGTCTCCAGGTTCGCGCCGTCGCTGAAGTACCAGATCGCGGCCTGCGTGCCGCTGATCGCGTCCTTCGCGGAAATGGTGTCCGGCAGCTTGGCGCTCTGCGAGAGCGTGGCCAGGTCCATTGAGGGGTAGGAGTTCTGCAGGATCCAGTTGATCTTCTGGTTGTTCTGGTGGAACGTCGAACCCGTCCGCCCGATGAAGTCCGACCACTGGCCGCCGGTCATGGTGGTGTGCGTGTCGAGGCCGGTGGTGATGTCGATGCAGTAGGCGTCAACGGTCTTCGGGTCCGGGACGCCGTTGCGTACGATCTGGACCTTGTTGAGTACGCCCAGGGTGTGCACCGAGCCGCCGCCCTCGGCCTGCGACTTGTCCATGGTGACCGACGTGCCGTCGCCGTCGTCGCCCACGACCGTCGCGGTCGACGTGTCGTCGCTCGGGTGGTGGCCGCTGGGGCTGGTCCCGGCGGCCGCGGGCAGGACACCGATCATCAGCGCGGTCGAGACGCCGAGCATTGCGGCGCCAACACGCACCAGACTGGTCCGGGAAGCCATGTGTCTCCTTTTCACTGTGTCAGCGAACGCGCTGAGCAGAAGCGCGGCGTCACAGTATTGGGTAGATCAATCCGGCGAAGAACCAGGCCAATGGACCACGAGCAACCTTGGTGACCAGCGATTATTCCGATCGTCCCGATTATGCGAACGAATGCGGCCACGCGAGATCGGCGGTAATCGGTTGACTGCGCAGCGAATACGCCCGATCGCCCGATGAAGTACTTTTACGGAAAGTATCGATTCGGGCTGTTTTCCCTGATCAGCCAGCATCGAGCGATCACGTAACGTGAAAGCGACACGAGCGAGCCGGTGATTCGTTATTCAATCGTGATCAATTGGCCCTCAAGTCCGCTCAGAAATTTCCAAGATTTCAATTTCGGCGAACGACGATCTTGACGCCCTTCGGCTCAAATCGATAGGCCGATTGGACTAACCGCGCTTTCTTTCTGTCGTGAATCAGGAATGGCAATTCGAGCGGTGACCGGCCACAGGCTCAATGCGAAAAGCACCAGCGGTGCTCCTGTACCGGGATCGGTCGCCTGACCGGTCAGCAGGCCGCCGAGGTCCTGGCCGAATATCCCGCTGAACACGGCCAGCGCGATGCCGACGAGCAACGCCACCCGGTGCGTCCGGTGATCGAAGACGCCGAGGCCGACGAACACCGCGAGCAGACCGACGACGACCGCGAACACCAGGCCCGCGCCCGCGAAGATGCCGCCCACCGCCGAGTTCAGCGCGGCGACCCAACCGGGCTCGCCCTGGCCGATGTTCGCCAGCTGCGCCGAGGGCACACCGGCGGCGTGGTTGAGAGGTTCGAACTCCAGCAGCGCGATGCCGATCCACACCACCGCCCAGACATAGCGAACCCACCGTCCACGTTGGACCGCACCGCCATCGGCGACCGCCTCTCCCGGTGACAAAGGAGTCGATGGCCACAAGGCGAGGGCGAGCACGGCGTAGAGCAGCGCGGCGCCGGGAGCGCCGGTGAGCAGGCCGGTGCCGTCCATGCCGAGCGCGCCGAAGCCCTCGCCGATCATCCACACGCCCAGCGCCCACGGAATCGAGACGCCGCGCGCGATGTTCGCGGTGCGCGGCCACAGCAGGCCAAGGCCCAGTGCGACCTGCAGCGTCGCGAAGATCGCGTTGAACAGCGCGGGGTGCGCGATGAGCAGGTCGCCGATGCCGAGGTTCACCGTGGTGACGGGGCCTGGCAGTCCCATGGAGGCCATGCCGAGGATGCCGGCGAAGAAGTCCTTCGTGAACATGAACGGCTGGAACTGCAGGGCACCGTCGACCAACCACAGCACGCCGAGCGCGATCTCAAGGCCGCGCCGGGTGGGTCTCACGGCCGCTTCAGCCCGGCGAACCCGGCCACGCCGGCCAGCACGCCGAGCACCACGACACCAGCGGACTCGACCCCGAGGGTGGTGGTCACCAGGAACGCCTGCGTGGACTCCTGGAAGCCGAACAACCCGCCGGGCACCAGGATCGACGCGACCAGCGCGGCCAACGTGCCCAGTTCGAACAGCGCGCCGAGCAGTCCGACGACGCCGAGGAACCGGCGCGGCGCCCCGACGACGGCGATGGTCAGGATGCTGCCGCCGATGCCGTTGAGCAGGAACAGCAGCCCGATCGTCGGCACGCCCTGGTAGCCGTTGAGGTAGAGGTAGACGTGGATCCCGGCCATGCCGGCCAGCAGCGCGGCGCCGACGAAGCGCAGGCCGACGCCGATCAGGTCGCGTCCGGACCGGGTGATCGGCACGGCCGCGGCGCGACTAGTAGCCACCGTAACCGCCACCGCTGCCGCTGGTCGTGGTCGGCTGAGTGGTCGCTGTGGCCTGGCTCCCGCCACCCGAGCCCGCACCGCTGCCGGCGACGTTGATCGTGACGTCCATGCCGAGCCCCTTGTGGCCGGGCACCGGGCAGAAGACGTCGTAGGAACCAGCACTGAGCGTGACGGTCAGGTTGGCGGAGCCGCCCGGCGCGAGGGAGCCAGTGGCGTTTTGCGAACTGACGCCCGGCCCGTCGATCTCCAGCGCGTGGCCGACCTGGCCTGCGTTCTTGGTGACGAACGTGTAGGTGCCCGGCGTGAACCTGCTCGTCGACAGCGCGATGTGGTACTCGGTCAGCGTCGCCGTGACCTGCGTGCCGGACGTCGAGCCCGCTGCCTGCCCCGTCGTGGTCGGGGCCGAGCCGCCGCTGCTGCCGCCCGCCGGCGTCGATCCGCCGGAGCCGCCGCAGGCCGCGGTCAGCAGGGCGACGCCGCCGAGCACCGCGCCGGACACGGCAAGCCGAGCCCAATTACGGCCGGTGATGCCGGTGGCGGGAGTCCCAGTGGTCCGCATGATGTGCCTTTCGTCGTTGGTCGACTACGCCAGGTTTACGGACGGACTCGGCAAACGGATTGCTCGGGGAGAGGGCAGAATCGCGGGGAATCGACACGGACGGGGACAGATCATGCACTCCGAGCGAGAGGCAATCCCGCAGCCCACTTCATCCGTAGAAGGTGATGTGAGCAGGATCGGGATCCCCATCGACCGGCTGGCGGACGAGACGCTGCTGGCCGGGCTCGCCACTGGCGACGCCGAGATCGCGGTCGCGTTCGTGCGCAGGTTCCAACGCAAGGTCTTCGGTGTCGCGGTCGCCGTGCTCGGCGATCCGGTGTTGGCCGAGGACGTCGCGCAACAGACCTTCGAGCGCGCGTGGAAGCACGCGGCGGTGTTCGACGCCCGACGGGGCTCGGTGCAGGCGTGGTTGTCCACGATCGCGCACAACCTGGCGATCGACATGGTGCGCGCCCGCAGGGCCACCCCGGTCGATCCGGCGGAACTGTCCACGTTGATCGGGATGATGGTGGACACGCCGGAACGGCAGGCGATCGCCAACGAGGCGTCCGGCGAGCTGCACAAGGCGCTGGCCACGCTCCCGCACGATCAGGCGCGGGCCGTGGTGATGGCCGGGATCTACGGCATGACAGGCAATGAAATCGCGGAGTTCGAGGGAATTCCGCTGGGCACCGCGAAAACTCGGATCAGGGCGGCAATGACGAAGCTGCGGGCGAGCTTGGTGGGAAAGCAGGCGAATGATGTCTGAGCACGACTGCGCGCGGATGCGCGAAATCGCCCCTGAACTGGCTCTCGGCGTGCTGACCGGCGAAGAGCGGGCCGAGGCGCGCAAACATCTGGCCGCCTGCCCGGACTGCCGCGAGTTCGTGCTGGAACTCACGTCGGTCGGGGACAGCCTGCTCGCGCTGGTTCCCGGCGCCGAGCCGCCGGTCGGTTTCGAGGACCGGGTGCTGAGCCGGATGGGCATCGGTACGGGTCAGGCGTCATCGATGCCAACCACGCCGATACCGATCGCTCAGCCCTCCATGATCCTGCCCCCAGCCCCAACTCCGGCCCCAGCAGCACAAGCACAAATGCCGGTCGTCGACCTGACGCAACGGCGCGCGCGGCGCGGGGCACCGCGGTGGGTGCCGTTGGCCGCCGTCGCGGCGGCGATCGCGCTGGTGTTCGGCTTCGGCGGCTGGGCCATGGGGCTCAACAACCAAGGCGGTGGCGTCAACGTGGCCGCACCGCCTGCGACGCCGTTGTTACACGGCACGCTGGTCAGCGCGGACCACAAGCCGATGGGGCACGTGTGGGCGTGGGGGGGCAAACCGTCGTGGGTGTACATGGACGTCGAGGTCGAGCCGCACAGCGGTATGACCGTGACCTGCCAGGTGCAGCAGGCCGACGGGACCATGGTCACGGTAGGCACGTTCGCGCTGAGCAACGGCTACGGGCACTGGGGCGCACCCGCGCCGGTCGCCAAGGGCGAGAAGGCTCGCCTGGTCGACTCGGACGGTGCCGTGCTGGCCAGCGCCACGCTGGCCAGCTGATTTTCGACTCCTTCATGCCGGTCGCGGGATGAACCTGCGATCGGCCTGAAGGTTTTTGCTGGCCGTGTGGGTTCTTCAGCCCGGGCTCAGCCTGAGCCCGCATCGTGGAGCGGTGTCGGGGTCCGCACCGGGCCGATCCACAGGCTGAGGAGTTCTTCCACGATGTTGAAGGCAACGAAGACGACCATGATCGCCGGCGCGGCTGTCGTCGCGCTCGTCGGTATCGGCGGTGGCGTCGCGTTCGCCACCAGCGGCAACGGCTCGTCGACGCCGAACAGCACGCTGACCGCCGCGACGTCGGCGACCGCACCCGCGACGCCGAGCAATGGCGCGGCCAAGCGCAGGCACGGCGGGCTGCTCGACCGCGCCGAGCACGGCCAGGTGACCGTGCGCACCAAGACGGGCACCGAGGTCGTCGACCTGCAACGCGGCCAGGTGACCGCGGTCAGCCCGACCTCGATCACGGTGAAGAGCGCCGACGGGTTCACCGGGACCTACGTGGTGGACAGCACGACGAAGGTCAGCAAAACCGGCCAGCAGAGCGCGATCGGCAGTGTCGCCAACGGCGACGACGTGGCCATCGCCGCGATCCACAGTGCCAACTCGACCGGCAACACCGACACCGCCAAGCACATCGGCGACCACGGCACCAAGCCGGCGAAGACGACGACGCACTGAGCGCGAGCGCGAGCAGGACTGACTCCGCGCGGGTCAGTCCTGTTCGGGTTCCAGTTCGGCCAGCGAGTCCTCGAGGTAGCCGAGCATGCGCTGTAGGTGCGGGATGTTGCGCCGGCACCCGGTCAGGCCGAAGTGCAGGCGACCCGCGTAGGTGGTCACTGTGATGTTCAGGGCCTGGCCGTCCAGCACGATCGACAACGGGTAGACGCCCTGCATGCGCGCGCCGTTCCAGTACATCGTCCGGCTTGGGCCTGGCACGTTGGAGATGATCAGGTTGAACGGCGGCCGGGTGCGTTCGACGAACCCTGGAATCGGGGAGAGCCCGAGCGGCGCGATGGTCAACGCGGACAACGTGAGGATCTGCAACGGACTGCGCCCGGCAAGGCCCTGTTTGGCCGCGTTCATGGATTCCTGGATGCGCTTCATCCTGATCACCGGGTCGGCCTCGTCGGTGGCGAGGTCGCAGAGGGTGAAGCCGATCGAGTTGCCCGAGTCTGCGTGGCCCGCGCCGCCCTGCTTGGCTCGCAACGAAACCGGCACGGCGGCCACCAGGCCCTGTTCGGGCAGCGCGTCCATTTCCAGCAGGTATCGGCGCAGCGCGCCGGCCGACATGGCGAGCACGACGTCGTTGAGGGTGGCGCCGTGCAGTTCGCGCGCCGTGCCGATCCGGTCCAGCGCCCAGTCCTGCGCCGCGAACCTGCGGGCGCCGGTGATGCTGCCGTTGAGCATCGTTTTCGGCGCCTGGAAGGGAAGTTTGCGTTCCGGGTCGGACATGCCCTTGGTGACCGCATCGGCCAGCATGCCCGGTACCCCGGCCACGTCCTCGGCCAACTGCCTGACCTGCGCGCCGATGCCGCGTGGCGCCCGGTTGCCGGTGGAGCGGCGGGGGCGTTCGGGGAGCGCGAACACGGCCGGGATGTCGGTCTGGTCGGGGTCGGGGGACAGTGCGCGGGTCATCCAGCGCAGCGCCGAGACGCCGTCCAGCACCGAGTGGTGCACCTTCGTGTAGACCGCGAACCGGTTGCCCTCAAGGCCCTCGATCAGATGCAGCTCCCACAGCGGACGGTGTCGGTCGAGCAGGGTGCCGTGCAAATGGGAAACCAGCGCCAGCAGCTCACGCACCCGGCCGGGACGCGGCAGCGCGGAGTAGCGGACGTGGTACTCGAGATCGATGTCGTCCTCCTGCCGCCACGACCACTGGCCGAGGCTGGTCAGGCCGCGGACCGGCTTGCGCAGGAAGACCCCGTGCACGTCGGCGGACTCGACGAGTCGCCGGTACACGCCGTTGAGGTAGTCCGGCCCGGCTCCTTCGGGCAACTCGAACAGTTGCAGGCCGCCGACGTGCATCGGGTGTTCGCGGGTCTCCGCGATCAGGAACATCGAATCGGTCACCGGCATCATCGCCCTGACCACCTGCCCTTTCACCGGCCGAGCACTGACCGTGAGCGTAGTTGCTCGGATCGGCCGTGAATAGAATGATCGGCGGCGGCAGCAGGAGGAGGCACCGGTGAGCGACCAGGCAACACCCAGCGAGTCGCCGGCATCGGTGGAGATCGACAAGCCGAACGCGGCGCGGATCTACGACTACATGCTCGGCGGCAGCCACAACTTCGAGGTGGACCGCAAGTTCGCCGACGACATGATGGCCGCGACCAACTCGACGCCGCGTTCCTACCGGATGAACCGCTCCTTCCTGCGGCGCGCGGTCAAGTTCATGCTCGAGCGCGGCATCGACCAGTTCCTCGACCTCGGTTCCGGCATTCCCACCGTGGGTAACGTGCACGAGATCGCGCAGGCGATCAATCCGGATGTCCGCGTCGTGTACGTGGACAACGAGCCGGTCGCGGTGTCGCATTCGCGGCGGATGCTCGCGGACAACCCGAACGCGATCACCATCGACGCGGACCTGCGCGACACCCGCGCGGTGCTCGGGCATCCGGAAACCCAGCGGATGCTGGACTTCACCCGCCCGGTCGGCCTGTTGATGGTGGCGATCTTCCACTTCATCCCGGACCGCGACCGCCCGATCGAGATCGTGGCCAGGTATCGCGAGGCGCTGCGCGGCGGCGGTTTCCTGGCCATCTCGCACTTCACCGGCGACGACCAGGCCGGCCTGCCGGCCGCCAACGGCGCCCAGTGGTATCAGCAGACGGCCAATCCACTGGTCATGCGGACCAGGACGGAGTTCGAGGCGCTGCTGACCGACGTCGAACTGGTCCCGCCAGGGGTGAGCTGGGTGCAGCAGTGGCATTCGGACGACAGCGAGCCCGAGTTGGCGATCCCCTCGGAATCCGCGATCTACGCCGCGGTCGGTCGGTTGGTCGCGCCTGCTACCGGGCGATCCCGCTGATCAACAGGTCGACAAGGCGAAGCGCCAGTTCACGCTGATCGTTGCCCTCCGCGATCAGCGTCATGCCGCCAAGGCCCATCAGCACCTCGTACGGGTCGAGCCCGGCGCGGATCACGCCGTCGGCGACACCGGCGTCGAGGAGGACGGCCAGCGCGTCGCGGAGCAGGTAGCGGGTGCGCATCCGGTCGTCCTCGGCGACCAGCACCGCGCGCAGCGCGTCGCCCATGCCGTGCTTGGTCGCCATCAGGTCGACGAACCGGGCCATCCAGGCGCGCAGCGCGTCGAGCGGGGAGTGGTCGGTCAGCAGCTCCTGCGCTGCCGCGCACAGCAGGGCGACCTCGTTGCTGTACACCGCTTCCACCAGGTTTTCCCTGGTCGGAAAGCGGCGGTAGAGGGTGCCGATGCCGACACCGGCCGCCTTGGCGATGGCCTTGAGGGACGTGCCGGTCCCCTCCCGCGCGAAGGCCTGCGCGGCGACCGCGAGCAGGCGTTCGTGGTTCTGCTGGGCATCGGCACGCACAAGTGGACCCTACTCCGCTTTCTGTCCTCATCGAAACTGTAAACGGATGGCATTTCCATTTACAGTTTTCCGAGAAATGCAACCTCAATGCGGTCACGATTCAGCAACGTTGACCGGCAACATCTTGGGATCACAGGATTCCTGGTCGTAACGTCGTCGCCACCAAACCGTAAGCGCTTACAGTTCTCGAGCGCGGAATGGGGTGTCGATGACGACGGAGCCCACCGCTGATTTGCCAGGGCGCGTACTGACCATCTACGACGTCGCCGAACGAGCAGGCGTCTCCATCGCCTCGGTTTCCCGAGTGCTCAACGGCCATCGCAGCAGGCCGGAGACCCACGACCGGGTGCTCGCCGCAGTGCGCGAACTCGGTTTCGTGCCAAGCGGAACGGCTCGCGCGCTGTCCGGGCAGCTCAAGGAGGTCGCCGCGGTCGTGTTTCGTCGTGCGGCCGACTCGCCGGACGGGGTCATCTCGGACGAGGACGAAAGCCTGATGTTCGCCGACGTACTCAATCGCGGCATCGAGGCCGGCGCCCGGACGCGCGGTTTCGACCTGCTGATGAGCTCGGTCGACGTGTACGACCACAGCCCGCAGGGCCGGATCGCCTCGCTGGCCGGCAAGAGCGACGGCCTGATCCTGCACGACAAGGTGCTCAGCGCGGTCGGCATCGGCAGGGTCGCGCGCCGAACCCCGGTGGTCACCCTGGCCGGCACCGCGACCGAGGCGAGCGTGAACGTGTGCAGCGACAACGCCTTCGGCATGCGCGAGCTCACCGGCCACCTTGTCAACGCGCACGGCTACCAGACCCTGGCCTACCTGGCCGGACACGTGGACAGCCCGGACAACGTGGCCCGCACCGAGGCACTGGAGCTGGTCGCGGCCGAGGCAGGCGCCGAGGTGTGGACCGGCGAGATCTGGCGCGGCAACTACCTCGCCTCCGGCGGCGCCACCGTGATCAACCGCATCCTGGAGCGCGCGCTGCCACTGCCCAACGCGATCGTCTGCGCCAACGACCAGACCGCGATCGGCGTCATGTTCGCCCTTGCCCAGCAGGGAATCCGCGTGCCCGAGGACGTCGCGGTGACCGGGTTCGACGACATCCCGGTGGCCCGGCACCTGCACTCCCAGCTGACCACCGTGCGCCAGCCGATCAAGAAACTCGGCGCGACCGCGTTCGACGCCCTCTACGCGCTGATCACCGGCGCGCGGCGGCCCGAACCGGAGATCGTGCTGCCCACCACGCTGGTGGTGCGCGGCAGCTGTGGCTGTCCTTTCGAACCGGTCGGACCGGTGATGTCGGCATGATCCACTTATTGCGCCGCTTGGCTTTCTACGTCGTGACCGCGTGGGCTGCGGTAACCGTGAACTTCTTCATCCCGCACCTGATGCCCGGCGACCCGGTGCAGAACCTGATCGCCCGCCAGCAGGGCAAGACCAGCCCGCAGGCGGTCGAGGCGCTGCGCGTGCAACTCGGCCTGACCGGCCACCAGTCCCTGTGGTCGGACTACCTGCACTACTGGACCCAACTCGCGCACGGCGATCTCGGTATCTCCACCAGCTTCTATCCGGCGTCGGTCGGCAGCGTGCTCACCGCCGCACTGCCGTGGACCATCGTGCTGGTCGGAGTGTCCACTGTGGTCAGCTTCGTGGTCGGCACGCTGATCGGCGTGCTGGTCGCCTGGCGGCGTGGGTCCTGGTTGGACGGTGTGCTGCCGGTGGCCACGTTCTTCCAGGCGGTGCCGTACTTCTTCCTCGCGCTACTGATGCTGATCGTGTTCGGCAGCGATCTGGGCTGGTTCCCGATCAGCGGGGGCGCCGATTCCAGTATCGATCCCGGGTTCACCGGCGCGTTCATCGGTAGCGCCATCTCACACGGCATCCTGCCGATGATCACGATCGTGATCAGCTCGATCGCCGGCTGGATTCTGGGCATGCGCAACATGATGGTGACCACGATGGACGAGGACTACGTGCTGGTCGCGGCCGCGAAGGGGCTGCCCAACCGCAAGGTCATCGGCTATGCCGCGCGCAACGCGATTCTGCCCAGTGTGTCCAGTTTCTCCCTGTCGTTGAGTTTCGTGGTCGCGGGGGCGTTGCTGACCGAGATCGTGTTCTCCTATCCGGGCATCGGGTTCCAGTTGTTGCAGGCGGTGCAGGCCGAGGACTTCCCGTTG
>DASYBO010000327.1:0-11194 GCA_036500685.1 Pseudonocardiaceae bacterium | reverse complement strand
GCGCACGGCACCGATTCCCTGCTGGCCGCCGAGCTGAACAACCTGGCCGCCGGCGTCGAATACCACCTCGGCAGCCCGGCTGCACGGGCATCGAACCAAATGCGGACGCGGGACGTGGAAGGAGATGAAGTCCCTTACTCGAAAGGAATCTCGTGAAGAACACCGTCAGGCTCATCGCTGCGGCCGGACTGATCAGCGCCATCGCGGCCACCGGCTTCTGCGCCGCCGCGAACGCGTCCGTCGCATCCGACGGTGGGCAGAGCTGTACCACCCACCGCAACAGCATCTCCTGTTTCGCCGCTTCCCAGCCCGCGATGGCCACTTCGCCGAGGCCACAGGACGATCCGCCCGGTCGGGAGCACGGCAAGCCGACCTACTGGTGACCTCGTCTGCTTGAGAAATCGGTGACCTGAACGACGATGAATCGGAATGAACATCGGAACAACAACGGGGACACCACACCCGCACAACAGCGCGGCCGCCGAGACGGCCGAGCCACCGAACGCTAGGCCGCCGCCCTCAGTTGCGTGACCGTCGTGCCTGTCGTGCGGGGCAACGGCACAGCTGGCATCGTCCGCGTCTGGATCATGTCCCGCAGCTGACGCCGGTTCACGATGGCGAGTTTGGTGTATACATGGCCTAGGTGGTATTCGACGGTCTTCGGCGTTACGTGCAGCTTTTCGCCGATTTCCAGATTGGTGTATCCCCGCCCGACCAACCCCGCTATTTCCCGTTCCCGCTTGGTCAACCGAACCCGTTTGGCCGAGTAGCTGTTCGTCAGGGCGGCTGCGGGGTCGTGCGGATCGTCGTCCGGGTTGTGGTCGTTGACGAATGCGGCAGCGAGAAGTTCCGCAGCGGCCTGGAGGGCGGCGAGGCCCTCCGTGATCGCCGACCGCTTCACTTGGCCGGGCCGCTGGCCCCCGAGCACGTCGTTGAGCGCGCCGTCGTCACCCTCGACATCGAGGGTGACCGATGTGGCGCCGCCCTCGGTGGCGACCCAACCGATACGGATGCTGAACTCCCGCTGCCTGCGCGGCATGGGGAAGAGCCTCGGCTTGGCGTCGTGATCGAGTTTCATGGTCGTGCTCCGCCCCGATCGGACTGTCGTGGTTGATGAACGCAAGTCTGGGTTGTCGGGGAGCCGCTGACCACGCGTAGAACACACGGACACCCACATAGTCGGACCGCTGGGGCAACTATGTGGGTACCGTGCCGGTGTTAGCGTGAGGTAGGTGAGGTGACGACCGTCCGTGTTCACGTCCGTCGCCCACACGATGAGGTAAGGACCTGATGGCTACCAGCAGTGATCGCTCCTTCGGCGCTCTGCTTAGGAAGTATCGCCTGTCCGCAGGCCTGTCCCAGGAGTCGCTCGCCGAGCGGGCGCGGATGAGCGCACGGGGTGTCAGTGACCTCGAACGTGGCATTCACAAGGCCCCCTACCGGGAGACCCTCCTCCAGCTGATGGAAGCCCTCGGGCTGGACGCGGAACAGCGCGCCACGCTGGAGGCGGCCGGCCGAAGCCGAGGCCGGTCCCAGACCGCCGCACCCAAACCGCCGGCCAACTCACCGCACAACCTCGTGGAGGAGGCGACCTCGTTCATCGGTCGAGTGGAGGAGATCGCGCACATCCTCGAACTGCTGGAGCGGTCCGAGGTGCGGCTGATCACACTCACCGGACCCGGCGGCAGTGGCAAGACCCGGCTGGCGCTGCGAGTGGCGGCGACCGCCCTGGACAGCTTCCCGGACGGGGTGTTCCTGGTGTCTCTGGGCGCGCTTGCCGATCCGGCGCTGGTGGCCTCGACCGTGTCCGCGGCCCTCGGGCTGTACGAGGAGGACAAGGCCAACGTCGTCACGGGCCTGAAGCTGCACCTGCGCGACAAGAGGACGCTGCTGGTGCTGGACAGCTTCGAGCACCTGTTGGACGCTTCGGCGCTGCTGCCGGAACTGCTGGAGGACTGTCCCGGGCTGCGCCTCATGGTGACCAGCAGGGCGGTGCTGCGGCTGTCCTGGGAGCGGGTGTTCGCGGTGGCGCCGCTGACCGTGCCCGACCCACCGCACACCGGCGACCCCCAGGTGTCCTCGCACTACGAGGGCGTCGCCCTGTTCGCCGAGCGGGCGAGGTCGGCCAACTCGAAGTTCCAGGTGACCAACGACAACGCCGCGGCGGTCGCCGAGATCTGCTATCGCCTCGACGGCCTGCCGCTGGCCATCGAACTCGCAGCCGCGCGAATCCGCCTGTTCCCGCCGCAGGCGCTACTGGCCCGGTTGTCCAGTCGGCTGCGGGTGCTGGTCGGCGGCGCCCGTGACCAGCCGACCCGGCAACAGACCCTGCGGGCCACCATCGACTGGAGCTACAGCCTCCTCGACGAGGCCGAGCAGAAGCTGTTCATCCGGCTGGCGGTGTTCGCGGGCGGCTGCGCCCTTGAGGCCGCCGAAGCCGTCTGCGCGTTCGGCGACGACGCGATGGACCTGCTGGACGCCATCGAGTCACTGGTCGACAAGAGCCTGGTGTGGCAGGGCCGGGCGACCGACCACACCGAGCCACGGCTGCGGATGCTGGAAACCATTCGCGAATACGCCCTGGAACTGCTGGCCGAGGCCGACGACGCCGAGACGATCCGGCGGCGTCATGCCGACTATTTCGTCGCATGGGCCGAACAAGCCGCCGCCGAACTGGCCGGGCCGGCCTGCGCCGACTGGCTGGCCCGGCTCGAGGACGAACGGGACAACTTGCGGACGGCGTTGCGTTGGGCCTGCGACCATGGCGAGGCAAAACTGGCGCTGCGCCTTGCCCTCGCGCTGAACCCGTTCTGGGAGTCGCGCGGCCATCTCGCCGAAGGTCGCCGGTGGCTGGGCGAACTGCTGGCCCTCGATGCCGACACCACAAACGGATCGCGCGCGCAAATCCTCCTTGTCGCCGGCAATCGGGCGTTCGCGCCAGACCTGGCACACGCCGCGGACTTCACCGATGAGGCGATCGCGCTCTACCGACAGTACGGCGACTCCCGTGGTACGGCCGAAGCGCTCTATCAGCGCGGCGTGATCGCCTTCTACCAGGCCGACTACGAACGCGCGGTGGCGTGTCTCGAGGAGAGCAAGGCACTCGCCCAGGACATCGGCGACACCGATCTGGTCGGTCGTTCGCTGTGGTCGCTGTCGGAGCCCGACGCGGCCACGTCGAGTGCGTCCGACGCCAAGCGGGCCGCCGAGGAGGACCTCGAACTGAGCAGGCGCGGGCACGACGCACAGGGCATCGGCGCGGCCCTGGAGTTGCTGCTGTACATCGCCCGCGCGGAAACCGACGTCAGCCGGATGCGCGTGCTGTTCAAGGACATCGTCGCCCTGCTGCACGAACCGAGCCTGGAACCGGACGGGCAGCTGCGGGAACGCCTGCAACGCCTTGCCTTCGAGATGAGCACGGTCGGCGACTACGGGCTCGGCACCACACTGTTGGAAGAGGGCATCACCCTCAACGAGCGCAAGGGCAATCGCCGGGACGCCGCCCACCTGCGCACCACCCTGGCCCAGTTCGCCCGCGAACAGGGCGACTACGACCGGGCCCAGGACCTGCTCGTGGCGAGCCTCGCGGTACTCCGCGAGATCGACGACCTGACCGGTATCACCATCGCGCTGATCGGTCTCGGCGACGTGGGCCGCGATCGCGGCGACGGCGAGACCGCGGCCGCATATTCGCAGCAGGGCCTCGAGTCGGCCCGCCGTAACGGCGACACCCTGTTGAACGGGTACGCCCTGCACAACCTGGGCTGCGCGGCCTGGTTGCAGGGCGAGCGGGACAACGCGGACCGCTTCTTCTCCGCCGCGCTGGAAGCGCTTTCGCTGATTGTCGAAGGCCGGGCCGAAGTCCTCGCGAGCATCGGCTTGACGGCGTTGGATCGCGGCGACATCGGACAGGCACGCTCAGCCTTCTGCGCCAGCCTGACCACCATCCGAATCGGCGACCTCCCCTGGCTGGTGGCGCTGAACCTGGAAGGGTTGGCAGGCGTGGAAGCGGCCGACGGGAATGCCGAGCAGGCAGCCCGGATCTTCGGGGCGGCCTTCGCACTGCGCCGCGCCGGCGGCACGCCGATCCACCAGGCGCACAAGGCCCTACATCAGCGCATGACGGCGGTCGTCAGGGAAGCGCTCGGCGAACCTCGGTTCGCGGAACTGCACGAGCTGGGCTCGACCATGACGGCCAAGGCGGCGGTGACCGAGGCCCTCGGCGGGCCGGGGCGAACCCTGGACACCAACGGTGGAGAACGCCTGTGGCGCGGCTTCCGCGTCTGACCGGCCGTTGCCTTCGGTCGGCGACCTCTTGGTCTGCGGTGACGAACCGTGGTGGCGACGGTCTCGGCCTTCACGTGAGGTGGCGGACCGGGGTTACCGACCGGCGAGACTAGGGAGTTACCCCGATCCATCTCGCGAACAGAGGGCGAACTCTTGGAGGCACCACGCCGCCGTCCAAGGCGGCCAGCCAGAAGAAGATGATCGCCATGCGGTACCCGACGAGCACCATCTTGCGCCCTCCCACCACCGCGGCCGTCGCCGACGCCATCGTCGAGCAGTATCACCAGATCGCCGTCACGGCGTTCCGGACACACCGCGCCAACTCCTCCTGCTGTCAGTCGTGCGGACAGCACTGGCCCTGCCCGGCCGTGTGCACCGCCGCGGCCGCTCTTGGCATCTGAGCCCTCTCCGAACGCGGAAAAGACCAGCCGCCAGCGATCGGAACGGAGTACCGATGACGAGGAACAATGTCCAGGATGTGGGGTCGCTGCCCCATCCGATCACCGAGCGCACGGCGTCCCGCCGCACCGTCGAACGACGGCGGCAGGTGGTGATCCGGTTCGCCGGCGACTCCGGGGACGGCATGCAGTTGGCCGGTGGCCGGTTCACCGCGGAGTCGGCCATGTTCGGCAACGACATCGCGACCGTACCCGACTTCCCCGCCGAGATCCGGGCCCCTCGGGGCACCGTGGCGGGGGTGTCCTCCTTCCAGCTCCAGTTCGCCGACCATCATGTGTTCACCGCGGGCGATCGGCCGGACGTGCTGGTGGTGATGAACCCGGCCGCGCTGAAATGCCATGCCGACCACCTGCCGCCGGGCGGCCTGCTGATCGTCAACAGCGACGAGTTCACCGACCGCAACCTGGCCAGGGCCGGATATGCGAACGACCCGCTCGCCGACGGAACCCTGGCCCGGTACAAGGTGTATCCCGTCGCGATGGCGACGATGACAGCGAACGCCCTGGCCGGCAGCGAACTGAACCGGAAACAGGTCGAACAGGTCAAGAACATGTTCGCCCTCGGCCTGCTGTGCTGGATGTACCACCGGCCAACCGAGACCACCGAACGGTTCATCCGCGCCAAGTTCGCCGGCCGACCCGCGCATGCGAGGGCCAACGTCGGCGCGCTGCGCGCAGGCTGGAACTACGGCGAGACCACCGAGGCGTTCGGCGTCACCTACGAGGTGGCGGCGACCGGCCTTTCGACAGGAACCTACCGCCAGATCACCGGAAACACCGCGCTGGCCTACGGGATCGTGGCTGCCGGCCGCTGCGCCGGGCTGCCGGTCGTGGTGGGCGCCTATCCGATCACCCCGGCCAGCGACATCCTGCACGAACTGGCCAAGCACAAGCATCTCGACGTGACGACGGTCCAGGCGGAGGACGAGATCGCCGGCATCGGTGCCGCGCTCGGCGCGGCGTACGGCGGCGCGCTCGGGGTGACGGTGACGTCCGGGCCGGGGCTGGCGTTGAAGTCGGAGACGATCGGTCTGGCCGTCATGACCGAACTGCCGCTGATCGTGGTGGACGTGCAGCGTGGCGGACCGTCCACCGGCCTGCCCACCAAGACCGAACAGGCCGACCTGGCCGCTGCGATGTCCGGACGCAACGGCGAGTCGCCGGTACCGGTCCTGGCCGCGGGCACGCCCGGCGATTGTTTCGCCACAGCACTTGACGCCGCCCGGATCGCATTGACCTACCGCACGCCGGTCCTGCTGCTGTCCGACGGGATGATCGCCAACGGCGCCGAGCCATGGCGGGTACCGTCCGAAGACCAGCTGCCCGACCTGCGGGTGCCGTTCGCCACCGAGCCCAACGCCACCGACGGTTCCGCCGCGTTCTGGCCCTACCTCCGCGATCCGGCCACCCTGGCCCGACCGTGGGCGGTACCCGGCACGCCCGGTCTGGAACACCGGATCGGCGGCCTGGAGAAGGCGGCCGACACCGGTGAGATCTCCTACGACGCCGACAACCACGACCTGATGGTGCGCACCAGGGCAGCCAAGGTGGCCGGCATCGACGTGCCGGACCTCGTCGTCGACGACCCGACCGGTACGGCCCGGGTACTGGCGCTGGGGTGGGGGTCGACCTATGGCGCGATCGGCGCCGCGACCCACCAGGTACGCGCGGCCGGCACCGCACTGGCTCGCGCGCACCTGCGGCACCTCAATCCGTTCCCGGCGAACCTGGGTGAGGTGCTGGCCGGCTACGACCAGGTGGTGGTGCCAGAACTGAACCTCGGGCAGCTGGCCGAGATGTTGCGGGCCAGGTATCTCATCAATGTCGTGTCCCACACCAAGGTGGCCGGCATGCCGTTCCGCGCCGATGACCTCGCCGCGCTGTTCACCGACGTGATCGAGCGATCTGGGAAAGGAGAGCGGCCGTGACCGCCAGCGACCTCGGTGTGCCGCAGCTGAACGGTCTGGACGCGGTTCCGCGCGACGGGCGCCGCCAGACCGCCAAGGACTACAAGTCGGACCAGGAGGTGCGCTGGTGTCCCGGGTGCGGCGACTACGCCGTGCTCAACGCGATGCAGGGTTTCCTGCCGCAGCTGGGCCTGCGCAGGGAGAACATCGTGTTCATCTCCGGGATCGGTTGCTCCAGCCGGTTTCCGTACTACATGAACACCTACGGGATGCACTCCATTCACGGCCGCGCGCCGGCCATCGCCACCGGGCTCGCCGTAGCCCGGCCGGATCTGTCCATCTGGGTGGTCACCGGCGACGGCGACGCGCTGTCGATCGGCGGCAACCATCTGATCCACACGTTGCGCCGCAACGTGAATCTCAAGATCCTGTTGTTCAACAACCGGGTGTACGGACTGACCAAGGGCCAGTACAGCCCCACCAGTGCCTTCGGCACGATCAGCAAGTCGACCCCGATGGGTTCGGTGGACCGCCCCTTCAACCCGCTGTCGCTCGCGCTTGGCGCGGAGGCGAGTTTCGTGGCGAGAGCCGCGGACTACGATCGGGCCGCGCTGACCGAGGTGCTCACCCGCGCGGCCCGACACCGGGGCAGCGCGCTGGTCGAGATCTACCAGAACTGCCCGGTTTTCAACGACGGCGCGTTCGAGAGCATCCGCGATCCGAGCCGGTCGATCCGGCTGACCCACGGCGAGCCCATCCGGTTCGGGCGCGACGAGGAGTACGGAGTGGTCCGCGGCGGGCTGGCCGGCCTGCGGGTGGCCAGGGTGGCCGACGTCGGCGAGGCGGCGTTGGTCGTGCACGACGCCGAGGAACCGGACCCCTGCTATCCCTTCGCGTTGTCCCGACTGTCCGATGAGGATGGAGAATATCCGGTGACCGGTGTACTCCGCGACATCGCGAGGCCCGCCTACGACGACCTGGTGCGTGCCCAGGTCCGCGCCGCCAAACACGACAACCGCGCGGCCGACCTGATGACCATGCTGCGCGGCGAGGACACCTGGACCGTTCGCGACGACGAACCGGACGCCCCGGCCGTCGCCTGAACCGCCACCTGCGCTACGGCGTTCGGTTGGGCCTGACGGCGAATTTCGATGACCGCACGGCCTCCTAGCAGTTCGCGCGGCGGATCGGGCCGGCCGATCGCGTGCTGACCCATGCGACTGATTCCACCAAGGTCGGCGAAGCCACCGAACTCGGTGACGTCAGGCCGAGCTGGGTGATCGCCTTCCGCAGGTCGTGACCGAGCGGTCGCGGCGTCAGATTGCCCTCCGGAGTCGTCGAACGCGGCGAAAAATACTGCCAACCCCAACGCTGGTCCAGGTTAGCCGGGACCGGCCCTGTCGGTGGCCGGTGCGACGCGGCCTCCTGCAACAACTCGGCGTCGAACGGGACCGGCTGCACGCCTTCCTCGGTCTGCCAGAGAATCCCGCCGACGGTCAGCACGTCACGGCCGGTCTCCGTCGCCAGCATCTCCCCCATGCTCTTGTTCTCGGCATTCTTCACGTGCGCGCCACCACACATGACCAGCAGGATCGGCTTCGCGGAGGACGTGCGCGTCTGCTTGAACCACTTCGCGAACTGCGCGTTGGTCATGAACCCGGTGGCTGTCTGCACGCCGTCCGCCGCCCGGTCGGCGTGCACATACACCGGCTCGAACTGATCGCCGAAATCGGCTTCCCATGCCTGGACCGCCATGCCGGCGACCAGATCCTCCTGGTCGACGCCGCTGGCGAAGTACACCCCGCCGCTGTCGAGCGTGACACCGCGACCCGGCACCGGTTCGGCGGTCAACAGAGTCGAGACGGTCGACGTCATCGCGGAGGGCGAGTTGTGATTCGTCAACGACGCCAACGAGAACGACAACTCCGGCCCGGTCGCCAACGCCGAGCGCGCCGTCGAGACACCCTCGCCCTTCTCCTCAGCCGACCACACCACAGGCTCGGTCAACCCGGCCGCGTTCGACTTCGTTGCGGCAATGGCAGCGGGCTGGACGCCCGTTTTGGCCAATGCCTGTTCGACCGCATTGTTGAAGTCGAACCCGTTGAGATATTCGCTGGTTCCGTCGGGCCGGAACATCCGCCAGCCATTGGTGTGCGTCATCGACAGCGCCGGCGACTTGGTGCCGATCCCGGTAATGCCGCCGGCCACGACCCGGCCGCCGGGCAACTGCACCGCGTGCCCGACCGGTGCCAACGCCGGCTGGTTCAACGCTTCGGCCACTCGTGCGGCATACGATGACCCCTCCGGTCGGTCGGCGGCCGTGCCGCTCGCGACCAGAGCCACGATTCCCGGCCGGCCACCGAACCGTTTCGCGAAGTCGGCCGCCGTGTACTCGCCGGCGACGGACTTCAGCGTGTCGGTCGCCGAGGAGTACACCCCGGCCACCGTCTGGACCCCAGCCCACTTCGGCAGCCCGAAAACCGCCTGCGCACGATCCGCAGGGGACATCCGGCCTGCGAACACCAGCCCGGCACGCATCCCCCCGTGCGTGCCCGGGCTCGCCGGTGCCAGGACACCGTCGCCAAGGGCCGACTGACCGCTGCTCTTGGTCGGCGAACCGAACCGCACGATGTCGACGTTCGACGACACGTCCCGTGGTCCGAGGTCGGCCGAGCTACGACTCACCGCGCCCAGGTTGCTCCGCTGCGGGGTTCCGCCTCCGGTCTGCGGCACGACCGCATCGAGGCGCAGCAACTTCGCGGTCGACACCGGCCATCCGCCATCCGATGGGGACGGCGAGTCGATCAGGTTCCCCGCGATTTCCACCAGGATCCGCCCGGCCTTCGGCGTTGGCTTGTCCGCCGACGCCATCACCGTGTCCCCCTGTCCCTGCAACCACTTCCGCACCGAGGTCGCCGACGACGGCCCCACCGACGGTATATCCAGATACACGACCGTCGGCGGGCTACTCGGCACAATTTCCCCGCTGCTCAACCTGCTGGAATCACCCGTCGGCGCGAGTACGACCTCGCGCAGTTCGACGGTCGCGGCGTTGACCTGGATCCGCGGAGTACGGCCGTAGCGCGGCGGGTTGGTGTCGTCGCCGACCCGCACCTCGATGGACACCGTGGTCAGGTCCGGCGGCGTGGCCTGCCTGCTCGGATCGCGGTCGAGCCAACCGGGAAGCTCGGCCTCCAGGATGGTGGCGAACGCCTGCGCGGTCGCCTGCGCCCGGCTCTCGGCGTCGTCTCCGCCGTACCCGGTCACTACGATCCGCGGTCGCAGGCCGACGGACTGCTGGTCGGTGATCCACCGCAACGCCTTCCTGGCCAGCCGCACCAGCATGGTCACCTCATCGGGACTCAGCATCGTGCTGCCCTCGGTGAAGCGGATCGTGGTCAGCTCCGACCGCGGCGACTGCGGCGATTGCGGCCTGCCGGTGATCCACTCGCCCGATTCACCCGGCACGGGTTCCTCCAGCGCGAAGGCGCTGAACGCGGTGCCGTCGTCCAACGTGGCCGGCACGATCTTGATCTTGGAGTTCGGCCCGATCGCGCGCCGGCCGGTCTCCTGGGCGACCGCTTCGACCACGCTCTGCCCGCTCGGTCCGGACGAACCCGCGTTGCACGCGGCCACCACGATCACGGCGTCTTCGGGCAGCGCCAGCACGCTCGGCCTGCGCGCCAGCCAGCGGGCATAGGCAGGCGGGTCGATGATCTGCATGCCGGTCGGGGTTTGCAGCGCGATGTGGCCTGGCGTGCCATGGGCGAGGGCGACGTAGATCGGCCTGCCCTGCCACGGCACGTTCTCCCAGCGCGCGTCGTCGCCATTAGGGATGGCCGTCCCGTTCCCCGGAATGTGCAGGAAGTCCTCGGTGTCCGGGGTGAAATGGCCGACCGTGGCCTCGTTGAGCGCGGCCTCCTGGTAGGTCATGGTGAAGTGACCGGAAACCATGCCGGCCGGCCCGGCGATCGGGAAGGTACGCACGTCGGCCGCTGGGAACTGTTCGCTGTCCACGTTCGGGATCCGATCCGCCGGATCGTTCGGGTAGCTGACCGGCACATGACCTGCCTCGCCGGGCGAGACCGCCTTCACCCAGTAACCCAGGGACTTGTCCGGTTGCAGCCACAGTTCCAGGCCGCCGTCCGCATTGTCCCCATGCGGCAGCGTCACGTGTCCGGTGCTGGCCCACACGGTGCGGCCGGTCGCCTTGGCGAGCGCTCGGACGAAGGTCAGGTCGGTAGTGGCGATCGTCGGCATCACCAGGACGATCGGCGCGCCGGCCGCGCGGCCGGTCAAGGCCGGGTCGGACGCGATCATGTCGATCACGTCCTTCCTGGCGACGCCGAGCAGGTTGCCGTTGTCCGGGTTGGTCAGGCTGATCAGGTTCGGGTCGGCGATGGACGCGAAGTACGGCTGCGAACCGGGGTCCCACGGCACCTGATCGGTGCCTGCGTCGGTGCGTTGCAGGCCCTGCACGTCGAGCCGGTGGATGGTCGGTGCGGTCGGGGAGAATCGGCCTGCCCTCGGCCGCACGGTCGA
>DASYBO010000326.1:0-11117 GCA_036500685.1 Pseudonocardiaceae bacterium | reverse complement strand
CGTGTCCGGTCGCAGATCACCGACGGCCTCGGCGGCGAGCGTTGCCGCGTACTCGCGCACGTCCTCGTGGGCGGGGCACAGCGCCCAGGCGTAGTTCTCGCCGAAGCAGTTGCGCACGGTGCGATCCGGGTTTTCGGCGCCGAGCGCCGAGTTGTGCGTGAGCACCACCCACAGCGCGGTGCGCAGGCCGGCATCCCGCACGATCGAGACGGCGTCGGCCACCTTGTCCTGGGCCGGATCGGCCCAGGGGCCGGGCGCGGGGCGCAGGGTCCTGGCGCCCCAGACCTGTTCCCGAACGGGTCGGTACAGGCCGGCCTTGTCGGCCACCACCGAGGTGCGGTCGGGACGTCCGTGTCCTATTTGATGGGGCGTCGCCGCCCTTGTCGAGTGGTAGGAGGCGGCGATGGCCACCTCGTCGACACCGATGTCCCTGGCACGGTCGACGAATCCCGGATCGTCAGCGACGTCCCACGGATAGGAGTAACCGGTCACCCACATGGTTTCACCACCTGGCGATGTTCGGCTTGAAGTCCGGCTCGTAGCGGCGCATGTAGGTCGGGTCGTCGCGCACGGTCTGGCCGCACCTGACGAAGTTCTCGTGTGCGCGCGCCAACGCGTCCTGATCCAGTTCGACGCCGAGCCCCGGTGTCCTCGGCACGGCGATCGCGCCGTCGACGAACTCGAGTGCGCCGGGCACGATCACGTCCTCGGTCTTCCACGGCCAGTGCGTGTCGCAGGCGTAGGTGAGGTGCGGGGTCGCGGCGGCGACCTGCACCATCGCGGCCAGACTGATGCCGAGGTGCGAGTTGGAGTGCATGGAAAGGCCGATGTCGAAGGTCTCGCACAGCACCGACAGCGCCTGGGTCTGCCGCAGCCCGCCCCAGTAGTGATGATCGGAGAGCACGATGCCGACCGAGCCCTGCGCGATGGCCGGGGGCAGATCGGCGAAGCGGACCACGCACATGTTGGTGGCCAACGGCATGCTGGCCCGCTTGGCCACCGCCGCCATGCCCTCGATGCCGGGAGTCGGGTCCTCCAGGTACTCCAGGACGCCGTCGAGCTCCTCGGCGACCCGGATGGAGGTATCGACCGTCCACGCGCCGTTGGGGTCGACCCGCAGCGGGTGGTCGGGGAAGGCATCGGCCAGCGCGCGCATCGCCGCGATCTCCTGATCCGGCTCGAAAACGCCGCCCTTGAGCTTGATCGAGCCGAAGCCGTAGCGGTCGATCATCGCCCGCGCTTCGTCCACAACGGACTCGGGCGTGCGCACGTCGCCCCATTCGTCGGTGCGCCCGTTCTGGTGCGCCGCGAACTTGTAGAACAGATAGGCGGAGAAGTCGACCTTGTCCCTGGCCGCGCCGCCGAGCAGGTCGACGACGGGCAGGCCGAGCGCGCGCCCCTGCGCGTCCAGCGCGGCGACCTCGAACATCGAGTACACCGTGGCCAGCGTCTTGTCGCCGGAGAAGGCGCCGGTCAGGCCGTGCTGGTCGGTGAAGACCGAGCCGCCGACCGCGCCTGCCACCGCGGCGCGCAGGCCGGGCAGGTCGAAAACGTCGTGACCGACCAGGTTGGGCGCGACCTTGGTGGCCATCTCGAGGAAGGTCGCGTCGCCGTAGGACTCGCCGAGGCCGACCACCCCGTCCTCGCAGCGCAGTTGCAGGATGCTGCGCAGCGCGAACGGTTCGTGCACGCCCATCACGTTGAGCAGTGGCGGGTCGGCGAAGGCGACCGGGGTGATGGTCGCGCCGAGGATCTTCATCGCTGACCGGCCTCGCTGTGCTGGTTTTTGTGGCTGTCCAGGGTCTTGAGCCCGGCGTCGATGATCTGCTCCAGCCGCGCGACCTGGTCCGCGGTCGGGTCCACCAGCGGCGGTCGCACGCTGCCGACCTTCTCGCCACGCAACCGGGCGCCTGCCTTGACCAGCGACACGGCGAAGCCGGGGGTTTCGTCGCGCAGCGCAACCAGCGGCAGGTAGAAGCCGCGCAGCAGCACGTCGACCAGGCGGTGATCGCCAGAGTTGAGCGCGCGGTGGAAGGCGTGCGCGATGACCGGCGCGATGCAGTGCACGGCCGACGAGTAGGTCATCACGCCGATGGCCTGGTAGGCGCGGGCGGAGACCTCGGCGGTCGGCAGGCCGTTGAGGAACTGGAAGGTCTCGGCGCGCTCGTGGCCGCTCCCGCGCACCGCGCTGACGATGCGGGTCATCAGGTCGATGTCGCCGAGGCCGTCCTTGAGGCCGACCACGGTGGGCTCGTCGAGCAGCGCGACCGCGCTCGACGGCGTGAAGATGCCAGGGGAGCGGTGGTAGACGATGGCGGGGATGGTGCTGCCGGAGAGCACATAGCGGACGTGTTCGAGCAGGCCAGCGGGTGGGCCGGTGACCAGGTACGGCGGGAGCAGCAGCGCACCGTCCGCGCCCTCCTCCTCGGCCAGCCGCACGCCGGCCCGTGCCACGCCGGGTCCACCACCGGCGCCGACCCAGACCGGGACGCGGCCGGCGGTCACCTCGATGGCCACGCGCACAACGCCGCGCACCTCCTCAGGGGACAGCGCGCTGAACTCACCGGTCCCGCAGGCAACGAACAACGCACCGGCGCCGGCCGCGAGGTGGCGCTCGACCTGCTCACCGAACACGTCGAGATTGACCTCAAGGGTGTCGGTGAACGGGGTGAGCGGAAAGGCCAGCAGGCCGGCGAGGCCGACGGGGTGTTGTGTCATCGCACGCTCTCTCACGGAAGGATCGCTGTCGGTGGACCCTCAAATCCTAACCGATGTTCACGTACATGAACGATGTCATGTGATTGAATTGTCTTCAGGTAGAAGAAACCTGTTCGAGAAGTTAGTGTGGTCCAACACACCTGTCAACGGCTGCCAGGATGAATCGACTCCTGACAACTGTGTTGGACTACGGAGGGATAGGCCATGGCCCGACGGGCAGCGGTGACCGCGATCCACGACGAGACGACCCAACCCGAGCTGGCCGAGGCAGAACGGGACGACGGTGCGGCGCCGGTCAAGTCCGCGCAGCGCACCATCGACCTGCTGGAGACCTTCGCCGCGAACCATGCCTGGACCTCGCTGGCCGAACTGCACGCGCGCACCGGCTTCCCCCGGTCCAGCCTGCACGGCCTGTTGCGCACCCTGCGCGACGCGGGCTGGATCGAGGCCGACCGGGCCGGCACCAAGTTCCGGCTGGGCATCCGCGCGCTGATCTGCGCCACCGCCTACCTCGACCGCGACCCGGCCATGCCCTACGCGACCGAGGCGCTGGAACGGGTCCGCGAACAGACCGGCTGCACAGCGCACTACGCCCGGCGCGACGGCATCCAGGTCGTCTACCTGGAGACCCGCGAGTCGCGGCACTCCATCCACCTGGTCTCCAGGGTCGGCCGCACCCTGCCCACCTACGCGACCTCGCTGGGCAAGGCGCTGCTGGCCGAACTGACCGACGAGGAGATCACCGACCTGCTCGACCCGGAACTGCCCGCGCTGACCGAGCACACCATCACCGACCGCGAGACGCTGCGCGCGGAGCTGACCCAGATCCGCGAACGCGGCTACTCCCTCGAACACGAGGAAGGCACGCCCGGCATCGCGTGCGTTGCCGCCGTCGTGCCGTACCGGATCCCGGCGACCGACGCGCTGAGCTGCTCCATGCCCGTTGCCGACCTGACCAAGGCCGAGGCCAAGCGCATCGGCGAACTGCTCCGCGATGTCACGACGGATCTCGGCGGGCGCCTGCGCCGGGCCGGTATTCGCTAACCCCTTTTTCACAGGTAGGAGTAGGAACCTGATGGTCGATCACCGCGTTCTGATCACCGGCGCCGCCGGCGGCGTCGGCACCCTGATGCGGCCGAGGTTGGCCCGCGCCGGTCGGGCGTTACGCCTGCTCGACCTGCTCACCGTCGAGCCGCCTGCCGACGGCGAGCAGGTGGAGATCATCACCGGCTCGGTGACCGACCCGGAGACCATGCGGGCCGCCTGCCGCGACGTCGACGCCGTGCTGCACCTTGGCGGGTTGAGCCGCGAGGCGTCCTGGGAGGAGATCCTCGAGGTCAACATCGACGGCACGCACACCGTCCTGGAGGCCGCGAGGGCCGAGGGCGTGTCCAGGGTGATCCTGGCCTCCAGCAACCACGCGGTCGGCTTCCGCACCAACGACGAGGCCGGCACCGACGGCGTCTCCGCCGACACCACCGCCCGGCCGGACACCTACTACGGGTTCAGCAAGGCCGCGCTGGAGGCGCTGGGCAGCCTGTATCACGACCGGTTCGGCATGGACGTGATCTGCGTGCGGATCGGCTCCTGCTTCCCCACCCCGCCCGGCGTGCGCGGCCTGACCACGTGGCTCTCCCCCGACGACGGCGGCAGGCTGTTCGAGGCCTGCCTGACCGCGCCCAAGCCGGGTTACCGGGTGATCTGGGGCGTCTCGAACAACACCCGCCGGGTGTACTCGCTGCGCGAGGCCGAGGAACTCGGCTACGTGTCCAAGGACAACGCCGAGGTCTTCGCCGAGGAGCTCATCGCGGCGCAGGGCCAGGCCAACCCGAGCGGCGCCGACTACCTCGGCGGCCCGTTCACCACCACCGAACTGGGCCGACCCAACCCGATGTGAGCCGCTGGAGAGTCCGGGTCGGTGGCTCAGGCGCCGGCGACCCGGACCGCGTCGGAGATCAACAGCTGGTCATGGCCGACCGTGAAGCTGAAGTGGTAGGGCTCGTGCGTTGTCACGCCATTCGCCTTGACGAAGGTCACCACCGCCCGCAGGCTGCCCGGTCCGGCCGCAACGATGTTCTTCACGCTCACCGCGCTGATGCCGGCGTAGAAGGCTCGGAAATTGGCGGCGCCGGTTTTCTGCTGGTAGCCGGTGGCGAGGTCCTTGAAGGCGTCGGCGGTGTCACTCGGCAGCAGCGAGTAGTAGTCGATCAGCAGCGTGCGCATCTGCGCGTAGGTCAGCTTCGGCGCCGAGTCGGTTCCGACCTCGGGAACATTCGGCGTTCCCGTGTTGGTGACGGACCTCGCGCCGTTGCCGGCATTGCTGCTGTGCGGGGTGTTCAACGCGCGGGTGGCCAGGATGCCGGTGACCACGACGAGCAACAGCACCACGCAGATGGTGGCGATCAGGCCCGCGCTACCGCGCTTGCGCTTGTCCGGGGGCCTGATCCGGGTACGCGGGTCGGGCCCGCGCATCGGCGGCGGGGTGAACGGTCGAGGCGCGATCGGCGGATTGTCGACTCGCGCTGTGGCCATCTCGGCCGCGTTGACCTGCGGCAACTCGTCGGCCGCGCGCACGGTGGTGATATCAGCGGCCGCCTTGAACAGTGCGGTCCGGGCCTGCGTCATGGTCGGCCGCGCGGCCGGGTCGGCGGCCAGCATGCTGGTCAGGATTGGCGCAAGTGGGCCAGTCACCGTCGGCGGGCGGATCTGGCCCGCGGCGACCACGTGCAGCAGGGCCAAGGTGTTGTCGCCGAAGCCGAACGGCGGCTGGCCCTCGACCGCCGTGTACAGGGTCGCGGCGAGCGCGAAGACGTCCGAGGCCGGATTCGGCTGCTCGCCCTTCGCCACCTCGGGCGCAAGGTAGGCGGGCGTGCCGCAGACCAGGCCGGTCGCGGTCAGCACGGCCTCGTCGTTGGCCCGCGAGATGCCGAAGTCGGTGATCTTCGCGGTGCCGTCCTCGGCCAGCAGTACGTTGCCCGGCTTGACGTCGCGGTGCACGATGCCGCTCGCGTGCGCGGCGGCCAGCGCGGATGCGATCTGCGCGCCCAACCGGAGCACCTCGGCCGCCGGCAGCTTGCCACGTTGCACGAGCACGGTCGCCAGGCTCGGCGCCGGCACGAACTCCATGACCAGCCACGGCGACCCGTCCACGTCGGCCACGTCGTACACGGTGACCGCGTTCGGATGCTGTAATCGCGCGGCGATCCGGCCCTCGCGCATGGCGCGGGCATTCGCCTCCGCACCGTCCACTCCGGACTGGACCAGCAACTGCTTGACCGCGACGGTCCTGCGCAGCAGCTCGTCCTGGGCGCGCCACACCACGCCCATCGCACCGCTGCCGATGCGCTCCTCGATCCGATAGCGGTCGGCGATCAGCTGGCCCGCCTGCGCCACCACGCCTCCTACGATCACCACTCCGGTTCCCCCCGCACTCCGATCCCGGCACAGGTTATGCCAAACGGCCGGCGGCCTCACCGGACTCGCTCGCTCTTCAGTTCTCTTTCAGCCCCTGCCGAACAATCGTGACCCGTCGGTGACTCGCCAGAAGTTGCACTCAAGCTACATATGCACTCGGTGCACGGATCAGTAGCCGTCGCCGCCGACGTAGCGTTCCTCGATCTGGTCCGCGGTGCCGGCGATCAGCGCCAGCGGGTCCACGAACTCGTTGATGTCCAGGTTCTCCAGCGGCAGCGAATGTCGCAGCACAACGTGGTCACCCATGATCACCGCACCGCCGACCACCGAGGTGTCACCGAGCTCGGCCAGCAGTTGACGCAGGTCAACCTCGTCCGCCCGGCCGCACGGCGATGCGATCTGCACCCACTCCTCGCGCTTGTCGAGCACCTCTCTGGCCAGGATCACCATCTGACGCCGCTCGTCGTCGAACTCGAGAAGCAGCCTGACCTCGTCGGTGTCGATCTTGGTCACGCGGTATTCACTGCGTACGAACGCCACCAGATCTGCCCAGGTTGCCACGAGGATCCTCCCGACCACGCCTACGTTGAACGGCAAGGATATCGGTTGGGCCGGCCAGCATGCCCAGGTGATCAATACGCCGACCGGGTACGAAACATCGTTTACTTTCACCGTCAGTGACGATCACCGTGGCAGCAAAAGAAATGATTCAACGCCGCTGGTCGGCGGAAACCGCGCTCAGTTCGACTGTACCGCCGACAATCCCTTTGGCCACGTCGGCAAGGCGCAGATTGTTGTTGCGGGCATGCTTGCGCAACATGGTGAACGCCTCGGCCATGTCGACCCGGCAGCGCTCGGCAAGCACCCCCTTGGCCTGCTCGATGATCACCCGGCTGGTCAGCGCGAACTGGAGCTGCTCGACGAGCACGGTGCGCTGGGACAGCGCGCGTTCCTGCAGGATGCTGATGGTGGCCATGTCGGCGAGGCCCTGACCGATCCGGACGTCCTCCGCGGTGAGCAGGCCGGGCTCGACCCGGAAGATCGACAGTGCCCCGATCGTCTGCGCGCGCAGCCGTAGCGGGACCACGTTCATGGCGCGAAAACCGACTTTTTCCGCATGCTCGGCAAATGCCGGCCAGCGTTGTCCGTCATCGCGCAGATCCGCAACCGCGACTTCCCGACTCGCCTGGAAACATTCCACGCCGGGACCGTCCCCGGAGTCCACCGCGAACTGTTGAACAATTCGCGCTTCCTCCGTCGACGAAGCGACCACCCGAAGCTCGCCCCGTTGATCGGACAACAAAATTCCCGCCGCATCAATCGGCAACAATCGCACGCAATAGTTGGTCAATCGGTGCAGGAGTTCAATGACGTCGTAATCGTCCACGAGGGTGTAGGCGAGACCGACGAATGCCTCCGCGAGCGCGTCCGCGCGGCGAACGGGATCCTCTCGCACGGACATCCTCCCTTCGGCGCGGTGTACGTCCCACTGCGGTGGCGCTCACAGTAGCGGTTACCGGGCCGTCGTCCAGTCTCTCGCCGACACCGCGTTCCGGCAACGATAAATCTCCCCTGAAGATTATCCGCAATGGCCCCTGGGCCGCATCGTTGCACACGGCAACGGAACCACGTTGTTCCCTTTCGATCGCGAACGTTCGCAGCTGGAAATCCTGCCGGCCTTTCCCACGTCGCATTGTCTCGCGCGCCGCCGAGGACCATCTGGAGCGAGCGTTCCAACTGGGCACCGCTGGCACTTTCCAGAAGTTAGTGCTAACTTCAAGGAAGTTCACTGGTCCTAGTGAGGAGTTGCCCCCATGATCGTTGTCACTGCCGCTACCGGCCAGTTCGGCCAACTCGTCGTCGACGGCCTGCTGCGCAGCGTGCCGGCCGAGCAGATCGCCGTCGCCGTGCGCAACCCGGACAAGGCCGCAGGCCTCGCCGCCCGTGGCGTCACCGTGCGCCCCGCCGACTACGACGACCCGGACGGCCTGCGCGCCGCCTTCGCCGAGGGCGACAAGGTCCTGTTCGTCTCGGGTGCGGGTGTGCCCGAACGCGGCGAGCAGCACCTGCGCGTCGTCGAGGCGACCAAGCGGGCCGGCGTCGCCCAGCTCGCGTACACCAGCGTGCTGCGCGCGGACACCAGCACGCTGCTCGTCGCGCCGGACCACAAGGTGACCGAGCAGGCGATCCGCGACGCGGGCTTGCCGTTCACCTTCCTGCGCAACGGCTGGTACACCGAGAACTTCGCCCCGCGCATCCAGGCCGCGCTGCACACCGGCACCCTCGCCGGCAACGCCACCCCGACCGCCACCCTGGCCAGCGCCACCCGCGTCGACTACGCGCAAGCCGCCGTCGCCGTGCTGACCGGCGAAGGCCACCTGAACAAGGTCTACGAACTGGCCGGCGACACGGAATGGTCCTTCCAGGACCTGGCCGCCGAACTGACGCGGCAGACCGGCAAGCAGGTCGACTACCAGCAGCTGACCGCCAAGGAGCACGAGAAGCTGCTGGTCGACTCGGGCATCCCGGCCGGTTACGCCGGCCTGCTGGCCCACACCGACCAGGGCATCGTCGAGGGCGAGCTGTCCGACGACAGCGGTGACCTGCGCCGACTCATCGGCCGGCCGACCACCCCGCTCGCCGACGCCGTCGCCGCGATCCTCAAGGGCTGAACCGAAGGCGCAGCACTGGCCGACCCGGCCCGCCTCGCCGAGAATATGGCGGTGACAACGCCATCGGCGGCGGGCCGGGCAAGGGTCGTGCACCCGGTGCCCGAACACCTCAGCGCCGACCTGCTGCTCGGCGTGTGCTTCGCCGCGTTGTTCACCGTCAGCGTCCCGGTTCCGCTGCGCTGGCCATCGGTGCTGAAGGTGCTCGCCTTCGCGGTGGTGTTCATCGCCCTGACCTGGCTGTCCTGGGCGCGTACCTCGGTGCGGTTCGAACCGGACCAGGTGGTGATCACCCGGTTGCTCTGGCCCCACCAGCGGATTGCCTGGTCGCGGGTGCGCCAGTCGCACATCGACACGGTCTACGGCGACGGCGGCGACCAGGTGCTCTACCGGCACGCGCGACTGGCCCTGCTGCGCAGGCCGGACGTCCCACCGGACCCGATGCCGTCCGCGCTGCCCGAGTACCGGCGCTGGCGGGAGAAGACCTACCGGGACGTGTCGGTCCTGGTGCGCTTCCCGAACTCACCCGACGCGGCCCCACCCAAGGGCCGCTTCGCCAAAGTGATCCTGCGCAACCGCGACATCGTGCGCACCGAGTTCGCGGCGCACGGATTTCCCCTCCCGGAATGACCCTTCGGGTACGGTTGACCGGTGATCCCGTCCACACCGCGCGCTGCCGCGTACGCCGAGTGGATCACCCCTGACCTGCCCCTCTACGGCAGCGATCACGACCGCGGCGACCTCGCTCCCTGATCGATCCGGCCGTACGCCGACCGGATTCGACCCCATCAAGGGAGAGCTCTACCCATGTCAGTCCACATCGGACAAACCTGATGAGTTCCGCGACCGACGTGCTGCGCGCGCGTGCGGTACCCAGGGTGCTGCTGAGCAGCCTCATCGGCAGGCTGCCCACCGGCTCCGCGCCGCTCGCGCTGCTGCTCTTCGCCCGCGAGACCACGTCGATCTCGCTGGCGGGCGTGCTGGTCGGCGCGTTCACCGCTGGCATGGCGATCGGCCAGCCCATGCTCGCCCGGCTCGCCGACCGCTGGCGCCAGCCGCCGGTGATGTGGGCCGCGATCACCACCTCCACCGCAGGCTTCGCGCTGATCGCGTTCGTGCCGGGGATCGGCGTGGCGATCGTCGGCGCCCTGCTCGCCGGGCTCGGCGCGCCGCCATTCGAGGCGTGCCTGCGGGTGTTGTGGAAGGACCTGGTCGGCGACGCGCTGCTGCCCGCCGCGTACACCGTGGACGTCACCTTCCAGGAGCTGATCTTCATCGCGGGGCCGATCGCGACGGTGGCCTCGGTCACCGTCGCAGGGCCTCGCGCCGGCCTGTTCACGGCGGCGTTCGTCCAGATCCTGGGCACCGTCGGGTTCAGCACCGCGCCCGCCGTGCGCCGCTGGCGCGGTGCCGCCGCGGCACGGCACTGGGCCGGTCCGCTGCGGTCCGGCCTGCTGCGGGTGCTGCTCGCCGCGACCGTGCTTGTCGGCTTCGCGGTCGGCGCCACCACCGTCGCGGTCACCAACTACGCGGAGGTCGCGGGCGCACCGTCGGAATCGGGTTGGCTGCTGGCCGCCCAGGCCTTCGGCGCGCTGCTCGGCGGCATCGCGTTCGCCCGGCGCCAGCCGAAGAACCTGCCCCGCCTGCTGCCGCTGATCGTGTTCCTGCTGGCCATCGGCTACCTGCCGATGCTCTCGGTCGGGCCGCTGCCGGTGATGGTGGGGTGCCTCGTGCTCAGCGGGCTCACCCTGCCGCCGATGCTCACCTCGGTGTTCATCACCACCGATCGGGTCGCGCCTGCCGGCACCGCGGCCGAGGCGTTCGCGTGGGTGGCCACCGCGTTCTCGGTCGGCAGCGCGCTCGGCTCCGCCGTGGACGGTGCACTGGTCGGCGGCACCCGGATGGTGCTGGCCGGGTTCCTGCTCGCGCCCCTGGTCATCCTGGTCGCCGCCGGCCTGCTGTTCGTGCGCCGCGAGCCCTGATCCGGCTGGCCACTGGTCATCCGCTGCAACGTCTCGCTGATCTGCGTCGCGCCCGCGTCGCCAGGTCAGGCCAACCACGGTTGCAGAGCGGAATCCACCGGCACGCCGACGACGAAAACGCCCCGAAGCAGGAACCTGAAAACAACGCACCCCACCGCGAGAAAGACATCAACACGATGACCGAAAACGAAATTCCTGTGAAGGGTTAACGTGATCGGCCTGATCGGCGTCGGCTTTGCCATCGGTCTGGCCGTCTGGGCGTTCACCGGAGGCAACGAACTGACCATCAAGCTGTAGGAACCCGTGCTGACCGCACGATCGGCCTGATCTTCCT
>DASYBO010000325.1:0-11879 GCA_036500685.1 Pseudonocardiaceae bacterium | reverse complement strand
GGGCGGGCGCCCGGCGGATGTGGGTCCGATATGAAACGTTTCATGATGTCACCTACTTCACCCCGGAATCCCGCGCGGTAGCGGACGAACTGGGCTGCAAGGGCGGCTGGATGGGCTATTTCGGCATGCGCGCGGCACCGCTCGGGGCGGCCGGGCCGCAGCAGGTGGTGTCCGCCTTCTACAACTTCCACCGCTCGCTGGTTCACCGGGCGTTGCCGGACGCCTGGGCGATCGCCGCGCCTGAGCGGTTCCTGGCCGCCCGCCTGCTCGGCGCGGACCGATCGCTGCGCCGGATGCTCGGCGACGACGTCCTGAGCGGAGAAGCCATGGCGGAGGCGGCGGAACTCGCGGTGCGCGTGGCCGGTTTCGCGCAGATCGAGGGGCGGCCGATGGCGGTGGCGAACGCCGCCCTCGGCTTCCCGGCCGAGCCGCATCTGGCGCTGTGGCAGGCCGCGACGCTGCTGCGCGAATCGCGTGGGGATGGTCACGTGGCGGCGTTGGTCGCCGCCGATCTTGATCCGGTCGAGACCCTGGTGACCTTCGGTGCCGAGCGCGGGCTCGACCCGGCTTATCTGCGCAAGGCACGCGGCTGGCCCGAGCCGGAATGGGCGGCGGGCGCGGCCCGGCTGCGCGAGCGTGGGCTGCTCACCGAGGAGGAGAAGCTCACCGACGCGGGCGCGGATCTGCGGCAGTGGGTCGAGGACCGCACCGACCAGGCGGCGGCCCGGCCATGGCGGGAGTTGGGCGCGGCGTCGACCGCGCGACTCGCCGAGTTGCTGACGCCGTTCGCGCGGCGCTTGGCCGAGCAGAACGACGCGATGAAAGCCAATCCGATGGCGTTGGACGCGCAGTCTGAATTAGGGCACTAATACGGGTTAGGGGACTAACTCGACGCTTCGTAGTGTGCGGAGAACGGTGGGGTGCGCGGTGTGCTCACCCCACCGGTTTGTCAGCGCCAGCGGACGGCGACGGGTTCGCCGGAGGCCAGTCGGACGGTGCCGGCGATGGCGCCGTTGTTGTTGATGCCGGATGGCGTGGGGTCCGTGCTGCCGGACAGGGTGGGCAGAGTGGTCATGGTGCTGTTGGCGCTCCAGCGGATCGCCTTGCCGACGCTGTTCGCGTCAAGGCCGTCACCGACGATGACGCCGTAGTCGTTGATGCTGACCGCTTCGCTGTCGGTGCCGCCGGGCAACTGGCCGAGGCCGGTGATGACGCCTTGCTTGCTCCAGCGGACCGCTTCGTTGTGATGCCGCAGGGCGGTCGGCGAGACGCCGACGATGACCCCCAGGTTGTTGATGTCGTTGGCGGTGCTGGCCTGGTCCGCTGCGGTAGGCAGTTGGGGGAGCACGGTGATCGTGCCGTCGTGCGCCCAGCGCACGGCGAGTGCGCCGTTCTGGTCGACCGTGAACGAACCGCCGACCGTGGTGCCGGCGTTGTTGATCGCGGCGGCGTCACTGCGGTCGAACGGGCCGGTGCCCAGGTCGGTGATGGTGCCGTTGGGGTTCCAGCGCAGGGTGTGGATTCCTCCGGTGGCGGCCAGCAGTTCGCTGCCGACGATCGCGCCGTTGTCGTTGATCGCGTTGGCGAAGGTGCTGTCGCCTGTGTGCAGCGGCGGCAAGGCGGTGGCGACACCGGTCGGCGACCACTTCACGGCCTGGTCGGCGCCCCCTGCGTTGATCGCGTAGCCGACGACGGCGCCTGCGGTGTTGATGCCGTTCGCGGTGCTCCAGGTGCTGCCGGGCAACTGGCCAAGGGTGGTGATGATGCCGGCCGGGCTCCACTTGACCGCGGTGGAGTTACTGGTCGGTGTGTCGGCTGAGCCGACGATGATGCCCTTGTCGTTGATGGCGGAGGCGCTGCTGGAGTGCCCGCCGGGCAGAATGCCGAGTTCGGTGATGGTGATCGACGGGCCCGCGACCGCCGGAATTCCGGCAAACAGCATCGCGACAACGGCGCCACCGAGCACAACATGTCTTCGAAAGTGTCTCATTCGGCCAGCAAACACTGGGCACGCAGCGGAGTAGAAGGCCGTTCGCCCGAACAGACGAGTTGTTCGGCGGACAAGGTCGGATAGCGCGGACGAGTCCATTCACCGGAACAGCGCAAGGGGCGCACCGGAAAACCGGTACGCCCCTGATTTGTCGCGATATCGATCAGTGCTAATTCGATCAGTGGGAATTGATCAGGCTGCCGTGTTCACGGTGCTCACCGCGGTGGGCGCGTGCACCTCGAGTTGGTGCACCACCCGCTCGGTGGTGAGCTCGTGCGCGGTCAGGTCGACCAGTGCGACCAGCGCGACGGCCAGGGCGTCCGCGAAGACCAGCGCGATCAGCGCCGGGCCGGTGAACGTCAGGGCCGCGATCAATGCCCAGAGGCTGACCAGACCGAGCACGCCGTGCCCGATCCGTGTCGAGGGACGGTTGGCGAAAATCGCGCCAATCGCGCCAAGGACGGTCAACCCGGTGAATACTCCGAAACCAACCCATCCTGCGACCGAGGTCGAGAACGCGACCGCGGCGACCGCAAGAAAACCACCGGCAACAATGCCGAGAACGTCAACGCCGTAGCGAGTGCTCAGCGACATGGCACCAACACCTCCATCAGCACCGCGACTGTGCGGTGTCCGTAGTTAATGGATGAGTCGGGCAGGCGCGCGATTGTGCGTCTGGGCGGCCCTTCTGGGTTCCAGTTGCTGTCCCGGAATCCAATCAGGATCAACGCGGGGCCGCGAAGAACATTTCCCGATCCGGGTGTCTGCTGCGCCACACTCGGGAACTTGTATTCGTCGCACACGTTCCGGGGTGGGTCGGTAGGCTTGGTGGGTGTCTCGCCTCGTCGTACTGGACTACGGGTCCGGAAACCTCCGCTCGGCCGAGCGTGCCCTGCGTCGGGTCGGCGCCGACGTCGAGGTGACCTCGGACTTCCAGGCCGCGCTGGAGGCCGACGGGCTGGTGGTGCCTGGGGTCGGCGCGTTCGCCGCGTGCATGGCCGGCCTCACCGAGGTGCACGGGCAGCGGCTCATCGGCCGCAGGCTGGCCGGTGGCCGGCCGGTGCTCGGCATCTGCGTGGGCATGCAGGTGCTCTTCGAGCGCGGGGTCGAGCACGGGATCGAGTCACGGGGTTGCGCGGAGTGGCCGGGCACGGTCGAGCGGCTCAAGGCGGACGTGCTGCCGCACATGGGCTGGAACACGGTGCGCGCGCCGAGCGATTCCGTCCTGTTCGCCGGACTTGATCCGGATACCCGGTTCTACTTCGTCCACTCCTTCGGCGTTCGCGAGTGGACACTGGACGCGAACTCGGCCATCGCGGCACCGAAGGTCACCTGGGCGCAGCACGGCGAGGACTTCGTGGCCGCGGTGGAGAACGGTGCGCTGATGGCCACCCAGTTTCACCCGGAGAAGTCGGGTGATGCCGGAGCGACGTTGTTGGAGAACTGGCTGACCTCGGTTGTGCGGTAAGCGGTTAAGGTGTGCGGGTGAATTTCACCCTGTTGCCCGCGGTCGACGTCGTCGGCGGCAAGGCTGTGCGCCTCGTGCAGGGCGCCGCCGGTTCCGAGAAGGAGTACGGCGACCCGCTGACCGCCGCGCTGAACTGGCAGGCCGGTGGCGCGCAATGGGTGCACCTGGTCGACCTCGACGCGGCGTTCGGGCGGGGGAGCAACCGGGAGCTGCTGACCGAGGTGGTCGGCAAGCTGGACATCGCGGTCGAGCTGACCGGTGGGATCCGCGACGACGAGTCGCTGGCCGCCGCGCTGTCCACCGGGTGCGCCAGGGTCAATCTGGGCACGGCGGCGGTGGAGGACCCGAAGTGGTGCGCGAAGGTCATCGCCGAGCACGGCGAGAAGATCGCGGTCGGGCTCGACGTGAAGATCTCCGCAGCCGGACACCGGTTGGCGGCGCGCGGTTGGGTGTCCGACGGCGGTGATCTCTGGGAGACCCTTGACCGGCTCGACCGCGACGGCTGCGCCCGCTACGTGATCACCGACGTCGGCCGGGACGGCATGCTCAAGGGGCCGAACATGGGACTGTTGCGGGACATCTGCGAGCGCACCGATGCCGCGGTCATCGCATCCGGTGGGGTGTCCAGTGTGGACGATCTGATCGCGCTGGCCGAACTGGCTCAGGACGGGGTGGAGGGCGCCATCATCGGCACCGCCCTCTACCAGGGCGCGTTCACCCTGCCCGAAGCCTTGGCCGCGGTCAGCTGAGGCTCAGGCCGAGGGCCGCGTCGTCGATCCATTCGCCGTGGTAGCCGTAGGGGACCTGACGCGGTAGGTGGATGGTGGCGACCGGTCGGGCGGCGGGCGCCGAGGCGTCCAGGATGAGCAGAGCGGCCGCGGGTTTGGTCAGGTCGTGCACGATGGTCATCAGCCAGCCGTCGTCCTCGCGGGAGGGGTGCGGTGCCGGCACGAACACCGCCTCGCCGGAGACCTGGCCCGCGCCGAGATGGTGCGCCTGTTCCGCGCCGGTCGTGATGTCGTGCTTGACGATCCGGTTGTGCTTGGTCGGCATCAGCGGGGTGGTCGGGCTGTACAGGTAGCGGTTGGCGCTGCCGGTGCGGCCGTCGTTGATGGTCGGGAACTCGGTGTCCACATCGGACAGGAACCGTTCGCTGACCCGGCCGGTTCTCGGGTCAAGCACCCATTCGTAGAGCCGGCCCTTGGCCCGTCCGCCCGGCGTGCCCTCGAAGATCATTTGGGTGGCGGCCCAGTCGGTGGCATCGCCGCTGATGGCGTGCAGCACGATCCGGCCCGCGCGGTCCTCGTAGGCGTTGCCGACGTGCCAACCCCAGCGGGGATGCACCGGGTACCAGCGGATGTCGGCGCTGGTGCCGTCGAGGGGCATGACGCCGATCCGCGCCTGGTGCGAGTCGCTCCAGTTCGGAAAACCGCGCTGCCGCGCCGCGGCGTCCCAGACGACCGGGAAGTCCAGCCACAGCACGTTGTGCTCGGTGATCGCGAAGTCGTGCATCATGATCGCCTCCGGCAGGTCGATCGGCACGCTGCGGATCAGTTCGCCCTTGGCCGAGAGGCGGTGGTAGGTCGCGTAGGGCGGGGTCATCGCGTAGCCGAAGAAGTGCATGTCGCCGGTGCGCGGGTCGGTCTTGGGGTGCGCGGTGCACGCGGTGGTCAGCTTGCCGTCGAAGTCCATCGGGCCGACGGTGTCGAGGTCGGGGGTGATCTCGTAGGGCAGTGAGGTCTCCACCAGCGCCATGATCTTGCCGGCGTGGTGCTTGACGCTGGTGTTGGCCGCGCCGTCCTTGAGGTTCGGGTGGGGCAGTTGAAGGGTTTCCACCCAGCGGTTGCGGTACCACTCGGCCTTGCCATCGGCCAGTCGGATGCCGTGCACCATGCCGGCTCCTGCCCACCAGATGTGCGGATCGACGCCGGGCTTCGGGTTGGGTCCGTTGCGGAAGTAGCGGCCGCGCAGTTCGGGCGGAATGCGGCCCTCCACGGTGAGGTTCGTGGCGCCGATCTCGTCGGGGACCGGGGCGTAGACGCCGGTCAGGTAGGTCGGCAAGGCAGTGGTCGTGGGTGCGGTGGTCGTGGGTGCGGTGGCGGGCCAGGCCACTGAGGGCAGGCCGATGGCGGCGGCAGCGCCGCCGAGAGCGCCCAATTTGAGGACGGATCGTCTGGTCAATCTTCCCATGAGAAGCCCCCTGGAATAGATAATGGATAGCGCTGTTATCCGTTTTGAGAGTAGCCAGGAGGCGCGGACTCGGCAAGGGTCGGGTTGGATGGGTGCGAGAGAGCTGAGTGGGAGGGTCGGGTGCGGATCGCCGAACTGAGTCGGGTTTCCGGGGTCACCGTGCCGACCATCAAGTACTACCTGCGCGACGGACTGCTCCCGGCCGGCGAGCTGACCAGCAGAAACCAGGCGCAGTACGACGAGCGGCACGTGCGAAGGCTCAAGCTGATCCGCGCGCTGGTCGATGTCGCCGGGCTGTCCATCGCCGGGGTTCGTGATGCGCTCGCGGCCATCGATTCGGCCGTCGACAGCAGGCACAACCTGCTCGGCCGGGTGCTGCACGGCATCGCGGCACTGCCCGCGCTGCCCGACGCCGACCCGGCCCTCGCCGCAGGCGACGACGAACTGACCGAGCTGGTCGACGGGCTGGGCTGGGACGTCAAGACGGACAATCCGGCCTGGCGGAGCGCGGCCGAGGCGATCGCCACCATCCGCTCGCTCGGTGCTGGCGTGATGCTGGACCGGTTGACCGGATACGCGCGGGCCATGCACGAGGTGGCCGAACTCGACCTCGCGATGGCCGCCGAGGTCGATGACCTCGATCAGCTGATCGAACTCGTGGTGCTCGGCACTTTGCTCGGCGACTCGCTGCTGGTCGCGCTGCGCAGGCTGGCCGAGGAGGACGTGTCCTCGCGCCGGATGCGGACTACGCCGCGGGAGTGACCGGAGTGATGGCGATGCCGACGGTGCCGGTCGCGCCTCGGCGCAGCCTGCTGCCCTGCACGGTCAACCAGCCGAAAAGGCCGTAGCGCTTGATGATCAGTGACCGGACTCGCTCGGTCCCGGCCGCGTCCAGCAGTCGCGCGTGCGCGTTGATCGCTTCACCGCGCGGGTTCCCGCGTACGTCGCAGGCGGCGATGGTCACCGCGCCGTCTCGCCGGATTCGCTTGACCTTGCCGGACGTCGTCGGCGTCCACACCACGAGATCGGCGCCGTCGCGAGCGAACCACAGCGCGGTCGGCACCGCCCTTCCGTCCTTGCGGAACGTGGTGAGCAGCACATACTTGCTGGCCGCGAGCTGATCCAGTTGCTCGGTCATCCCGAAACGATAGCCAGTACGCTCGTATCATGCCGGTCGCGGTTCGTGTCATTCCCTGTCTGGACGTCGATGCCGGGCGGGTGGTGAAGGGCGTCAACTTCGCCGATCTGCGCGACGCGGGCGACCCGGTCGAACTGGCCGCCGCCTACGACGCCGAAGGCGCGGACGAACTGACCTTCCTTGACGTCACGGCGTCCTCTTCGGACCGGGAGACCACCTACGACGTGGTGTCGCGCACGGCGGAGGCGGTGTTCATCCCGTTGACGGTCGGCGGCGGCGTGCGCGCGGTCGGCGACATCGACCGGTTGCTGCGCGCGGGCGCGGACAAGGTGAGCATCAATACCGCGGCCATCGACCGGCCCGAACTGCTGCGCGAGGCGTCAAGGCGCTACGGCGCGCAGTGCATCGTGCTCTCGGTCGACGCCCGGCGGGTGCCCGATGGGCAGGAGCCGACCGCGTCCGGGTTCGAGGTGACCACGCACGGCGGCAGGCGCGGCACCGGCATCGACGCGGTCGAATGGGCCGCGCGCGGCGCCGAGCTCGGTGTCGGCGAGATCCTGCTGAACTCGATGGACGCGGACGGCACCAAGGCCGGGTTCGACATCGAGCTGATCACGAAGGTGCGCGCGGTGGTGGATGTGCCACTGATCGCCAGCGGCGGAGCGGGCGCGGTCGAGCACTTCCTGCCCGCGGTCGCGGCGGGCGCGGACGCGGTGCTCGCGGCGAGCGTGTTCCACTTCGGCCAGTTGCGGATCGGCGAGGTCAAGGACACGCTGCGCGAGGCCGGGGTAGTGATCCGATGAGTGCGGAACTCGACCCGAAGATCGCCACGCGGCTCAAGCGCAACGCCGACGGTCTGGTGTGCGCGGTCGCGCAGGCGCACGGCACCGGCGAGGTGCTGATGGTCGCCTGGATGAACGACGAGGCGCTGGCCAGGACCTTGGCCACGCGCGAGGGCACCTATTTTTCCCGCAGCCGCAACGAGTTGTGGGTCAAGGGCGCGACCTCGGGGCACACCCAGCGGGTCCGCGAGGTGCGATTGGACTGCGACGGCGACACCGTGCTGGTGACCGTCGAGCAGACCGACGGCGCCTGTCACACCGGCGACCGGTCCTGTTTCGACGCGGACGTGCTACTTCCCCTGGAGTGAGCCCGAGAGGTAGCGCTGCAGGTTCGGCGCTATCGCGGTGACCAGCACTTCCCGATCGGTGGACGCGAGCGGCTCGAACTTGAGCACGTAACGCAGCATGCCGAGGCCGACCAGTTGCGTACCGCACAGTGTCGCTCGCAGTTCGGGCTGGTCAACGCCGAGCTGAGCGATCAACGGCAGGATCACCAGGTTGACGAAGATCTCGCGGATCGCGTCCGCGGCCGCCTCCTGCTGGGTGATGCTGCGCATCAGCGCGGGCAGCCTGCCGCCGTCGCTGTCCCAGACCGTGAGAAATGACCGCACCATACGCTCGCCGATCTGGTCGTTCGGGCCGTCGAGCATGTGTTTGAGCAGCTCCATCGGGTCGACCGGCAGTTCGAGCACGGCCGCGCCGAACAGGCCCTGCTTGCCGCCGAACCAGTGGTTGACCATGGCCGGATCGACATCGGCCCTGGCCGCGATCATCCGCACGGTGGCGTTGTCATAGCCGAATTCGGCGAACACGGTCTTGGCCGCGGCCAACAGCGCGGCCCTGGTGTCCGCGCCCGCGCCGCGACGTCCACGGCTGCGCGCGACCGGTTTCGGCTCGGCCATCCGTCCCTCATTTCAACAGTCGTTGAATATAGGCCCCAGCGAGGAGCTGGTCAAACCGGGCGGGCAGAATGTGCCCATGGCCGGCGACAATCTCACCGTGACCGCCCGACCCAAGGGTCAGGGTTTGGGCGCGATCTATCCGAGCCGCGAAGAGTTTCGCGCACTCGCCACCCAGCGCAGGGTGATTCCGGTGATTCGGCGGCTGCTCGCCGACGACGAGACCCCGCTTGGCGTCTACCGCAAGCTCGCCGCGAACCGCCCCGGAACCTTCCTGCTGGAGTCCGCCGAGAACGGTCAGTCCTGGTCGCGCTGGTCCTTCGTCGGCGCGCACAGCGCGGCCGCGCTGACCGTGCGCGACGGCGAGGCGGTCTGGACCGGGACGCCGCCGGTTGGCCTGCCGAGCGGCGGAGATCCGCTGGTCGCGCTGCGGGAGACCGTGCGCACGCTGCACACCGAGTCGATCCCGGGAATGCCCCCCCTCACCGGCGGCATGGTCGGCTACATCGGCTACGACGCCGTGCGGCGGCTGGAACGCCTGCCCGAGCTGGCCACCGACGACCTGCGGGTCCCCGAGATGGTCATGCTGCTGGCCACCGACCTGGCCGCCCTCGATCATCACGAGGGCACCATCACCCTGATCGCCAACGCCGTCAACTGGGACGACTCCCCGGAGCGGGTCGACGCCGCCTACGACGACGCGGTGCGCCGCCTCGGCGTGATGTCCGAGCAGCTGTGCGCCTCGTCCCCGGCCACGGTCGCCACGTTCGGCGCGCCCAAGCCCGAATTCCGGCGCCGCCGCACCCCCGAGGAGCACCACGCCGCCGTCAACGCGGCCAAGGCCGCTATCCGCGAGGGCGAGGCGTTCCAGGTGGTGGTCTCGCAGCGGTTCGAGATGGACACCGAGGCCGACGCGCTGGACGTCTACCGGGTACTGCGCACCAGCAATCCGAGCCCGTACATGTACCTGCTCCGGCTCGACGGCTTCGACATCGTCGGGTCGAGCCCGGAAGCCCTCGTCACGGTGCGGGACGGCCGCGCGACCACACACCCGATCGCCGGCACCCGCTGGCGCGGGGTGGACGCCGAGGAGGACGCGCTGCTGGAGAAGGACCTGCTCTCCGACGCCAAGGAGCGGGCCGAGCACGTCATGCTGGTCGATCTTGGCCGCAACGACCTGGGCCGGGTCTGCAAGCCCGGCACGGTGCGGGTGGTCGAATTCTTCCGGGTCGAGCGGTACAGCCACGTCATGCACATCGTGTCCACGGTGACCGGTGAGCTGCGCGCGGACCGCACCGCGTTCGACGCGGTCACCGCCTGCTTCCCGGCCGGAACCCTTTCCGGCGCACCGAAACCGCGTGCCATGGAGCTGATCGAGGAGCTGGAGCCGACCCGGCGCGGCCTCTACGGCGGCGTGGTCGGCTACCTGGACTTCGCGGGCGACGCGGACACCGCGATCGCCATCCGTACCGCGCTGATCCGTGACGGTGTCGCCTACGTGCAGGCAGGCGGCGGGATCGTTGCCGACTCCGACCCGGTCGCCGAGGACGAGGAGTCGCTGAACAAGGCGCGCGCCGTACTCTCCGCGATTGCCACCGCGGGCACCATCGCGTCGCCGGCCGGGGCCGAGGGGGAGGAGCCGACGGGTGCCTGAGTCGCCGGCCACCGCACACACCTCGACCGAGGCCGTCCGGCCGAGGGCCGGTCGACGTCCACTGTGGATGATCATAGTCGGACTGTTGGTCGGAGCCGGACTGCTGTGGGCATCGTCGAAACTGGCCTGGTCGTGGTCGGTCGAGGTGACCCCGTTGCACGGCAAGGTGGTCAACGCACTCGACGGCGACACGCAGGCGCCAGCGTTGATCCCGCTCGCGCTGCTCAGCCTGGCCGCGATCGCGGCCACATTGGCCACAAGGGGCTGGGTGCGCCGGATCGTCGGCGGTCTCGTGGTACTGGCCGGACTCGGCATGATCGTGGTCGCGTTCACCCAATTGGCGGGGGTGTTCGGTGCGCACCCGAACGGTTACCCGCTGTCGCAGATCGTTCTCGCGCATGTGTTGGCACTGCTGGCCGGAGGGGTCGTCGCGGCGGCCGGAATGCTGATCGTCCGGGGTGCGGAGAGCCTGCCGGGACTGGGTGCCAATTACGAGACTCCCGCTGGTGGCAAACGCAAGCGCGACCCGGACGACGAGCTGTGGCGGGCCCTGTCCGATGGAGAGGACCCGACCGCTCGGGACTAACCCGGACGTTGCTCCTCACACCAGGCACAGCTACCCCAAGCCGGATCTGTTCGTTGCGCGGGGTTAGCATCTTTTTGGCGGGAAGGGGAAGTGCCGTGAGGCTAGTTTCACGCGAACTGTTCGGCACAGCGGTCGGGCCACAACGCGTTTCTTGCGTTTCGCGGGTGATGCCGTGAACGCTCTGGAGTCGATAGTCGAGGGAGTGCGCGAGGATCTCGCGGTCCGCGAGGCGGCGCTTCCCTTCGAACGGGTCAAGGAACGCGCGGCCAAGGTCGCGCCGCCCATCGATGTGCCAACCGCGCTTCGTGCCCCCGGCGTTGGCGTCATCGCCGAGGTGAAGCGGCGCAGTCCGTCAAAGGGCGAGCTGGCCGAGATCCCGGAGCCCGCCGTATTGGCCAAGGACTACGCGGACGCGGGCGCCAGGGTGATCAGCGTGCTCACCGAGCAGCGGCGTTTCGGCGGATCCCTCGCCGATCTCGACGCGGTCCGTGCCGCGGTGCCCTCGGTTCCGGTGCTGCGCAAGGATTTCGTCGTCAGTCCGTACCAGGTGCACGAGGCCCGGCTGCACGGTGCCGACCTCGTCCTGCTGATCGTGGCGATACTGGAACAGAACGCGCTCGTCGCGTTGCTGGACCGGGTCGAGTCGCTCGGCATGACCGCGCTGGTCGAGGTGCACACCGCCGAGGAGGCGGACCGGGCACTGGAGGCGGGTGCGAGCGTGATCGGCATCAACGCCCGCAACCTGCAAACCCTTGAGGTGGACCGGGAAGTGTTCGGCCGGCTGGCCCCTGGGCTGCCGTTCGAGACGTTGAAGATCGCCGAGTCGGGTGTGCGTGGCCCGGCCGACCTGATGACCTACGCCGGATACGGCGCGGACGCGGTGCTCGTCGGTGAGGGTTTGCTCACCAGCGGTGACCCCAAGACCGCCGTCGTGCAACTTGTCACTGCGGGGTCGCACCCCGCCTGCCCGAGGCCGACGCGATGACCGACCAGGAACAGGCCCAGGCCCAGCACCCGGACGAGCACGACCCGGACGAGCGCGGCTACTACGGCGCGTTCGGCGGCCGGTTCATGCCCGAAGCGCTGATCGCGGCCCTTGACGAGCTGTCCGC
>DASYBO010000324.1:0-3056 GCA_036500685.1 Pseudonocardiaceae bacterium | reverse complement strand
CCACTCGGGCTCAACGGATTCCAGGTCTATGGCACGTCCGACGCGCAGCGGCCGGCCGCGCGGGGCTGGACGGCATGGGGCATGGCACACGAGCAGGTGCCGGAGCTGCGGGTCGGCTCGGACGGCACCGTGCCCGTTGAGTCCGGATGGGCGCTCACGATGGACGACTTCGTCACCGGAGACGGGGTGACACTGTCCGGGCACTCGGTCGATGTCTCCGACTGGTTGCCCGCTACGGTGCCCGGCACCGTTCTTGCCTCCCTGGTCGAACAGGGCCATCTGCCGGATCCGGTCGCCGGTTTCAACAACCTGCACATACCGGAGGCCCTGTCCCGTCATTCGTGGTGGTACCGGCGTGAGTTCCAGTTGCCGTCCGGATTAGCTGCCAGCCCGTCGCGTCGGATCTGGTTGGAGTTCGACGGCGTCAACCACCGGGCCGAGGTCTGGTTGAACGGCACGCACGTCGGCGACGTCACGTACCCGTTCTCCCGCGCGGCGTTCGATATCACCGGGACACTGCGCACGGGTGAGTCGAACGTCATCGCCGTGCGGGTCAGCCCGATGCCCTACCCGGGCAGTCCTGGTGACAAGGGCGCCAGTGGCGAGGCGTGGGTCGATGCCGGCTCCAACATGATGATGCGCAACGCCCCGACCTACCTGTCGATATCGGGCTGGGACTGGATGCCCGCGGTGCGCGACCGAGCGTCGGGCATCTGGAACCACGTCCGGCTGCGGTCGACTGGCGCGGCAGTGATCCGCGACCCACACGTCGCGACCAAGCTGCCGAATCTACCGGACAGGAGCATCGCCGAGGTCACCATTCGTGTGCCGGTCCAGAACGTGGCCGCTTCCGCGCAGCAGGTTACCGTGCGGGCCGCGTTCGACAAGGTCGCCGTCAGCAAGACGATAGAGGTCGGGGGCGGCGCGAGCGTCGACGTCAGCTTCGATCCCAAGGAGTTTCCGAGTCTGCGGCTGCGTGATCCGGTTCTGTGGTGGCCGAACGGGTATGGCCGGCCGGATCTGCACGACCTGACCGTCACGGCCAGTGTCGGTGCGGCCGAGAGCGACCTGCTTGCGTCCCGGTTCGGGATCCGGGAGTTCGGCTACGCCTACAACGTGCCGGTTGTGTTCACCGACCCGCAGCACGCGCCGCAGACCGTGGACTTCCCGGTACAGCAGGCCCGGTACGTCCGCGTCCTCGGCCGGAAGCGGGCGACCTCGTGGGGCATGTCCCTGTGGGAGCTGTCGGTGATCAACATCGCCTATCCCGGGACGAACCTGGCTCTGGGCAAGACGGCGACGGCCTCGTCGACGGACAACTCCGGCGGTCCGCCGTCGAACGTAGTCGACGGGAGGCTCGACACCCGCTGGTCGTCCGCCTACCAGGACAACCAGTGGATCCAGGTCGATCTGGGCGCGGTCACGACGTTCGACCGGGTGAACCTTGTCTGGGAGACCGCGTACGCCTCCGAGTTCGACATCGAGGTGTCCAACGACGGGCAGACGTGGACCACTGTGAAGTCGGTGGTGAACAAGGTGCAGCCGCTCCAGATCTTGGTCAACGGGACACGGGTGTTCTGCCGCGGCGGCAACTGGGGTTTCGACGAGCTGCTGCGCCGCATGCCGCACGAACGCATGTCCAATGTGGTCAGGATGCACCGCGACATGAACTTCACCATGATCCGCAACTGGGTTGGCAGCAGCAACAGGGACGAGTTCTTCGCCGCGTGTGATGAGAACGGCATCCTGGTGTGGAACGACTTCTGGGACGCCTGGTCCATGGATGCACCGGACCACACCGCGTATGTCAACACCGCGCGCGACACGGTGCGCCGCTACCGGATCCATCCCTCCATCGCCGTGTGGTGCGGCGCGAACGAGGGGGCGCCTCCCCGCGAGATCGACAACGGGGTCCGGCAGGCGGTCGCGGAGGAAGATCCTGACGTGCTCTACCAGAACAACTCGGCCGGCGGCATCACCGGCGGCGGAGGGCCGTACTGGTATGTCAATCCGAAGGAGTACTTCACCCGTACGGATTTCGGCTTTCACACCGAGATCGGCATGCCGGCCGTCCCGGTCGCCGACAGCATGCGGAACCTGGTCGGAGACCAGCCCAGCTGGCCGATCAGCGACGTGTGGTTCCACCACGACTGGTCCACGAGGGGCAACCAGCAACCGCAGAGTTACCAGGCGGCGATCGACGCGCGGCTCGGCGCATCCGCGGGGCTCGACGAGTTCACTCGCAAGGCCCAGCTGGTCAACTACGAGAACAGCCGCGCGATGTTCGAGGCATGGAACACGAAGCTGTGGAACGACGCGTCCGGCCTGATGTTGTGGATGTCGCATCCCGCCTGGCACAGCACCGTGTGGCAGACCTACGACTACGACCTGGACGTCAATGGCATGTACCACGGCGCGCGCAAGGGTTGCGAACCGCTGCACGCGCAGGCCAGCCCGGTGGACTGGAGCACGGTCGTGCTGAATCACACGGCGGCCCCGGTCAAGGGAGCCCGACTCACGGCGATGCTCTACGGCCTGGACGGTACGGCGCTGGCAGCCCCGCAGGCGGCCACCTTAGACCTGGCGCCGTCGGCAAGTGTCCCGTCGTTCACTGTCGCGTGGCCGGACACACTACCCCCGATGCACCTGCTCAGGCTGGAACTCCGCGACGCCAGGGGCGGGTTGTTGTCGGACAACACCTACTGGCGGTACCGGCAGGACCAGGACATGCGGCAGCTCAACACTCTCGCGCAGGCGCGGGTCACGATCCAGGTCGCGGAAAGGGACGGCGGAGCGCTGACCGCTGTGGTCCGCAACGAGGGTTCGGTGGTCGCGGCCATGGTGCGCCTGTCACTGCGCGACCGGAAGTCGGGCGACCGCGTCCTACCGGCGTACTTCGCCGCGAACTACGTGTGGCTGCTGCCGGGCGAACAACGCGAGATCCCGGTCGAATGGCCGAGTGCCGGTGAGCACGGGGCACGTCCTCTCGTTGTCGTCGAGGGCTACAACGTGCCTCGGAGCGAACGGTGATCACCCGGTAGTCCATGGCGTCCGCC
>DASYBO010000323.1:0-21793 GCA_036500685.1 Pseudonocardiaceae bacterium | reverse complement strand
CACGTGATCGGTGGTGTCCAACGGGAACGTGATGGTGTAGGGCCTGCCGGGCACCAGCGGTGCCTTGCTGGCCAGCGATGTGTGGTTGGCGAGGTCCGCCCAGCCTCGGCTGAACACGTTCCAGTCGGTCGTCATGGTGTCGGCTTCGGTGTCGTAGAAGCAGCCGGTGTCACCTGGATCGCCCTCGCCCCAACAGGATTGGGTGTTCAGATTGGTGATGCCGGAGAAGGGATCGAGGTAGTTGCGGATAGTCTGCGGCCCATAGTCGACCAGCACCGCGGAGAGGTCGGCGGTCGGCGTCGACGGGGTCACGGTGACCGTGATCGATCCGGTGCCGGCCACCCGCAGATCGTGGGCCAGCGGCCCGGTGCTGAACAACAGCCGGTCGCCGGCCTGCGCGGTCGGTCCCGGTGCGGCCCAGGCGAATTCGTTCTGACCGGGATCATCGGTGAACGACGCGGAACTCCAAGGCGCGGCCGGAATGGACCCGAGACCGTTGGCGGTGGGGAAAAGCGCGGTCTGGTGAGTGTCGGCGGGCGGCCAGGTAGGTTCGTCGACCCACCGGTCCGGATTCCGCTCGACACTGACCATCGGCTGGTTCATGACACCGTTGTGGCTGCCCATCAGCCAATAGTCGAACCACTGCTGCAACGTGCTCACCCAGTCGGCACGGCGGAAGTCGAACGGGTCGACGTGCCCGGTCTGCGACAGCCACAGCTTGCGCGGCACGTCATTCGCGCTGAGCATGTTCCACCATTGGCCGAAGTTGTTCGTCTTCACGTTCGCGTCCTGCAAGCCGGCCACCACGAATTCGCTCGCTGTCGCCCGCGAACCGGTGCGCAGGTAGTCGCGCTGCGCCCAAAAGGCAGTGACGTCGCCGCCGGTGTCCGAACCGGACGCGACCGCAGCCGTTGCCGCCGAACAGTTCTGCCCGCCGTTCGCCGTCTCGACGCCGTTGACCAAGGTCGCGGGGGAGTCGCCGACATAGGTGGCGCCGTCCGAGAAGTAGTAGTCGTACCAGGAGCTGATCGCCTCGACCGGCACGATCGTCCGCAACCCCGGCACGCCGGTCGCCGCAACGGCTTCCGCGATGGTCGCGTCATAGGACTTGCCGACCATGCCGACCGCGCCGGTCGACCAGTTCGCCACCATCGGCACAGCTGAGGTCGGCGACGAATACCCGCGAGCCCGCCCATTCAACCAGTTGATGACCGCCGTCGCCGACCGCACATCGGAAGGTCCGCCCAGATCGACGCAACCCTGGGAGCGACCCGTGCCGGCGAGATCGACCAACACCACCGCATAGCCGCGCGGCACGAAGTAGTTGTCGAAGAACTCCGGAAACTGGACCGGATCGCCGTGCGCGTCGTAGGTTTTCTTCTGCGACTGGTTACCGCGCCCGCAACAGCTGAAATACGGGCTGGCCTCCATGATCACCGGCACCTTCCGCCCCTGCGTGACAGGTCGGATGATGTCGGCCGCGACCCGCACGCCCGGCATACCGGTGTCCACCCACGCGGTCTGCCGAATCGCGTTGGCATAGGAGTAGGTCGGCTGGGCGGCGACGGCGCCGCCGCTGCTCAGCAGCAACGCGAGCACGGCGAGAAGCGGCTTGGCGGAGATCATCAGGCGCTCCAGAGCAGTTCGTCCGGGTACAGGTCCTCGACGGAGAGCACGCCGGCAACGGTGGAGAAGTACCGCTCGACGAGTTCCGGGTCCTTGGCGAGCGCGCGCAGCAGCCGCAACCGGTCCGGCTGCACGGTGAGACCCGCGACGATCAGCGTGTTCTGGTAGTGCTCCATGAGCAGGTCGTCCCGCGCGGTCGCGAACTGTCCCAATGTATTGGTGCAGATGCATTCGGCGAGCAGCCGGGCCTGGAGGAACGCGTCGGTGATGCCCCGGCCGCTGATCGAATCCTTGTGGTGGCCCGCATCGCCGACCAGAACCCAGCCGGGGCCTGCGGCCTTGCGGAAGAAGTTCCGCTGATCACCGGTGCCGTAGAGCCGCCCGATTCGTTGCCCGCCAACGGTTCTCGCGTACAGATCCGGCGCGGTCCGCTCGATGTTGGCCAGGTAGTGCTCGAGCGCATCGGCCCGTACCGTGTCGAACTCGGATTGGGGGAAGTAGGCCGCGATGAGGGTCTGGCCGTCATTGGTCGGCGCGCAGCCGATCCAGCGCCCAGGCGCCTCGTACAGCTCGAAATCGGCGGTCACGCCATCCCAATACGAGTAGTAGACGCAGGTCAGCAGCGGGTCTTCGAGGATCATGGGCGCGTCGACCACCCGTGCGACGGTGGAGCGCATCCCGTCCGCGCCGACCACCAGCGCGGCCCGTTCCTCGTGCCCGACGCCGGCCCGATCGGTGTACCGCACCCCGACCACGCGCCCGTCCTCGCCGAGCAGGCCGGTCACCGCGCAGCCGTCCCGAAACTCCGCGCCTGCCTCGGCCGCCGCATTCGCCAGGATCGGATCGAGCACGTCCCGACGCGGCGCGTATGCGGCGCGCTGCCCGTCGACCGGCATCGAACAGCCGACCATGCGCACGTCCTCGACCTGGTAGATCGCGCGAGCCAACGGCGGAGCGCCGGTTGCCGCGACCGCGTCAAGGAGCCCCCATTCGGCAAGGCAGGCGACGCCGGGCTGGTGGATGTAGTGCGTCGACAACGTATCCCGGGGAAACCGCGCCTTCTCCAACAGCAGCACCCGACAGCCCGCGCGCGCGAGCAGCATGGCGGTGGGCGCGCCGGCACAGCGCGCCCCCACCACGATCACATCCCAGTTCACAGCCATTTCGGCGTTTCCAGGATCTCGAACACCGCGGTCGCCAGGCCGAAACCTGGACCATGGCCGAACATCAGCAGATGATCGCCTGCTGTGAGCTCGCCGGTTGTCAACAGGTGGTCGAAGCCGGCGACCTGATCGCTGGGACCGAGATGCCCGACCCGCCGCCCGAAGTCCCAAGTGGACTGTTCGATGTCGAGGTCGATGCTTTCCAAAAGGCCGTCGTCGATGAACCCGCGCGAACCATGGTTGCAGGCGATCCTGGTGATCTGGGTGATGTCAATGCCGGCCTCGTCCAGCGCGCGATGCACAAGGTCGACCCGGCTCTTGATCAGCTTGAGCCCGGCATCCGCCGTCTTGGCTCCGTTCATCTTGGCGAACTCGCGGAACCGGCTGAGCAGCTCAAGCGGCTTGCCCAAGGTGACCGGCGCCGGCAGCAGCGGTTCGGCGCCGCGATGCATGCCCTCCAGCTCAGGAATCGTCATTGAGCAGACCGAGAGCAGCTTGGCGAAACCGGGGGAGCGGGTGAGCAGCACGGCCGAGCCCGAGTCGGCCAGGATGAACTCGGGCAGGCTCTGCCACCGGTTCACCAGCGGCGACCCCATGTTGTCGCCCGCGGCCAACAGCGCGGCATCGTGCCCGGCAAGCAGGTAGCTCGCGGCCAGTTCCAGCGCGCCGAACATGCCGTTGCAGCCCTGCCGGATGTTGGCCGCGAGCAGGTCACCACCCACGAGTTCGCGTTGCAGATAGGACTGCGGGCACCAGCCATCCGGGCCCGAGTGGTACATGTCCACGTACAGCAGCGCATCCAGCTCCGTCGGATCATGCTCGGCGCGCCCGATCGCTTCCCGCGCCGCGATCAGCGCCATCTCCGGGCCGGAGAGATCGGGCGAGATCGCGGCGCCCAGCAGTTCGGTCTCCTCGGCGACCGCAGCGTCGTAGCGACCGTCCGCGATCGCGTCATCGACCGACGTGACCTCGGGCAGATACACGCCGAGCCCGCTGACGTAGATGTCCGGTGTCCTCACTTCGCACCTCCGGTTGACGGCTCGACGGCGGCGCAGCCGGCGCCGAATCGAGGCAAGGTCTTGCCGATCAGGTAGTTGTCGACGTAGCCCGTCGTGCAGTCGCTGCGCCCATACGCGCGATGCCCCCAGCCTTGGTAGGTGACCAGCCGGCCGTTCGCGCCGAGTTGACCGGCCACATCCAGCGCCCAGTCATAGGGGGTTTGCGGATCGTGCACCGCGTTCATCACCAGCACCGGCAGGTTCGTGTGCACGTCGAGTCGCTGTTGCCCGTGAGTGACCGTGCTCGGCCAGCCGTCGCAGAACGCGGCGGCCACCCATGCGGTCGCCGAGGTGCGCAGCTGCGGCGCGAGCGCCTCGTTCTCTCCGAAATAGCGCTGCAACTGGGAATCCGAGTTGATCGGGAACGACCAGTCAGCGCAGAACACCGCGAGCGGATACGGCATGAGCTGGCCGTCATTCGTGGCTTTTTTCGCCGCCGGCGCGGACAGTTCCTTGCTCAGCCCGGCGATCTCGCCCGCCAGCTGCGCCCAGTTCGGCTGCGGCAAGGACTGCTCGGCGCCCTCGGCGAGTTCCCACCAGCTCAACGGCCCGCCGCTGCTCGGGTCGATCAGCTTGCCGGCGTCGGCCGCGCTCATCAGCTTGTCCCACAAGGCGGTCACGTCCTGACCGTGCAGAGCGCAGCTCGCGTTCCGCTGGCACCACTGCGTGAACTGCTCGAACGAGTCCTGCGCGGCCGCCGCCTCGGTGTTCAGGAAGGCCGCGGTGCCGAGGCTGTGGTCCATCACGCTGTCCAGCGCCATCGCCCGCACCCGGCCGGGAAACAGCTGCGCGTAGTCCTCACCCATCAGCGTCCCGTAGGACACCCCGTAGTAGCTGATCTGCGGCACGTTCAGCGCGGCCCGGATGGCGTCGATGTCGTGCGCGACGCTCCAGGTGTCGACGTGGCCGAACATGGCCCCGGTGTGCGCCGCGCAGTCCTCGCCGAGCTGCTTGTTGCCCGCGACGAACCGGGTGTAGTCCGCCTGGTCGGCCGGGAACGGCGTCGGCTGGTTGCTCAGCAGCGTGGCCGAACACCGCACCGGGCTACTGCCGCCGACGCCGCGCGGATCGAACCCGATCACGTCGAAATGGCTGAGCAGCTTCGCGCTCAACCAGTTCGGCTCGTCCACCGCGTACTGCACACCTGACGCGCCCGGCCCGCCGGGATTGATCACCAGCGGGCCGAGCGAGGTTCCTGAGGCGAGGTGTTCGCCGATCGCGACGGTCATGGTCGGCCCGTTCGGCGTGGTCCAGTCGATCGGCACCCGCACCGTGCCGCACCGGACCGAGGCATCGGCCGGGTTCTGCGCGCACGGCTGCCAGGCGATCGGCCCTGGTCGCCAGTTTCCCGTTGTCACGTCGTTCGTGGTCCGCTGAGCTGTTGCCGGCACCAGGCCGACCAGCGCGAGTACCACACCAAGCAGTGCAGCCCGCATCGTTGCTCCTTCAGTCATCGCGCACTGTCCACAGTGGCGCGATAGCCCGCGATGTGCTCCAGCGCGGCGACCGCCGCCTCGGTCCCGTGCTCCACGCGGACCAGCTCACGCAGCCGCGCGACCGAGGACGTGATGCCCGGATCGGTGAGCGCCGTGCGGATTGCCGCGGCGAGCAGCTCCGGGGTCAGTTCCTTCTGCCAGATCGGCTCGGTGGCCACCCCGACCTCGACCAACCGCCGCGACCAGGTGTGCTGCTCGTCGTGGAACGGGCAGGGCACCTGCGCGATCCCGGCCTCCAACGCCGCGTTGAGCGTCCCGGCGCCGCCCGCGTGCACAGCCAGGCTCACCAGCGGAAACAGTTTGTCGTAAGGCATGTCCGCCAGTACCAGGACGTTCTCCGGCGGATCGGGGATCTTGATGCCGCCCCAACCGGTCACCACGATCGCGCGCACACCCGCCTCGCGCACGGCCGCGAGGACCCGCTCGCCGGCAGCCTCGGGATCGTTCGAGGCCATGCTGCCGAACCCGACGAAGATCGGCTTCGGGCCTGCCGCGAGGAAGCTCGTCAGCTCCTCGGGCGGCGTCCACTCCGTCGAGGTCGGCAACTGCCAGAAACCCGTGGTGTGCACCCAGTCCGGCCAATCGGGCGCGACCGGCACCAGGTGGCGACTGAATCCGTGCAGGACCGGGGTGTGGCTGCCGTCCGGCCGGTGCTTCGCGTCCAGCCAGCCGCGCCTCGGCGCCAGCCCGAGGCTATCCCGCCGCCACTGAGCAATCGCGGCTGCTACCTCGGGCACCGGCTTGCGCCGGTTGTACCGCAGGTGGGCAAGGCGATTACCCACCCTGCTACCCGGCCCGCTCGACGCCCGATCCGGGCTCGGATAGTGCCACGACGTGACATAACTCGGGTACAGCACGGCAAGTACGTTGGGCGCGCCCACCTTCTCGGCCGCCTGGTGCGCCGCGGTGGCGCCGACGTACGGATGCACCAGCAGGTCGGCGCCCCGTCGAGCGGCGCGCCAGATGCCGTCCAACAGGCTGGGGTAGAGCCGGAACGTCTCGGCCTTCAGGAACGTCCGGGTTTTCGCCAGCTCCTCCGGCGACTGCGCGTTGAGCAGCATCTCCTTGACGTCCGGCCGGTCGAGCAGAGCCAGCGACTCGTCGTCCCACGGCGAGAACTCCACCCCGTGCGACTCGGCGAACTCCGCGAAACGTCCGGGCGCGGCAAGCACCGCGTCGTGGCCGGCCTTGACCAGACCGTCGGCCAGCGCGAGGTAGGGCTGCACGTCGCCCCGGGTGCCGTAGGCATAGACCAGAACTCGCATGGCGACCCCCTACTTCTCGGGTGCGCCGACTGGCACCGCCAGCAAACGCTGTTGCCATTCCGGCGAGCCGCCCTTGGCCAGGTACAGGCAGGACAGGGCGACGCCGAGATCGCCTTCCAGGAACGAGCTGTCCTGCCGCAGCCCGCCTGGCGCGAGGTAACGTAGGTTTCCCTCGGCGCGAGTGTCGCGCAGGTAGCCGAACCAGTGGTCGGTATAGGACTCGACGTTGTGCAGCGCGAAATCCGACCCGGCCCGGCGACCGAACCAGACCAACCCGGCCGCGCCATGGCACAGACACGGATCGGTGACCCTGGCCATGGCAGGCTCACGGTCGATCGCGGCGACTGCTGCCTCCCGCGCGGTGCCGGCGACATCGGCGAATCCGGTGGCCCGCGCGGCGACCGCCAGCGCGAGCGCGATGCCGGGATCGCCGTAGCACCAGGCACTGCGGGCGGGCACGTAGCGGGACTCGACGGCCTGCGGGAACACCGAGCCGTCCCGGTCGATCCGCTGCCGCAGCAGCCAGCCCACCGACGCGCGCAGCATCGACTCGGCCCGGACCGCGCTGCCCGACCCGGCCAGCACGACCGAGGCCAGGTACGAAACGAGTCCGGCATTGCCATGCGCGACACCGAGATCGCAATGGCTGACCATGGACGCCGCAGGGTGCTCGGCCGCGCGCGCAGGCGCCGAACGCAGGAACAGTCCGCCCTCCGCGCGTTCGGCCCGCTGCTCGATCATGTCCAGCACCGCGCCGGTGAACTTCTCCCTTGTCGCGGCGACCGGATGGATCAGCCCGTACACACCGAGCCCGAGCAGCCCCATCGGCAGATCCACGGTCCGGTCGGCCGGATAGTGCTCGATCCAACCCAGGATCAGCTCGTCGAACGCGGTCAACCCGCTCACGTCGAGGCCGTAACCCTGCGACAGCTGCACCGCCGTCCAGCCGGCGTGCGCGGCGCCGCCGTAGAGCCAGGGTTCGACATGCTTGGCGCCACGCAGGAGGTCCATCCCCTGCCGGAACCACGGCAGAGCCGGGTGATCCATGCCGGTCGCGGTGCTGAACTCCATCGAGGCCAGCGCGAGATCGAAGCAAGCCGCGAAGGTGGGCGCGGCCTGGATACCCGCGCTGGCATCGCGGAACAACAGCATGGCCAGTTCGATCGGGGTACGCGCGGCCACCCGCGCGTGATTGATGGTGAGCTGCGATGCGGTCATGATCCCTCCCGGGCCTGGTGCTCCCGGATCTTCCGGGCGGTCAGCTCGTAGGTGAGAAACTCAAGTCGCCTGCTGTCCACGGCGAAAACGCGGTTGCAGTGCATGTGCAGCACGGCCGCGAGCACCGGATCGCCGACGCCGGCACCAAGACTCGCCCGCAACGCAGCGGCCAGTTCGCCGAAAAGCCCGTCCACAGCGGACTCTTGTTGAGATTCGGCGAGATAGGCGGAAAGGCCGGGCCGATGCTCCCGGTAGAACCGGCCGAGCGGATTGCCCTCCCGCTCGAACCGCACATCCAGCCCGCCCTGGCAGTTGCGCAGGAACTCCTGCTGCTCGGCAACCGACCCGAACGCGGCGCGAACCCAGCGCAGCACTGTACCTACTGTTAGGTACAGTCGCGTCCGCTCGTCCGATCCGCTTGCCACATGCGCGGCTGCGTCGTCGCTGTCGGCGTTGAAGAGCCGCTCAGCCAGAGCGAGGTTGGCCGGACCGCCGTAGCGGGCGACCTCGGGCACGTACTCGTCGGTCGCCACCCTGGTCACCAGGCCAGCCGCGCGTAGCCGCTGGCCGAGCCGGTCCAGCTCGACGAGCACCGCCCCCCGCTGCTCCGGCTCGACCGGTCGCAGCCGAACCCGCACGTGGTAGCCGTCCTCCCGGTAACGCAGGAAGAACCAGCCGCTGACCAGGCCTGCCGCAGTGAGCGCGGTGGCGAGCTGATGCGCCTTCGCGATCACCTGATCGGCGCCGGAGGTCCCGGTGAAGAACTTGGCGTAAACCCACCGTGCGCCGGCCGCCGGATCGAACTCGGCGACCCGCGCCGGCGTCCGCTCGGTGCGCGTCGAGGTGATCGGCACGATCGCCTCGGCCACGTGTCGCCCGGTCGGCCCGGCCACTCCGGGCGCCTCCACCTGCGGCAGTTCGGTCAGTCGGGTGTGCTCGTGCGATGCGAAGTGCGCCAGCACCGCGCGAATGGACCGCGCGGAATCCAGGTCGATCGGCAACACCTGGTCGTCCTGCCCGGCCCCGACCCAGCGCCGCGCGCCGATCCCCGGCAGCAGCGCGCGCAGCGCGGTCGCCGGATCCTCGTCGCCAACGACCTGCTTGACCTCGGCCCGGCCCACTCGCCACTGCTCCGGCGCCACGATGACCGGACCGCACGTGACCCTGGGCAGATGGGACAGCTCATCCATGGGGTCCCACAGCCAACCGGCCGATCCGTTGCCGGCGAGATGGCCGAGGAACGTGTACGCGGGATGGGTACCGACCGCACTGATGTAGTGCGCCGAACTCAGCTCGACGATCACCGGCCGTCCGGATTCACTGTCCCGCAACGCGATCCGATCGCCGACCAGCCGAATCCGCAGCCGCTCGAGGCCGATCGTGCCGCCGGTCGCGCCGGTCAGCGCGATCACATCGTCGAAAAGCCGAGGCCGCAGCACCACATTGCCGTCCCGCGTACCCGGCGTGTGCATGAGCTCGACATGGATCGCATCGCCATCACCCTGAGCAAGCCAGTCCCGCAGCGCGTGGGTCGCTGCGGGCCGACCGAGCGCGAACCGAGCCAGCAGGGCGACCGAGGTGCGACGAAAACCGGCGACGAGCACACTGCTGAACCGGCCCTCGTAGTTGTCAAGCAGCGCCGCGTAGACCGCCTGGGCAGAAGTCCGCTCGGCCAGCGGAAAATCGCTGATGTCGACGTCACGGCCGGTGCGACGCCACTCGTCGAGGACCCGCAGCAGCGTGCTCGGCACGGTCGGGTCCGCGCTGCCCGAGACGCCGACTACACCGGCCTCGTGCGCCAGATTGGACAGCTCACGTGGCAGGACCTTGCGCACGCCGCGTTCCGGGTCGAGCGCGTCCAACAGCGACACCTCGGTGTCCTCGTAGCGGCGACGGAACGCATCGCGGAAATCGCGCAGCGGGTCGTAGGGCGGGAACACCACTTCCAGCCTGCGCAAGGTGTCGGTCAGCTCGCGAATGGTCCGGCCGTCGACCGTCGGGTCCGACATGGACAGTTCGAGGTCGAGGTGGAACCGTTCCTTCTCGGGCAGTTCGGCCCAGGCGCCGATCCGTTGAGCGGCCGGTTTCCACGCCTTCTGCAACGCCTCGTGCATGCTCGCGTCCAGCACCCGCTCGGTGCCGATCTCGGTGAGCAGCGCGCGCAGCGCCGACGCCCGCTCGGCATCACCCAGCGTGTCGAGCAAACCGAGCGCCAACTCACCCGGCTCCTGGCCCGGCGCCACGATGTCGCCCGCGCGCAACAGCAGGTCGCCGTCGACGAGCCTGGTCACGAACGCGCGCAGCGCCGCAGGCGGGCTGCCCGGACTCGCCACCGACAGCCCCGCCAGCAGTTCCGCACCGGACGCGCGGCCCTCGCCGAACGCATAGCTTTCGCCGAACGCGGCCAGCACGGTGTCGATCGCCGCGGTGGCGCGCATGCTGACGACATCGGCGCTTTCGTCGCCAGGCCGCACGTAACGAAGCTCGTCCCCAACTCGGTGGATGGTCGGATTGGGCCGCAGCGGCAACCTCGTGAAGTCGGCCGCTTCCATCGCCTCGACAACGGCCAGTTCGAGCGCCTTGGTATCCACCCGGACATGCACGCGATGCGCGGAGCGCGGATCGAGACGCAACGCGCGAGTCTTGCCCACCGTGCCGAACGTGGTCCCTGCGAACAGCCCGTACGGCGTGGCCCTGCCGCCCATCCGCGCGATGTAGCGGCGCACCGCGGCCTGCGCGCGCTCCTTGGTCGGCGCGCTGGCCAGCAGATCGGCGTCGGCGGCCAGCGCGATCGCGCAGCTGACCAGCTGGTCGTCAAGGTGATCGGCGGCGATCAGGTCAACGGCCTCGTCGACGCTGAGCAGCGCGGTGCGGATCAGACACGGCTGGTCGACCATGACGCGGCCACCTCCTCGCCGACGAGCGCGAAGATCTCGGCCAGCGCGACGAAGTGGTCGTCCGGCGCACCGGACAGCTCGGCGATGATCACCTCGTCGGCCTGCGTGAGTCGCAGCGCGTTGACCACCGTGCGCGCGCAGTCGGCGGGCGTGCCGGCGCAGTTCACATGGTGCGGCTGGGCGAACGCGTCCAACATGGCGCGGGCCGGATCACGGTTGGCGATCAGGGTCAACGCGACCGCGGTCTTCCCGGAGTTGGGGGCGAGCGTGCGGTACTCGGCGAACTGTCGCTCGCACACGTCGATGTCCGGGTTGAGGAACAGCGCATGGCAGTAGCTGAAGCCCAGCTTTCCGGCCAGCACCGCGGACCTGCTGCCCGCACCGTGCAGCCACAGCTGGTAGTCGCTGCCGATCGGCTCGATCCACTCGGTGCCGTCGTCCAGAATGGACACAACCTGCTCGATCGCCACTTCCAGCTGCTGATCGTCCTTGCGCAGGTAGCTCAGCGCCTTCGCCGCCGCGCCACCGACATTGCCGCGCCCGAAACCGAGATCGAAGCGGCCTTCGCAGAACGCCGCCGCCGCGACCACGTCCTCGGCGGTCAGGTGCGGATCGCGTACCCGCAGCAGACTGACCGCGGTGCCCAACCGGATGCGCGTCGTGCGCGCCCCCAACACGCCGGCCAGAAGAACCGGGTTGGTGCTCGGCGAACCGAGCGCGTGATACTCCGGAATCCACAGTCGCGAGTAGCCGATCTCCTCGGCGAGTAGCGCGCCGGTGAACGCGGTCTGCTGGCGTAGCCGGGTTTCCGAGGCTCGCGACACGTCGAGGTACTCGATCAGGCCGAGCGGCGGCGCGCCCGGAGCGCTGAACTGCTCGGTTGCCGTTTCGGCTGCCATGCCTACTCCTTGCGCGCTCGGCCTTGATTGACGTGGGGATGGTGCTGGGTGGTGCGGCGCCCTGCGTGGGTTCGCGCCACCCAGCACCGTGAAATCACTGCTGGACGCAGGGGCCCCAGCAGGTGGTGGTGACGGTGTAGGTGCCCTGCGGCTCGGCGGCAGAAGCCGACGAGTAGACGATGCCGGCGCCCGGAGCAGCGAAGACCTGCTCGTCAACGGTCAGATCGAGTTCGCTCATGTGAGCCTCCTCATTAGTGGTTTTCTTGAATTCGTCACGGCCCCGATGACCGCAACGAAACCTGTGCGAGGAACCAGGGGTGGTGCCGGTGCCGCGTCGGCGGCGGCACCGGCACCGGTCGGGTCACTGCTGGACGCAGGGGCCCCAGCAGGTGGTGGTGACGGTGTAGGTGCCCTGCGGCTCGGCGGCAGAAGCCGAGGAGTACACGATGCCAGCACCGGGAGCAGCGAAGACCTGCTCGTCGACGGTCAGATCGAGTTCGCTCATCTGAACCTCCCCATTCCTGATTCTTCGTTTTGGTGGGCATCGGCGATGTCCACCGCTTCTATATCGTCGCGCACCGCGCCTAAAATCCGCCAAAAAACAGCAAAAGAAAAACGTATTCCAGAAAACGAAAAAAGTCCCGGGAACGACGTTCCCGGGACACATCGAATGATGGTGTGCTCAGCAGGTCCTGGCTCGTAGCACGGATTCCAGCTGAGCGGCAATGACGTTCGGTGTCCGGCCGCGCAGAACTGCCGACACCGGAATCTTGACTCCGAACGGCTTGCCGATCCGTCGTGCCAGATTCAACGCGCTGATCGAAGTAGCGCCCAATTCAAAAATGTCCGCATCGGCAGCGGGGCGCTCACCCAACAGATCGGTGAGATGCCGCAACACAAGCTCCAGCGGCGATTCCCCCTGGGGATCCGGCTGCGCTTCGGCCCCCAGCAACTCCGCCACCCTGCGCTCGTCGACCTTGCCGGTATCGGTGACCGGCAGCGCCGCGACCCGCCGCAGCAGATTCGGCACAAAAGCTGCCGGCAACTCCGCATGCACCGCCGCCCGAATTCGCTGCTCGTCAACGGCCTCGGAGCTGGTGTACAGCGCGGCAAGTCCGGTCGGACTGCTCGCGCCCGGCGGCGTCGGCAGCACGATCACGCTGCCCACCCCCGGCACCGTGCCGATCACCCGTTCCACCTCGCCAGGCTCGACCCGCACGCCCTGAACCTTGACCTGGCGATCCTGCCGACCCCGGAACAGCACGTCGCCGTTCGTGTCCAGGACACCGACATCGCCGGTCAGGTAGACACGCACCTCCGCGCCGTCCGGTCCCAGCGGCAGCCTACGGAAACGCCGAGTGGTCTCCAGGTCGTCTCCGAGATAGCCGAACGCGACGCCGGCCCCGGATACCGCTATCTCCCCGACATCGCCAGTGGCGACCGGACGCTGGTTCTCGTCGAGCAGCCACACCCCGGTTTCCGCGAGCGGCGTGCCGATCGGAACCTCCCCGGTCTCCGCGCCGGTGACCCGGTATCCGGTCAGGCACATGGTCGCCTCGACCGGACCGTAGAGGTTGAACACCGCCAGTTCAGGGAACCGCCGCAGCGCCAACCCGGTGTGTTTGACGGAAACCGCCTCGCCACCGAGCATCACGGCGCGTATTCCGCGCAACGCCTCCATGTCATCGGTGACCGTGGCATTGAACAGCGTCGGCGTGAGGAACACCGTGTTCACACCCTGCGCGACAGCGGCCCTGATGTCGTCGAACGAGAAGAACTCGCTCTCGCGCGGTACAACACAGCCGCCGTTGACCAGTGGACACCACACCTCGAAGGAAAACCCGTCCCAGGCAAGGGAAGCCGACTGCAACATCACGGTGTCGCAGCCGAACTCGAGCCGGGGATCGAACGCGACCCTGGCCACGCCGCCGTGCGGCGACAAAACGCACTTCGGCACACCGGTACTGCCCGAGGTGAAGAACACGCAACAGGCACCCTCCGGCAACCCAGCCCCGCGCGGCGTGAGCACCGGCTGTGCCGTACCGGACAACAGCCGATCCCGTTCGACGACAACGGTTCCCACGTCCGGCAGCGCGGTCCCGTCCGTGACGCACACGCTGGCCCCGGTACGTCGCACCACATCCACCGCGCGCGGTACCGGCCACTCCGGCGGGATCGCCGTATAGGCCGAGCCGAGCAGCAGCACACCCAACAGCGTCACGATCAGCTCCGGCCCGCGCGCCAGCCGAACCGCGACGATCTCACCGCGCCCGATGCCGATTCCGCGCAGCGCCTCAGCGACCCGCTCGGCCTGCCCGACCAGGTCCCGATAGGACAGATCGGCACCGCGCCAGCGCACGGCAGGCGCGTCCGGATTGGCCAGTGCTTGGCGCAGGATCAGCTCGTCGACTCGCACCTCGGCACCATCGGCAAGGTCAGGGCCGATCAGTACCGATGGAGACACTTTCGCGGTTGTCACCGTGCTCACCTCGAAATCGCCGACATTGCGCCTTGAGTGCGCTGCCCATTCTGCACAGCGGCAACCAGAGCGCCATTCCACCAATCGGTGGAAAGCCGCCCGGCTTTGGTCGTTCTTATGCACCTTTGGCGATTCTTTGGTGGCCTCGCCGCAGCCACAACCAGCGGCCCGATCGCGTCAAAGCCGAGACTGTCCACAGTGGCTGATTCGCCCCAGAGGTTGTTCGTTTCCCGGTGCAGGGCCAGTGCCTGCTCGGCGACGCGGCGTGCTTGACAACTCGACTCTGATAGGGTCATGCTGACGTTATAGCTTGTAACTAACGTGAGAGTCGGGCAGGAGACGGGTCATGGAAACCACGGAGATGGTGTTGCCGGGTGTTGGCGAGCCGGAGACGCTGCAGGTCAGCCACCGCGAACTGGGTGCGCCGGGGCCGGGTCAGGCGATCGTGCGGATGGAGGCCACCGGGGTTTCCTTCGCCGAGCAGAGCATGCGTCGCGGCATCTACTACGACCAGCCGAGCTTCCCGTTCGTCCCCGGCTACGACCTGGTGGGCACCATCGAGGCGCTCGGGTCACCGAACCCGGACCTTCGGGTCGGCCAGCGGGTGGCGGCGCTGACCAAGGTGGGCGGCTGGGCGCGGCGGGTGCTGTTGGAGGCCGGCGACCTGGTTCCGGTGCCGGAGGGCGTGTCCGCGCCGGACGCGGAGACCGTCATCGTCAACGGCGTCACCGCGTGGCGGGTGCTGCACCGCACCATCCGGCCCGCCGTGGGATCGACGATCGTGGTGTTCGCGGCGGGCGGCGGCGTCGGCTCGGTGCTGGTCCAACTCGCCCGGCAGGCCGGCCTGCGGGTGATCGGTACGGCTGGACCCAGCCAGCAGGACCGGCTGCGCGCCATGGGGGTCATCCCGATCGACTATCGCAGCGAGGACGTGCCCGCGCGGGTCCGCGAACTGGCACCGGAGGGCGTGGCCGCGGTGGTCGACAACGTAGGTGGCGCGGGCATCGTCGACTCGTGGCGGTTGCTCGCCCGTGGCGGCGCCTTGGTTTCGCTGAGCGATATGAGCATGCGCGACGCCGCTCACCCGATGATCCGGTTCTTCGCGCTCTACGGCCGACTGCTGCTGTGGAACACGCTGCCCAACGGCAGGCGCGCGTACTTCTTCAACCTGTGGGCCGGTCACCGTCGCCACCTCGACCGCTTCCGCGCCGAGTTGCGCGTCGACCTGGCCGCGCTGTTCGCCATGCTTGCGGACGGCAGGCTGGTCGCTCCCATCGACAGCCGGTATCCGCTCTCGCAGGCCGCCGCCGCGCTGCGCAGGGCCGAGGCGGGTGGCCTTGCCGGCAAGGTGATCATCGTCCCGGACGACGACCAGTCGTAGCCGGTCGGACCTCAGCCGTTCGGGCGCCAGCGGCGGTGGGCGACACCGGTGGCGCCCACCCGGATCAGGTCGAGGCGCGGTTTGGGGCCGTCGGTGCGGCCGGTCTGCGGACGTCGCGAGCCGGCTTTCCAGGAGTTCGGCCAGTCCGCGCCGGGACCGGCGTAGTCCAGTTCGGCGGCGGCGTGCAGGGTCCAGTTGGGGTTGTAGAGGTGCGCGCGGGCCAGTGCGCACAGGTCGGCGCGGCCGGCCAGCAGGATCGAGTTGACGTCGTCGTAGGAGGAGATCGCACCGACGGCCATGGTGGCGATGCCGGTCTCGTTGCGGATCCGGTCCGCGAACGGGGTCTGGTAGGAGCGGCCGAACGCCGGCCGCTCGGCCGGGTCGACCTGACCGGTCGACACGTCGACCAGATCGGCGCCGGCCTTTTCGAACGCCTCGGCAACGGCCACCGCGTCATCGCCGGTGATACCGCCCTCGCACCAGTCGGTGGCGGAGATCCGCACGCTCATCGGCAACGTCGCCGGCCACACCGCACGGACGGCGGCGAACACCTCCAGCGGGAAGCGCAGCCGGTTGGCCAGTGAGCCGCCGTATTCGTCGGTGCGCTGGTTGGTCAGGGGCGAGATGAACGAGGACAACAGGTAGCCGTGCGCGCAGTGCAGTTCGAGCAGGTCGAAACCGGCGGTCGCGGCGCGTCGCGCGGCATCGACGAATTCCGAGCGGATCTCGGCCAGATCGGCGATGCTCAGTTCGCGCGGGACCTGGTTGACGCCGGGACGATAGGGGAGTGGCGACGGCGCGACCACCTCCCAGTTGTTCGCGCGTAGCGGCTGGTCGATGCCCTCCCACATCAGCCGGGTCGAACCCTTGCGGCCGGAGTGACCGAGTTGCACGCCGATCTTCGCGGTCGAGTCGGTGTGCACGAAGTCGGTGATCCGCCGCCACTGCCGGGCCTGTTCGTCGGTGTAGAGGCCGGTGCAGCCGGGCGTGATCCGGCCGATGTCCGAAACGCACACCATCTCGGTCATCACGAGTCCGGCACCGCCCAGGGCCTTGCCGCCGAGATGAGTCAGGTGGAAGTCGTTGGGGAGTCCGTCGGTGGCGCGGTACATGTCCATCGCCGAAACGACGACCCGGTTCTTCAACTCAAGGCCGCGCAGCCGAAACGGTTGGAACATGGGCGGGCGCGGCTGGCCGTCGCCGTTGCCCTGCCACTGTTGGTGTTCGGCGAACCACTTGTCGACAACGCCGACGAACTCGGGATCGCGGACCTTGAGGTTGTCGTAGGTGACGCGCCTGCTGCGGGTCATGATGTTGAACGCGAACTGCACCGGGTCCTGCTCGACGTACTGGCCGAGGTTCTCGAACCATTCCAGGCTGGCCTGGGCGGCGCGCTGGGTCGACTGCACGACCGGCCGCCGCTCGGTCTCGTACGCCGTCAGTGCGGCGTCCACATCGGACTGCTCGTGCAGGCACGCGGCCAGCGCGAGCGCGTCCTCCATGGCGAGCTTGGTGCCCGAGCCGATCGAGAAGTGCGCGGTGTGCGCGGCGTCGCCGAGCAGCACCAGGTTGCCGTGTCGCCAGCACTCGTTGCGCACCGTGTTGAACGTCAGCCACTTCGAGTTGTTGATGTACACCTCGGCGTCGCCGAGCACGTCCGCGAACAGGTCGCGCAGCACCCGCACGGACTTCTCGTCCGACTCACCCGGCAGCCGCGCGTTGTCGGCGAACGCGGCGAAGCCCGCGTTTTCCCAGACCTGCTCGTGCATCTCCACGATGAACGTACTGTTGTTCGCGTCGTAGGGGTAACCGTGCACCTGCATGACGCCGTGCGGGGTCTCCTTGATGTAGAACTTGAACGCGTCGAACACTTTGTCCGTGCCGAGCCACATGTAGCGGCAGCGCCGGGTTTCCAGCGTCGGCAGGAAGATGTCCGGGTAGCGGTTGCGCACGGCGGAGTTGACGCCGTCCGCGGCGATCACGAGATCGTGGCTCGCGCGCAGTTCCTCGATGTCCGGGGCGGCGGTCGCGAAGTGCACGGTGATGCCGAGTTCGGCACAGCGCTGCTGGAGGATCTGCAGCAGTCGCTTGCGGCTCATCGCGGCGAACGCGTGGCCGCCGCTGGTCAGCACCTGGTCGCGGAAGTGCACGTCGATGTCGTCCCAGAACGCGAACTCGCGCTGCATCTGCTGGTGGATCCGCTCGTCGGCGTGTTCGATCCCGCCGAGCGTCTCGTCGGAGAAGACGACACCGAAGCCGAACGTGTCATCGGCGGCATTGCGCTCCCAGACGGTGATCTCGTCGTCGGGGCCGAGTTGTTTGGCCAGGGCGGCGAAGTACAGGCCAGCCGGACCGCCGCCGATCACCGCGATTCGCATGCCGTCCATGTTATTGCGTTTCGTGACGGCCGTCAAATTTTCGGAATATCAGCCGTGCTCACGCAGCACGTGCCGTTGCAGCTTGCCGGTGCTGGTGCGCGGCAGGCCGGTCACGAACTCGATCGCCCTCGGGTACTTGTACGGGGCAAGGTTCCGCTTGACGAACGCCTGCAACTCCGCGACCAGCACGTCATCGCCGGAGCGGTGCTCGGCCAGCACCACGAAAGCCTTGACCAGCTGGCCGCGCTCGGTATCGGGCACGCCGACCACGCAGCACTCGGCCACCGCAGCGTGCGTGACCAGCACCTCTTCCACCTCCGGGCCCGCGATGTTGTAGCCGGAGGAGACGATCATGTCGTCGCTGCGGGCCTGGTAGCGGAAGTAGCCGCGTTCGTCCTGGATGAACGTGTCGCCGGTCAGGTTCCACCCGTCCCGCACGTACACCGACTGCCGGGGGTCGGCGAGGTACCGGCAGCCGGTCGGCCCCTGAACCGCGAGCCTGCCCGGTGTGCCCGGTGGCACCAGCGCACCGTTCTCGTCCACGATCCTGGCTCGATAGCCGGGGACGGCCCGGCCGGTGGCGCCCGGCACGATGTCACCGTCGGCGGCGGAGACGAACACGTGCAGCATCTCGGTCGACCCGATGCCGTCGATCAGCCGAAGCCCGGTCTCCTCGTAGCAGGCCCGCCAGGTCGCCTCCGGCAGGTGCTCGCCTGCCGACACCGCCCGCCGCAGGCCGCGCAGGCTGGCCGCGCGGCCCGAGCGCAGCATGGCGCGGTACGCGGTCGGCGCGGTGAAGCAGATCGACACCTGGTGCGCGTCGATCGCGTCGGCCAGTTCCTCCGGCGACGCCTTCTCGATCAGCAGCGTGCTCGCCCCGACCCGCAGCGGAAACAGCACCAGCCCGCCGAGGCCGAAGGTGAACGCGATCGGCGGCGTACCGGTGAACACGTCCTCGGCGCGAGGTTTGACGACGTGCCGGGAGAACGTGTCGGTGACCGCGAGCAGGTCGCGGTGGAAGTGCATGGTGGCCTTGGGGCGACCGGTGGTGCCCGAGGTGAACGCCAGCAGCGCCACATCGTCCGCGGCCGTGTCCACGGCGGCGAAGTCGGCGGGCACGTTCCGAGTGTGGTCGCCCAGTTCGTCGAAGGTCAGGCTGGGTGCGCCGCCGAGGTCGGCCGCTACCAGGTCGGCGACGAATCGGCTGTCGCACAGGGCAAGGCTGATCCGCGCGATGTCGGCGATCGTGCTCAGCTCGCCCGCGCGCAGCAGCGGCATGGTCGACACGGCTACCGCGCCCGCGCGCAGCACGGCCAGCCAGCACGCGACCAGCCACGGCGTGTTCGGGCCGCGCAGCAGCACCCGGTTGCCCGGCACGATGCCAAGGTCGGTGAGCACGTTGGCGACCCGGTTGACGGTCTCGCGCACCTCGCCGTAGGTCCACCGTTCGCCTGCGGTGGTGAGCAGGCAGGGGCGGTCCGCGTCGTGCTGGTCGAGGAGTTCGACGGCGGCGTTGAGCCGGTCCGGATAGTGCAGTTCGGGCAGGTCGAAGACAAACTCCGGCCAGGAGTCGGCCGGTGGCAGGTTGTCGCGACAGAAGGTGTCCAGATGCGCGGTCGCACCCAGCACGGAGGTGCCCGATACGGGATGTGCTCCGGTCGTCATGAACCGATTATTCGCCGTTTGTGACGACAGTCAAGAGTGCGCTAGGAAGTCCGGACCGCTATCGTGGTCGCGTGGCAACGGAAGCAGACGAAGCGGGCGGGCGCGGCCAAAAGCCGAGGGCGCTGATCATCACCCTGTATGGCCTGTACGCGCGCGAGACCGACGGCTGGCTCAGCGTGGCCTCGCTCATTCGGCTGCTCGCCGAGTGCGGGGTCGACGAGCCCTCGGTGCGTTCGTCGATCTTCCGGCTCAAACGCCGTGGCCTGCTGACCGCCGAGAAGATCAACGGCGCCGCCGGTTACGCGCTCTCCGAAGAGGCGCAACGCATCCTCGGCGCGGGTGACCGGCGCATCTTCGAACGCCCGCACGCGGATGCCGACGAGGGTTGGCTGCTGGCCGCGTTCACCGTGCCCGAGTCCGAACGGGACAAACGCCACCAACTGCGCTCCCAGTTGTCCTGGCTCGGTTTCGGCACCGTGTGCGCAGGCGTGTGGATCGCGCCGGCACACCTGCTCGACGAGACCGCGGACACCCTGCGCCGCCACCAGCTCGACGTCTACGTCGACCTGTTCCGCGGCGAACATCTCGCCTTCGCGGACACCGCGCAGCGAGTCGGCCAGTGGTGGGACCTGCCTCGGTTGCATGGCCTCTACCAGGAATACCTGGATGCCTACGGCCCAATGGCCGCGAAATACCGGCGCCGCACCAAGATCGAAGACGGCCAGGCATTCGTCGACTACCTCAACGCCCTCACCGACTGGCGCCGACTGTCCTATGCGGACCCCGGCCTGCCGGTGAAAGTACTGCCCAGCGACTGGAACGGCGTGGCTGCCGCCCGTACCTTCTTCGAACTACGCGACAAGTTGGCCGGCCCGGCGCACCGCCTCGTCGACACGGTGCGCGCGGGCTAGGCGCAGCTGTCAACGCTTGGCGAAACCGCCCAGCAGATCGTTGAGAACTATGCTCACCGGGAACGGCTGAGTGGGTTCGAACGGCTTGTCGCCGGCTACTTCCGCGATCGTCTGGTACCTGCCACTCTCATCGAGTTCGAAGGCGATCAGGCTCGGTTCGAGCGGGTCGATCACCCAGTAGCTCGGCACGCCGAACCGCTCGTAGAGCCGCTTCTTCTTGTTCAGGTCGGTGACCGAACTGCTCGGTGAGAGCACCTCAACCGCGAGCGAGGGCGGGCCGGGCAGATTCTTTTCGGTGAAGTCGTCGTGCGGCGCCACCAGCACATCCGGTTGCACCTCGTTGTTGAAGTTCAACTGCACCGCGTATGGCGCCCCTAGCACGTCCATGTGCGGCGGGCAGATCGCATCCAGTCGTGCATACAACCGATAAACGATCTTCTGATGGCGGGTGGCCGGGGCGGCGCTCACGTACAGTTCTCCGTCGATGAGTTCGTAGCGGTTGCCGTCGTCCGGCATGTCCTCCAGGTCACGCACGGTCAGCGGACGTCCGTGCTGCCTGTCGGAGGAACCGCGCTCATCGGCCATGACACTCATAGTGCCCTCCTTTCTGGATCGGCGCCAATTCCAACACCCTGAACCGACAAAAGTCGATCAGTTCTGGCCAACCCGAGAAAGGACCACCCGATTGAGAAAATGATTTCACCGCTCGAAATCTGATACCTGACAAGGAATGTCAGTCGAGCACCGCGAAGCCTTGTACCTCGACGAGCGCTTCCTTGTCCCACAGCCGCGCGACGCCGATGCCGGCCATGGCCGGGTAGTCCTTGCCGACCAGTCGTTGCCACACGCTGCCGATTTCTCGGGCGTGTGCGCGATAGTCGTCCATGTCGGTGATGTATACGGTGAGGCTGGCCAACTGTGCGGGTTCGCCGCCTGCCTCCCGTAGCGCGGCCAACAGGTTGCTCAGCGCCTGCTCGAACTGCTCGACGACGGTGTCGCCGACGATTCGGCCATCGGCGTTCAATGCGGTCTGGCCGGCAAGGAAGACCGCGGTGCCTCGGCCGATCACCGCGTGGCTGAAGCCGCGTGGCTTGGCCAGGTCGGGCGGGTTGATCCGCGAGATACTCATTGCACCGCTCCTCCGTCGACCTTGATGCTCTGCCCGGTCATCGCTTCGCCGCACACGCAGAACCACACCGCGTCGGCGACTTCGGCCGGCTTGATCAGCCTGCCGATTGGCTGTTTGCGGGCGAGCGTGTCCCGCGCCTGTTCCTGGCTGCGGCCGGTGGTGGCGGCGATGTTGGCGATGGTCGCGTCGGTCATCGGCGTGTCAACGTAACCGGGGCAGACCGCGTTG
>DASYBO010000322.1:0-10930 GCA_036500685.1 Pseudonocardiaceae bacterium | reverse complement strand
TCGACCCGCAACTGTTCCTGGACGCGATCGCCGGTGGCCCGCTGGCCTGCGGCCACGCGCAGGTCAAGGCGAAGGCCACGCTCGAAGGGGATCTCGCCCCGTCCTTCGGCCTGGCCGGCATGGGCGAGAGCGGCACCGACCAACGGCTCATGCGCGCGCTGCGCTCGACGTTCACCGAGGTGCGGGACTTCGGCAACGGCCAGGACGACATGGCCGCGGTGGTCCTGGCCTTCACCCGCTGACCCGTTCCCGGCCCCCGGAGGAGGACGAGATGTCGAACAGCACGCCGCAGCGCCAACTGCCGGCCGGCAACCGGTTGGGCGCTGGTGTTGCCGCGATCCTGTTGCTGGCCGGTGGTTTCGTCGGGGCGTTGCGGACACCCGGCGTGCTCGGCCTGATCGGTTACGGCGTGAACGCGGTGGCCGCGGGCGCGGTCGGGCTGGCGCTGTACCTGGCCACCCGCCGCAACCGCGGCTACCAGTCGACCCAGACCACCAGTCTGGCCGCAGGCCTGTTCGTACTGCTCGCGCTGATCGACATCGTCATGATCGTGTCGGCGCTGATGTCGCACGCGACGGCCGGCCTTGAGCAGATCCGTCTCGGCGTGCTGCTGGTGACCGTGCTGCTGGCGCTGATCATCGGCGGGATCGGCATCTTCGGTGCCGCGGCGCCTCGGGTCAGACGATCGGTGAGCCGCCAGTGACCGCGATCACCTCGCCGGTGATGTAGCTGGAGTCGGTCGAAGCCAGGAACACGAAGGCCGGCGCCAGTTCCGCCGGCTGCGCCGGCCGTCCGATCGGCGACTGGGTCCCGAACGAGCGGACCTTCTCCTCGGGCATGGTCGCCGGAATCAGCGGTGTCCACACCGGACCGGGCGCCACCGAGTTGACCCGGATGCCCCGTTCGATCAGATCGGCGGCCAGGGCCTTGGTCAGGTTGACGATCGCGCCCTTGGACGTCGCGTAGTCCAGCAGGTGCGGTGAGGGCTGGAAACCCTGGATGGACGACGTGGTGATGACCGAGGCGCCCGGCGGCAGGTGCGGCAGGGCGGCCCGGGACAGCCAGTACAGGGCGTACACGTTGGTCCTGAGCGTGTGGTCGAACTGATCGGGTTCGATGCCGGCCAGTCCCTCGTCCTTGGACATCTGGTAGGCCGCGTTGCTGACCAGCACGTCGATCCGGCCGAACCGGTGCGCCGTCTCCTCGATCACCCGTTCGCAACCGGACCGTTCGCTCAGATCGGCCACCAGCACCACGGCTTCCCGGCCCTCGGCGCGGACGTACTCGGCGGTCGCGTTGGCGTCGTCCTTCTCGTCAGCCAGACAGGTCAGCACCACGTCCGCGCCCTCACGGGCGAAGGCCAGCGCGACGGCCCGGCCGATCCCGGAGTCGCCGCCGGTGATCAGGCTGACCGCGCCGTCGAGCTTGCCGCTGCCGCGATAGCTGTGCTCGCCGTGATCGGGCGGCGGGTCCAGTTCGTGGGTGTGTCCCGGATGGTCGACCTGTTGTCCCGGTTGGTCGGCGCCGGGAAACATGGTGCGCGGATCAGGTCGGCCCCGGGTCGGGTCGGGCGTCGTTTCTGGCACGGGAGAGCTCCTTGTGTTTGGTCGTTCGCGTCCGTGGCCGGCATACCCGGCGGTCCGCGCCCGCATACGGGGTTTGCGCCCCCGGTCGCGGGTAGGCGTCCGGGTGGAACCAGAGCACGCCGAGCCGATGCGGCCGCATGTCCTGCGCGAGTACGCGCTGCTGGCCGACGGGCCCAAGCTGTTCGCCTCGGCCGGCCGGTACGGTCCGGTCGACGGGGACACCTGGCGGGCCGCGACCGTGGCGGCGGATGCCATCCGGCAGCGGTTCACCGAGGAGTACGACGTGACCCGGCGGCAACTGCGTGGCAAATCTGCCGCAGGCCTTCGTCCAACGGCCTGCTGATCGAGGCGGCGAACCGGCTCGGTGGCCCCAGCGGGGTTTAACCCGGACCGGCTGGGGCAAGACCATCTAGGATGGTGCACAGGTGCCAACGTCAGCCGGCACGGCAACCCGGTGGATGAAGAAGGAGTCGCCGGTGAGCGGCACACCCCAGTGGGAGCCCGCGACCGAACCGGTCGCGTTGCGTCCGCACGAGATCGAACTGCGCATGCTCGCGGTTCGGGACCACGTGCCGGGGCTGCGGGCGCTGCTGGGCGACCGGGCCATGCGAGCCGACCACGATGTCGACTTCATCGACGACGTCCGGCTGGCCGTGGACGAGGTCTACGCCATCATGCTGGCGAACTGCGCGCCGACCGATGTGCTGACCGTGCGCCTGTTCGTCGACCAGCACCGCGTCGAGATCAGCGCGCGGGTTCCGCGCAGCGGCGAACCAGTGGTCAGCGGGCTGAGCCTTCGGGTGTTGCAGGCGCTGGCCGATTCGCTGGACTACTGGGTCGAGGACACCGGCGACGGTCCGGTGTTCCGGCTCGACTTCGGCCGGGTCCGGCCGTCGGGCTCAGCGCCGTCGTTCTGATTCGAGCCTCCACAGAGGACTGACGATCGGCAGGAAGAAGTCCGGCCGATGCGGTTTATCGACCTGCTCGCCCGGCAATGCTCCTTCTCGAGTGGTGCCGACCACGCCGATGCCGAGAAGAACGAGCGGACGTCATGTATCCCCTGCCCGGAACCTGGTTTTTGCCGTTGAACGGCACGCCCTGCGCGAGTTGCGGCCAGCCCGCGGCCCGCCTGACCGTGTTCGCGATCGAACGTGTCGTCGTGCACGAGGAGGCCGATGCGCCGCCGTGTCACCTGGCGAACCCGCGTCCGGGTGAACCGGACGAACTCACGCTGCGCGCGGCCTGAGACGACGATTCCCAGGGATAAAGCCGCCGTAGCCGGGGAACGCCTTTCGTAGCGCGCCGATGACCGCGACTCGTGACGAAGGGATCGTTTCCATGGCTGACACTGTTGCCGACGTTCTGCTGGCCCGGCTGCGTGAATGGGGTGTACGCCAGGTCTTCGGTTACCCGGGCGATGGCATCAACGGTCTGCTCGCGGCGTGGGGCCGGGCCGACAACGACCCCCAGTTCGTGCAGGCTCGGCACGAGGAAATGGCCGCGTTCGAGGCGGTCGGTTACGCCAAGTTCTCCGGTGACGTCGCGATCTGCGCGGCGACCAGCGGCCCCGGCGCCATCCATCTGCTCAACGGCCTCTACGACGCCAAACTGGACCACGTTCCCGTGGTGGCGCTGGTCGGCCAGACCGAACGGTCGGCGATGGGCGGTTCCTACCAGCAGGAAGTCGACCTGCTCAGCCTGTACAAGGACGTGTGCAGCGACTATGTCCAGGTGTGCATGGTCCCCCAGCAGTTGCCCAACCTGATCGACCGAGCCATCCGGATCGCCAGGTCCGAGCACGCGCCGACCGCGATCATCTTCCCGTCCGACGTGTTCGAACTGCCTTACGAGGCACCGAAACACGCGTTCAAACAGGTCCCGTCGAGCCTGGGCCTTACCGAGGTGACGCCGAGGGCCGACGATGCCGACGTCGAGCGGGCGGCCGAGATCCTCAATGCCGGCAAGAAGGTCGCGTTGTTGGTCGGGCAGGGCGCTCGCGGCTGCGTGGCCGAGCTGACACAGGTGACCGAGCTGCTCGGCGCGGGCGCGGCCAAGGCGTTGCTGGGCAAGGATGTCCTGCCCGACGACCTGCCATGGGTGACCGGCGCGATCGGCCTGCTCGGCACCACGGCCTCCTACCACCTGATGATGGACTGCGACACGCTGCTGACCGTCGGCTCGAACTTCCCCTACACCCAGTTCATGCCCGAGCTCGATCAGGCGCGGGCGATCCAGATCGACCGGTCGGGCAAGTGGATCGGCATGCGCTACCCGTACGAGCTCAACATCGTCGGTGACGCGAAAACCACGTTGCAGGCCCTGATCCCCAAGCTGGAGCGCAAGACCGACCGGTCGTGGCGGGAGTCGATCGAGTCCAACGTGGCCGACTGGTGGCGGGTCATCGAGCGCCAGGCCGCCACCGACGCCGACCCGATCAACCCGATGCGGATCTTCTCCGAACTCTCCGAACGACTGCCCGACAACGCGATCGTCGCCGCCGATTCGGGCAGCGCGGCCAACTGGTACGCCCGGGTGTTGCGCTTCCGGGGCGACATGCGCGGGTCGCTGTCCGGGACGCTGGCCACCATGGGGCCGGGCGTGCCCTACGTGATCGGCGCGAAATGGGCCCACCCGGACCGGCCGGCGATCGCCCTGGTCGGCGACGGGGCCATGCAGATGAACGGCCTGGCCGAACTGATCACGATCGCCCGTTACTGGCGGCAGTGGAGTGACCCGCGCCTGGTCATCGCGGTGCTGCACAACAACGACCTCAACCAGGTGACCTGGGAGATGCGGGCCATGCAGGGCGCGCCGAAGTTCGCCGAGTCGCAGGAACTGCCCGAGGTCGACTACGCCGCCTTCGCGCGAGGTCTCGGCCTGCACGCCCGCAACGTCGAGAAGCCCGACGACCTTGGCGACGCCTGGGCGCAGGCGTTGAGCGCCGATCGCCCGACCGTGCTGGACGTGCGCTGCGATCCCGATGTGCCGCCCATCCCGCCGCACGCGACCCTGGAGCAGGTCCGGTCGCTGGTCGGTGCGGTGCTGCACGGGGACGAGGACACCTGGGGCTTCATCAAGCAGGGCGTCAAACAGAAGGCCCAACAGTTCCTGCCCGGCCGCAAAGACGCCGAATGAGCACCCTGGCCGAGGCGCTGAGCAACCGGGTCGATGGCGAGGTCCGCTTCGACAACGGCACCCGCGCCGCCTACTCGACCGATGCGTCGAACTTCCGCCAGGTGCCGATCGGCGTGGTCATCCCCCGCAGCGTCGAGGCCGGGGCCGACGCGGTGGCGGTCTGCCGCGAGCACGGTGCGCCCATCGTGTCGCGCGGTGGCGGCACCAGCCTGGCCGGGCAGGGCACCAACACCGCCGTGCTGATCGACTGGGCCAAGTACTGCAACCGCCTGATCTCGGTCGATGTCGAGCAGCGCACCTGTGTCGTCGAACCAGGCATCGTGCTCGACGTCCTGAACCGCCAACTGGAACAGCACGGCCTGCGCTACGGCCCCGAGCCGGCCACCCATCCGAACTGCACGCTGGGTGGGATGATCGGCAACAACTCCTGCGGTGCCACCGCCCAGCGCACGGGCAAGGTGGTGGACAACATCGCCCGGCTGGAGGTGCTGCTGGCCGACGGCACCCGGTTCTGGTGCGGGGAGACCAGCGACGAGCAGTACGCCGAGATCGAACGGCACGGCAACCGGCAGGCCGCGATCTACCGCCAACTCCGGGCCCTGCGCGAGGAGTACGCCGAGGCGATCCGCGCCGGCTTCCCCGAGATCCCGCGTCGGGTGTCCGGCTACAACCTCGATTCGCTGCTGCCCGAACACCGTTTCGACGTGGCCGGGCTGTTGGTCGGCAGTGAGTCCACTCTGGTCACCGTGTTGCGGGCCGAACTCGAACTGGTCCCGGTGGTGAAGTCGCGCTCGCTGGTGGTGTTGGGCTTCGAGTCGATCGCGGCCGCCGCCGACGCGGTGCCGGCGATCCTGCCGCACGAACCAATCGCGCTGGAAGGCTTGGACCACCGCCTGATCCACGACCAGCGGATCAAGCGGCTCAACGCCGACGCCCTGGCCGAACTCCCGCGTGGCAACGGTTATCTGATGGTGCAGTTCGGCGGGGAAACCCAGCAGGAGGCCGACGAACGGGCCCGGCGCATGCTCGACGCGATCGGCGACTCCGACCACGACGCCGACGTGGCCTTCCTGGACGAGCCCGCGCACGAGGACGAACTGTGGCGGGCCCGCGAGGCCGGCCTCGGCGCGACCGCGCACGTGCCCAACGAACCGGACACCTGGGAAGGCTGGGAGGATTCGGCCGTTCCCCCCGACCGGCTCGGCGACTATCTGCGTGATCTGAACAAGCTGTACGAGGAGTTCGGTTACGCCGACGAGGCCGCGCCCTCGCTGTACGGCCACTTCGGGCAGGGCTGCGTGCACACCCGCATCCCGTTCCGCCTCACCGACCCCGACGGCGTGACCACCTACCGCCGGTTCCTGCACCGGGCCGCCGATCTGGTCGTCTCCTACGGCGGATCGCTCTCCGGTGAGCACGGCGACGGCCAGAGCCGGGGCGAGCTGCTGCCGAGGATGTTCGGCCCGGAGCTGATGACGGCGTTCGGCAGGCTCAAGTCGATCTTCGATCCGGAGAACCGGATGAACCCGGGCAAGGTGGTGGCGCCGGCCCGGGCCGACGAACACCTGCGCCTCGGCGGTTCGTGGGCGCCGCGCATCGGGGAACGCCGGCTGCACTTCGCCTATCCCGAGGACGGCGGCTCGTTCGTCAAGGCGGCCAACCGGTGCGTCGGGGTGGGCAAGTGCCGCCAGCACGGCCACGACGGCGACGCGGTCATGTGTCCGTCCTATCAGGCGACAAGGGAAGAGGAGGATTCCACCCGAGGACGGGCCCGGCTGCTGTTCGAGATGCTCAACGGTCACCCGGATTCGCCGATCACCGACGGCTGGCGGTCCACCGAGGTCCGCGACGCGCTCGACCTGTGCCTGTCCTGCAAGGGCTGCAAGGCCGACTGCCCGGTCGACGTGGACATGGCCACCTACAAGGCCGAGTTCCTGTCCCACCACTACGCGGGACGGCTGCGCCCGCGGGCGCACTACGCGTTGGGCTGGCTGCCCGCCATCGCGGCGGCCGTGGCCACGACCAAGCTGGCCCCGATCCTCAACCGGCTCTCACCGATCCCACCGCTGCGCAAGCTGGCCACTCGCGCGGCCGGCCTGGAAGACCGGGAGATCCCACTGTTCGCCGGGGAAACCCTGCAACAGTGGTGGATCCGGCGCGGTGGCGCGAAACCCGGGTTGCGCGGCACCGTGCTGCTCTGGCCGGACACGTTCACCAACCACTTCCACCCGCAGGTCGGCCGGGCAGCCGTCGGCGTGCTCGAAGCGGCAGGCTGGACCGTACGCATCCCGACCGAACCGATCTGCTGCGGGCTCACCTGGATCTCCACCGGCCAACTCGGCACCGCCAAACGAGTCCTGCGCCGGACCGTCGACCGCCTGGCCGGACACGCGCGGGCCGGTGGTCTGGTCGTCGGCCTCGAACCGAGCTGCACCGCGGTGTTCCGCTCCGACGCGCCCGAGTTGTTCCCGGACGATCTGGACGTGGCCCGCATCCGCGATCACACCGTCACCCTGGCCGAACTGCTCCAGCACCACACCGACGGCTGGGAGCCGCCTGCGCTGCCCGGTGTGCACGCGATCGCCCAGGTGCACTGCCACCAGCACGCAGTCCTCGACGACTGGTCGGCCGACCGCGACCTATTGGAACGCGCGGGCGCGGACGTCGACCGGCTGGCGTCCGGCTGTTGCGGCCTGGCCGGCAACTTCGGGTTCGAACGCGGTCACGGCGAGGTGAGCGAGGCCTGCGCGGAAAGCGTGCTGCTGCCGGCGGTGCGCGCGGCCGCGCCGCAGGACGTGATCCTGGCCGATGGCTTCTCCTGCCGCACCCAGATCCACCAGCTCGACAGCGGCGGCCGCGAAGCAGTGCACCTGGCCGAACTGCTGGACCAGGCATTGACTCATCGAGCCTGATTGTCATCGCATGGATGACGAAGTCGTCACCAACCAAGTGACGACACAACATGACCGGCCGCTCAACTAGGAGAACACCCCTTGGCCCGGCATGATTGGCGACGTGAACGGTTCCGACGGGGTGGATGCCGAGGACGCGACCGCGCCAGGCGCCGAGGACAACATGGCCACCGTTGCCGTACGACACCTGCCCGACACCATCGTGCTCACGGTGGCCGGGGAGATCGACATGATGACCGCGCCCGCGCTGGAGGACGCGGTCCGGCGCTCGCTCACCGAGCGGCCGGCCAACCTGGTGATCGACCTGACAGGTGCCCGGTTCTTCTCATCGGCCGGCATCGCCGTGCTGGTGCTGGCCCACCGCAACAGCGCCGAGGTCGCCCTGCGCGTGGTGGCCAGCGACCGCGTGGTCATCCGGCCGCTCGAACTGACCGGTCTCACCGACGACCTGTCCATCTACCCGGACCTGGCCGCGGCACTGAACCCGTGAGACCCGCCGACGGCGCCTTCCTCTGGCAAAGCCCCGCCGGCCACAGCGACGGCGACATCGACGGCGAACTGGCCCAGCTCTGCCCGGCCGGGTATCAGCGGGGCGCGACCCTGGGCTGAATGCACCGGACGAGTTACCGGCACCGGGCGTTCAGGGGCGGGCGCCGCGTCGGGCCCGGTCGCTTTGGTCGGTGACCGCCGTGATTTTGTCGGCCAGGGCGGGGTGGCTGGTCTGCAGGTGTGCCGCGATGTCGCCCAGCGGTCGCAGCAGGGCGGTGGTGTCGTTCTCGCCCAGGGCTGCGGTGACATCGTCGAGGTGGTGGTGGCCATCCGCGGTCAGGTCTGGGTCTGTGGCCAGGGCGCTCACCTGCGCGGCCAGCGTGCGCAGTGTCGCCGCGTTCTGTCGCGCCCAGCCGCTGACCGCGCGGTCGCCGGCCCTGCGGTCGCGTTCGGCTTGGACTCGTTGTTCGCCGGTGTGGGTGAGGCCGGTGTCATCCGGGCGTAGTCGTAGGTAGCGGCGTTCGGCGGCTTGTCGGCTGGCTACGCCGAGCGCGGGCGCGAGTTGGACCCAGCTGGCTCCGGCGGCGCGGGCGGCGGCGATGAGTTGGGGTTCCCACCGGGTTAGCTCGTCTCGTAGGTGCCGCAGCAGCGTGAGGGCGGCCACCATGTCCGCCACACCGGTGTCCGCGTCGGTGTCCGCGCCCTCCTCCGCGTTGTCACCACCGGTGTGGGCGCGGTGGACGATGGGGTTGACCAGGCCGAGATCGGTGAGCGCGGTCTGGTTCCCACCTGCGTCCCCCTCTGTGTCTGCCGCCACGCCCGCTCGGGTGAGCAGCCACTGTCGCGCGTGGTCACGTTGCTCGTCTGAGCTGACCGTGTCCCCAGCCTCCATGTCGTCCTTCCGATGACTAAATACTTGTCGTCCTACCGGTGACATGATAGAACTGTGGTGCGCGTTGACACCAGACAACAAACTTGGGAGGTGGAACGATGTTGATGCGCACTGATCCGTTCCGGGAACTCGACCGGTTGACCCAGCAGGCGTTCGGCACCGCGCAGGGAACCTGGTCACGCCCCTCGGCGATGCCGATGGACGCCTACCGTGACGGTGAGCAGTTCGTGGTCGCTTTCGATTTGCCCGGGGTGGACCCGAACGCGATCGAGCTCGACGTGGAGCGCAACGTACTGACGGTGAAGGCCGAACGTCGTCCGGTCGAGCGCGGCGAGAACGTCGAGATGCAGGTCTCCGAACGGCCGCTGGGCGTATTTTCCCGCCAGCTGTTCCTGGGGGACACCCTCGACACCGAGCACATCAACGCGGGCTATGACCAGGGCGTGCTCACGCTGCGGATTCCGATCGCGGAGAAGGCCAAGCCCCGCAAGATCAGTATCGATGGCGGTCACTCGCAGGCCAAGCAGCTCAACGCCTGACCACCCACGGGCCGCCGTCGCAATGACGGCGCGGATGACGGGGCGGGGAGGTGAAGCGATGACGCCTCGAACATGTGTGTCAGATACGACAGAAGCGGTGTGGGACGAGTTCCTGGCCGTGGTCTGCGCTGATCAGGAGTGGGTACGCAGCGAGTTCGATGCTCTCATCGCCGCCCAGTGGCCCAGCCCCCCACCCCGGCCTGCCACGCCACACCCGAGGATGTCACCGCGGTCGACGGTGGGCGCGGTGCGGGCGAGGAAAGCCGCACCAGCCCTCGACGTCCGCCGACAGCCCCGGTGGAGGCGATGCAGGTCTCCTCTCCGATGCCCTCAAAAAACCGACCGGAGTTTCCTGCGGCACAACACAGGTAGGTGATGCCCTTTATCCACACCCAGCTCGTCGGCGGGGCGGGTCGCACGCGATCCCGAACAGGGTGATTCACATCCCACGGTGACCTCGTTCTCACGCACCGACCGCGCCGCAGGCGCACCCATACACAGCGTGCCGCCCGCCCTGCCCAAGCCCCCGTCCTCGTCCCGATCCCGGCAACCACAGGCCGACCCAGCCCGGGAGTATCCAATGCTGATTGACGTCGACGCCGTGCTCGACGCCGGACACCGCGACCTCGATACCCTCGACGATTCCCTTGACTACGGGGAGGTCGACTGCTGGCTCGACGAGCACGTCTTCACCACCCACCTACGCGCCTATGTGACCGCTGTAGCCCATGCCCTGGGTATTGGCGAAGAATCGACCATGATCGATACCGCCGCCCCAGCCTCGGCCTACCTGGCACTGGACGGACGGTTGCCCAGCTACCCCCACCGCGAGCTTGCCCTGGTGTGGGACGAACGCCACGGCTGGGCAGCGGCAGTCGAGACACACTCCGGCGAGGACCTTCTCCTGATCGCCTACCTCGACCCACGTCATGGCCTCGTGCCCGCACCTCACATCCCGGCCGAGTTCATCACCGCTCTGCGTCATGGGCATCCAACTGGCCGACTCGATCCGCCCGATCTGGCCGCTCCCAGTCGTCGACACACCAGCGAGCTCCTCGCCGCGCACTCACAGTCGTGCGATCAAGTGCATCGCCCATAGGTGTCGTAAACGAAGGTTCGGGAGCCGCGTGGGCCGGCGAGATGTTTCCGCAGGTGGGGCCTGTGGCGCCGACTCACCTGCTCAGTCGACGCTGCGCCATCGGCGTGGGTCTCCTTCGCGGCGCGGTGGCCCCGTCCGTGTTCCGGTCGACCACGTTCGCCTCAGCAGGGGGCCGGCTGACGAGGCGTCCGGCCGATTTCAGAGAAAATCTATGGTGGCTGGGGTAGACATTCGATGGTGAGTCTGTGTAGTATTCTCTACATCGTAAGAGAGAGAAC
>DASYBO010000321.1:0-3016 GCA_036500685.1 Pseudonocardiaceae bacterium | reverse complement strand
CGCCGGGGTAGTTGCGGGCTCTTTCCTCGTCCACTGAGGACAGTGCGGCTACGAAGCTGTCGATTTCGGCCGGGGTCAGCACGTCAGTCGATCAGGTCGTAGGCGGGGAGGGTGAGGAAGTCGACGAACTGGTCGCTGAGGGCTACGGATTCGAACAGGGTGCAGGCTTCGTCGAGGCGGGCCACGTTCTGCTCGGCGAGGGTTGCCTTGGTCTGGGCGAGGACCGCGCGGACCATCTCCGCGGTGACGTGTTCGCCGTTGGTGAGGCGGACGTTGTTGTGCACCCATTGCCAGAGTTGGGAACGGGAGATTTCGGCGGTGGCCGCGTCTTCCATCAGGTTGTGGATCGCGGCCGCGCCGTTGCCGTTGAGCCAGGAGACCAGATAGCGGACGCCGACGTCGACCGCGCTGCGCACGCCCTCTTCGGTGGCGTCGCCGGGAGTGCTGGCGATGTCGAGCAGTTGGTCGGCGGTGACGGCGACGTCGGTGCGGAGTCTGGTGAGCTGGTTGGGGTTGTCGCCGAGGACGGCGTCGAAGACCTCTCGGCACACCGGCACCAGATCGGGGTGCGCGACCCAGGAACCGTCGAACCCGTCGCCCGCTTCGCGTTGCTTGTCGGCCCGGACCTTGGCCAGCGCCTGTTCGGTCACCTCGGGGTCGCGGCGGTTCGGGATGAACGCGGCCATGCCGCCCATCGCGAACGCGCCGCGCTGGTGACAGGTGCTGACCAGCAGTTCGGTGTAGGCGCGCATGAACGGCGCGGTCATGCCGACCGAGTTGCGGTCGGGCAGGATGAACCTCTCTCCCGCGTCGCGGAAGTTCTTGATGACGCTGAACAGATAGTCCCAGCGGCCCGCGTTGAGGCCGGAGATGTGGTCGCGGAGTTCGTAGAGGATCTCCTGCATCTCGAACGCGGCCGGGATGGTTTCGATCAGGACCGTGGCGCGAATTGTACCTACTGGTATGTCCAGAGCCTGTTGCGCGATGATGAAGACGTCGTTCCACAGCCGCGCTTCGCGGTGACTCTCCATTTTGGGCAGGTAGAAGTACGGGCCGCTCCCTCGGGCGAGGAGTTCGCGGGCGTTGTGGAACGCGTACAGACCGAAGTCGACGAGGGCGCCGACCATCGGTTCCCCGTCGACCTGGAGATGCCGTTCGTTGAGGTGCCAGCCACGTGGGCGGGGCAGCAGGACGGCAGGACGCACGCCGGGAGTCAGCGCGTAGTGCTTGCCTTCGGGCGAGGTGAAGGCGATGGTGCCGCGTACCGCGTCGACCAGGTTGACCTGACCGGAGATGACGTTGTGCCAGTGCGGGGTGTTGGCGTCCTCGAGGTCGGCCAGCCAGACGTTGGCGCCGGAGTTGAGCGCGTTGATGGCCATCTTGCGTTCGGTCGGCCCGGTGATCTCGACGCGACGGTCGCGAAGGTCGGCTGGAGCGTCCACGACCTTCCAGTCGGCTTCGCGGACATCTCTGGTCTCGGGGAGGAAGTCGAGGCGGCCGGTTTCGGCTATCCGCTGGCGGCGAGTGGCGCGGGCGGCCAGGAGCTCGTTGCGACGGGCGGCGAAGCGGCGGTGCAGATCTTCGAGAAAGGCGAGAGCGGCGGGCGTGAGGATTTCGTCGCCGCGTTCCACCGAACCGCCCTGCACGGTGACCTGGGACATGTGCATCCACCCCGTTTTCCGGTACTTTTCCTTATCGTGGAGGTTAACTTCCAAAATCAGCCACCGGCAACCCCGGCAGGTCGCTCCGGCGGGGGCGTGCAGTCCGTCGAGCGCACGTTCGAGCTGCTCGAACTCCTCGCGGATGCCGGCGGCGAGGTGGCGTTGTCGCAGTTGGCGGAGTCGTCGGGGCTGCCGCTGCCGACGATTCACCGGATCATGCGCACGCTGTTGGCCGGTGGCTACGTGCGGCAGCAGCCTTCTCGCCGGTACAGCCTCGGGCCGAAACTGATCCGACTCGGCGAGACGGCGGGGCGGTCGCTGGGTGCGTGGGCGCGGCCCTATCTCGCGTCGATCACCGAAGCGGTCGGCGAAACGTCCAATATGGCCATTCTGGACGGTGCCAAGGTCGTGTACGTGGCGCAGGTGCCGTCGCCACATGCGATGCGCATGTTCACCGAGGTCGGCCGACAGGTCGACGTGCACTGCACGGCGGTCGGCAAGGCGATGTTGGCCGAGTGGCCGGTGGCCAACGTGGACCAGTTGCTGTCGCGGGCGGGGATGCCGGCCAAGACTTCGCGGACGATCACCGACCTGGCGACGTTCCGCGCGGAACTGGCGACCGTGCGCGAACAGGGTTACGCGGTGGACGACGGCGAGCAGGAACTCGGCGTGCACTGCATCGCGGTCGCGGTACCCACATCGTCGGCGGCGATCTCGATCAGTGGGCCGCAGACGCGGATGTCGCTGATCTCGTTGGACGAAGTCGTGCCGTTGCTGCGCGACGCCGCCGCGAAGCTGGCCGGGGAATTGGCCAGCTCACGCGACAGCTGAAGGCCCCGAGCAACTAACCGGTTGGTTGACAACCAGACCGTCAACCAACCGGTTAGTTAGCAGTTTCCTAACCAACTGGTTAGTTGCGGACTTCGTCGACGCGGACCGGGCGATGCTCGCGGCGAGACAGTTCGCAGGCCTCGGCGACGTAGAAGGCTTCGAGCGCGTCGCGGACCGTGCACGGGCTGGCGATCTCGCCTGCCACGACCTGGGTGAACGCGCGCAGTTCGGTTTCGTACGCGGCCCGGAAGCGCTCGATGAACGTGGGGTGGGCGGGACCGGTCGGCCAGGTGATGCCGGCTTCGGCCGAACGGAGCGGCAACTGCTGGTCGAGGCCGACGGAGATGCTGTCGGCGGACCCGAGCAGTTCCATCCGCACGTCGTAGCCTGCCGCGTTGTAGCGGGTGCCGGAGACGAGCGCGATGCTGTCGTCGTCGAGGGTGAGCACCGCGCCCATGGTGTCCACGTCGCCTGCTTCACGGAAGAAGTCGGCGCCGCGGTTGGTGCCGATCGCGTACACCTCG
>DASYBO010000320.1:0-5335 GCA_036500685.1 Pseudonocardiaceae bacterium | reverse complement strand
CGGAGTTGGTCGGCACGTCGTAGAAGTTGTCGTAGAGACCGAACTGGGCCGCCAGCGCGTGCTGGTTCGGCGTGACGTTCTCGCCGTAGTTGACCATCGACGGGTCGCCGTTGCCCTGCGGCAGGTCGCCGAAGACCTGGTCGTACGTGCGGTTCTCCTTGACGACCAGGAACACGTGCTTGATCGTCGACGGGTCACCGAGCTTGACCGGAACCGCGACCGGCTGGCCCTTGTGGCCGGGGGACGCGGTGGCAAGCGCGTCGCCGTGCCAGCCGTTGTTGTTGAACACCTTGACCGTCTGGGCCCTGATCACGCCGTCGTCGGGCATCGTGAAGTGGTCGACGCTGGACGTGGTGTCGTGGGTGCCGTGCGCGGGACCGGCGGAGCGGCGGGCGTCGATACCCCGCGTGTCGGAGACGATGATCTGGTTGCCGGCCGTCTCGATCTCGGACGGGTAGTAGTCCGTCGGCAGCAGACCGACATAGACGGCAGGCGTCTGCGCCGAGGTGTACTTGTACACCGCGATCGCGTTGGCACGACCCAGGGTCACCAGCAGTCGACCGCCGCTGGTCAGGGTCACCGCGGTGGGCTCGTAACCGACCGTCGCCTCCGACCAGGGCTGCGTGGCGATGGTCTGCACGACGGCGTCCTTGGTGGAGTCGATGACCGACACGTCGTTGGACGCGGTGTCGGTGACGAAAACGGCTCCGTTGTTGGCATACACCGCGGTCGGGTGCAGGCCGACGGTGACGCTCTTGACGTTCGCGCCGGTGTTGGCGGTGTCGATGACGCTGACCGTGCCGGTGGTGCTGGCACCGGTGGCCCCGTTGGCGGGTACCTGGGTGCCGTAGGAGTTCATCGTCGTGTCGCCCGGCTGAGCGAGGCGGCCGCCCTCGTTGCTCACGTACAGCTTGCCGCCGACCAGCACGAGGTCACGCGGGGCGATGCCGACGTTCCAGCTCTGCGTGATCGCACCGGTGGCGACGTTGATCGCGACCACGCGGTTCTGGCCGTTGACGGCCGAGTACGCGGTCGAACCGTCCGCGGTGAAGACCGCGTTGCCCACCAGCGCATGCTTGCCGTTGACAACGGGGATGGACACGAAGCCGGGGTTCGCGACCGAACCATCGGCGTTGACGGTGAACGTGCGGTACCCGTCGGACTGGCCCAGCCACAACGACTTGCCGTCCGGCGAATACGTCGGACCTTCCTGGCCGACGTCGTTGCCCGGGATCTTCACGTTCGCGGCCGAGTTGTTGCCGATGAGCTGCTGGACGGTCCAGTTCTTCGCGTCCACGATGGCCATGGCGTAGCCGCCGTCGGTGATCGACGCGGCCATGTGGGTGCCGTCCGGGCTGATCACGGAGGACATCAGCTTGCCGGGATCGATGACCATGCGGGTGCCGTAGGGGGAGATGATCTGGTCCGACGACACGACCTGACCCTGGTGAGTGGTCTGGCCCACCTGGTCGTTCCGGAGGAACTGGGTCTCGGCGAGGCCGATCCCCGTACCGGTCACGACAAGCGCGGCAGCGGACACACCGGCTGTGATCAGAGTGACCCGTCGACGCCGGCCGGGAAGCCTCAGCTTCTCAGCCTGGCGACGTAAGCGCTCTAGCCGCATCGCAACTCCTTCTCGTCAATGCTGAAGCGACGGAGGAAAGCTACGCGCGCCGAATTAAGCTTAGTCAATAGTAAAAATAACGCGGACCTAACACGGACGGTCCAGGTGACAGCGCGACCTCGGTGGCCGGTCGAGCGCTGCCGCTCGACCGGCCACGTTGGGCGGATCAGCTCACGTTGAGCGCGAAGTCGTCCAGCACGAACGACGTCTGGAGCTCGAAGTCCTCGGTGCCGGTGAACTTGAGCGTGACGTTCTGGCCGGCGTAAGGCGCGAGGTTGAAGCTGTGCTGCGCGTATCCCGTGACGTGGTCAAGGTTGGAATACGTGTGCAACGTGCTCAGCACGGTGCCCGCACTGTTGAGCACCTGTACGGAGAGTTTGTCGTAGACGGTTGTCGTACTGGTTTCCGCCGTGTCGACGTGCAACCAGAAACTGAGGTTGTAGTTGGCGCAACCGCTTGGCAACGAAACCGACTGCGACAGCGTGTCCGTGTGCGTCGTGCCGTAACCGTCGAGCCAGGCATCCCAACTGCCCGAATGCGGTGGCTCACCGGTGCCCTTGTAGATGACCCCGGAGTCGGCGGTCCACGGTGCGCTGGTGGTGCCGTTCTCGAAGCCGGGATTGCCGATCAGCTGCGCGGCCGTACAGGTGCTCGCGGCCGCGGTGGCACTGGCTTCGTTGCTTTGTGTGCTCTCACCGATGGCGTTCACCGCGGTGACCTTGTAGTAGTACGTCTGACCGTTGGTCAGACCGGTGTCGGTACAGGTGAGCACCGAGCCGAGGTTCGCGCAGCCGCCACTGGTCAGCAGCGTCTCCGTGCCCGGACTGGTGCCGCGGTAGACCCGGTAGGACGTGATGTTCACGCCACCGCTGTTCGCCGGCGCCTGCCAGTTGAGTGCGACCTGGCTGTTGCCGCCGGCCGCGGCCAGCGCGGTCGGTGCACCGGGCGCGGTGCCCGCGACCGGATCCGCCGAGATGCTCACGCTGGACGAGGCCGTCTTCCCGGAACTGTCCGTGACGGTCAGGCTCGCGTTGAAGGTACCGACGGTGTTGTAGGTGTGCGTGGGGTTCTGCACGGTGCTGGTGGTGCCGTCGCCGAAGTTCCAACTGTAGGAGTACGGCGGGGTGCCACCGGTCGCGGTGCCGGTGAAGCTCACGTTGACCGGTATCTGGCCCGATGTCGGTGTCGCCGACGCACTCGCCGTCAACGGATTGCCGACCGCACTCACGGTGACCGTCGCGTTCGCGGTCGCCGTGACGGCCGGGTTCGCACTGTCGGTGACGGTGAGCTGTGCGGTGTAGGTCCCGGCGTTCGCGTACGTATGACTGGGGTTCTGTGTTGTGCTTGTTCCCCCGTCACCGAAATTCCAGCTGTAGGTGTAGGGAGCCGTGCCACCCTGGGCCGATCCGGTGAAGTTCACGGCCAGTGGTGCGTTACCGGTTGTCGGTGTGGCCGATGCCGCAGCGGTCAGTGGGGTGGCGCCCTGTATCCAGAGATCTTCCAGTGGGTCACCGAGGGCCGACTGGTCGTTGGTGGTCATCGGGAACGTCGAGAGGCCGAGACCGTCGTTGGGGGCGATCATCCCTGGGTGCACGTTGTTCGCCACGCGCTCCATCGCGGCCAGCACGTTGTTCGTGTTGTACGCGACATGCGTGACGTAGTGCTGCTTCATGTAGGTCGGCGAGGCGACGACGACGGTCGGCACGCGGTAGGTGTTGCTCACGTGGTCCGGTCCGTTGTTGCCGTTCTGGGTGTCGTCCTCGGTGATGGCGATCATGGTGTTGTCCTTGTACGACGAGTTGCCCATGATCGAGCTGACGATCTGGTTGGTGGTGGAGTCGTTCGTCGGGATGTCCTGGTACGTACCGGGGTGGTCGTTGAACAGCTCGACGTAGGAGTACGTCGGCAGGCCGTTGGTGCTCACGAAGTTCGTGAAGTCGTTTCCGACCACGGTGTCCGAGATGCTCTGGCCTGCGCAGGTGTATTCGTTGGAGTGCAGTTCCTCCGGGATGTTCGTGCCGGGGCGGTTGGTCGGCAGTACTTCGACTTTGCCGGTGGCCGGGTTGCGCCAGTAGCCGCTGCCGCTGGTGACCATCCAGTAGATGTCACCGTTGGTGACGAACGTGATCGGCCCGGCACCGCTGCCGGTCCCGGTTTGCGCCGTGCACGGGTTGGTGCCTTCTCCGGGCGGCCCGCTCGCGCCCTGCAGGAAGCGGTCGTACTCGGTGCCGCCTGCGGTCGGGTAGGACTGCTGCTGCGAACTGGACGCCGACTGACCGGAGAACAACCACCAGTGGTTGGGACCGCTCGGCGGCTGCGTGCCGGTGCTGTAGGAGTCCATCAGCGCGTAGTTCTTCGCCAGCGCGTGCAGGGCGGGAACCGAGCTGACGTGGTTCGTGCCCTGCACCTGGCCGTTGCAGCCGGCCTGAATCGTGGTGGCGCAGTCGCCGAGGTAGTCGTCGAAGGTGTGGTTCTCCCGCACGATGATCACGAAGTGCGTGAAGGGCGGGAAGTACGGTGCGGTCGCGTTCGTCGCCTGAGTCGGCTGCTCCGCGGGCTGCATGGTGGTGCTGCAGAACGAGCCCGCACAGCTGCGAACCGCTTTGGGGGTGTTCTTGTTGGTGATGTGGAAGTCGCGCGGCTGCGGGAACTTCGTGAACTCGACGCCCGGCTTGGCGAAAACGGCGCCGTTGCAGTTGTAGTCGTCTGGTTTGTACGACTGCGGACGTTGGCCTTCTGGCAGGTTCTTGGCGTCGTCCGGGTCGGTGCTGGGGTTCCAGCCTTTCAGTGTGCAGGAGCCGACGCCCGTTGCAGGGTGGAGGCCGGCAGCAGAGCCTGCATCAGCGCTGGCATCCGGGCTCAATGCGATCCCGCCGAACGCTAATGCGACCAGGGCGAAGCCCGTGGTCCAGGTTTTCCACGCTCTCATCGACACTCTCCTCGTTGCCCTCGTGGCAGAGTCACCGAACGCATGGTGTTGGTGGTCGGAGATAACCAACACCATATGGTCGATCCCGAGCAGAGCGCAGGCAATCTATCCACGCAAAAGTCGTGCGCGGTTATTCACGTATTCACCCGGAATCACAATTCACTATTGCCAGTTCTACAAGAAAACTCCAAGAATCGGCAGTCCGCCTATCGGCATGTGAGTCACCATGTGTACACGGTTGCCCGATTGACCGTCACTCGGAGCTACCGGCGATCACGGTCGCCACCGAAGTCGGTTCGATCGACGACGTCATCCGGATGCGCTCACGTCAGGCTCGGCTGTACTGGCTACTGGGCGACGAGAACACCAGCGCGGCCGCCATAGCCGAGGCGCAACGGTGCGCTGAGCTCGTCACCTGGCCCGACGCGCTGGCCGATCTGGCCTTGTCCAAGGCCGGGCTGGCTCGGTGGCGCGGCGACGCCGAGGAGGCGTACCGGCAACTCGGCGTGGCAACGACGACGCTGGGCGCGGACGCGGAGCGGACGAACATCCGCGCGGCAACCCATGACCTGCTCGGCTACCTTGCCGAGGATCTCGGCGAGGCCCGCGCCCACCGCGTTGCGGCCTACGAGGCGGCGTGCGAGGCAGGACACGCGACGCTGATCGCGCAGATACTCGTCGGAATCGCGGACCTGGCCCTCCGCCGCGACCAGTACGAGCAGGCCGCACGGCTGCGCCTCGGCGAACCGGGGTTCGCCGAGGCGACGCGGGAAGGCACCGAC
>DASYBO010000319.1:0-2065 GCA_036500685.1 Pseudonocardiaceae bacterium | reverse complement strand
TGCCCGCGGGAACGTGGCCGGGCAGGTCGGCCGCCGACTCGGCCACCGCCGCCCGCGCGGCATCGGTTACCGGCGAGACCAGCGGCGCGGCCGGGGCGTCGGCCATCGTCGGCGCGCCGAACAGCCCAACTGGGGCCGACGCGACGGCCCACGGCGGTTGTCCTGGCGGTGCGGCAGAGGGCGGTGCGGCCTCGGGCGGCGCGGACTGGCCGTCGGCGCCGGCCTTGTTCCGCCCGCGCGCGGGGGCGGCGTGCCGTCCGGCGGGCCGCCCACGCCAGGGCGCGCGGCTCACGAGGTGCCTCTCACACGTCCATAGTGCCCCCACCGCCACCCGATTACCCCCATGAATGCGCAAAAGAGGCCCGCTCAGGCCGGGTTGTTTCCCGCTCTGGCGCCGAAAACACCGTCGCGACTTCAACTCGCGCCCTATGGTTCCCGCCGAACCGCGCCGAACGGCGGGGGTCCCCCTGCGAACCCGTGGTGGCGCGCGATACTGTTTGCACGACACGCTGTAGAAGACCGGAGACCGGTGCCTGAGGGAGATAACAGGCGACCGGGCGACGTTGTTTGGGAAGGCGCTCCTTTGACTCTGATTCGCCGGGCCGCGCCAGGCGGGCGCGGCACTGGACCGCGTGGCACTGGACAGCGCACGCGAGCCCCGCGCAGCCGCCGGGCCAACGCGGTGCGCGTCGGTGCGCTCGCTGTCTTGCTGCTCGCCCTCGCCGGGTGCTCGCCGAATGACACCTTCACCCGCATGGGTTTCCCCGACCCGATTACCAAGCAGGGCGCGATCACGCTGTCCCTCTGGCAGGGTTCGTGGATCGCCGGCTTGGCCGTCGGAGCCATGGTGTGGGGCTTGATCCTCTGGGCGGTGGTCTTCCACCGCAAGCGCGGTGACAAACTCCCGCCGCAGGTCCGGTACAACATGCCGATCGAGATCCTGTACACGATTGTGCCGTTCGTCCTTATCGCGGTGCTCTTCTACTACACCGCCAAGGACGAGAACACGATCGACTCGACCCCGGCCAAGCCGGGGGTGACGGTCAACGTGACTGGTTTCCAGTGGTCCTGGGCGTTCGGCTACCCGCAGTACGGTGTGAACACCGACGGAGCCATGTGGAACCCGAACCTGACGGACGCGCATAACCAGGCCGCCTTGCCCCTGCTCGAAATCCCGGCTGGTGAGTCGGTCAACTTCAACCTCACCTCGCCGGACGTGGTCCACGCGTTCTGGGTGCCCGAGTTCCTGTTCAAGCGGGACGTCATCCCCGGCCACCCGAACCACTTCTCGATCACCGCCACGAAGACCGGCACCTTTATCGGGCACTGCAGCGAGTTGTGTGGCCTCTACCACAGCAGGATGCTGTTCACGCTGAAGGTCGTGACTCCTGCGCAGTTCCAGAGTTGGATCAGCCAGCAGCAGGCGGTCCAGAAGACGGCTTCAGGGAGCACCCAGTGACGACCCTCGAAAACCCGGCCGCGCGCCGCGCGGTCGAACGCGCCGCGAAGACCGAGCGCAAGGGCTCGGTGCTGGCCGGCTGGCTCTCCTCCACGGACCACAAGATCATCGGGCACATGTACCTGGTCACGTCGTTCGTGTTCTTCCTCGGCGCCGGCATCATGGCGCTGCTGATCCGCATCCAGCTGCTGTCGCCTAACAGCAACTTCCTGTCGGACCAGATCTACAACGAGCTGTTCACCATGCACGGCACGATCATGCTGCTGCTGTTCGCGACCCCGCTGTTCGTCGGGTTCGCGAACGAGCTCATGCCGCTGCAGATCGGCGCGCCCGACGTGGCGTTCCCGCGGCTGAACCTGCTCAGCTACTACCTGTTCGCCTTCGGCGGCCTGATCCTGTTCGCGAGCTTCCTCGCGCCGGGCGGCTCGGCCGCCTTCGGCTGGTACGCCTACGCGCCGCTGACCAGCGCGGCGAGCTCGCCGGGAGTCGGCGCCGACCTGTGGATCATGGGTCTCGCGCTGTCCGGCTTCGGCACGATCCTCGGTGCGGTGAACTTCGTCACCACGATCTTCTGCATGCGCGCGCCGGGCATGACGATGTTCCGGA
>DASYBO010000318.1:0-23774 GCA_036500685.1 Pseudonocardiaceae bacterium | reverse complement strand
GTCGCGCAGGTCTCGCTGTTCCCGAACGAGACCGTCGCCGGACTCGACGACCCGGTGGTGCGCCAGGCGCTGGCCTACGCGATCGACCGGGACAAGGCATCGCAGGTCGGTGAGTACGGCTATGAGCCGGCCGCCAACCAGATGGGCATCGTCACCCCGACGTTCAACCAGTGGATCGACCCGACCGCCAAGGCCGACAACGACTACAAGTACGACCCGAACAAGGTCGCGTCGCTGTTGCAGGGCGATGGCTACCACAAGGGCTCGGACGGCATCTGGGTGTCGGCGTCGGGCCACCGGCTGGCCTACAACGTGATCAACGAGTCGGGTTACACCGACTGGGTCGCCGCCATTCAGACCGCGGTGCAGAGCGCCAAGGCCGCCGGTGTCGAGTTGGACCCGATCAACCTGTCCAACGACGACTACTACAACCGGCTCTACAGCGGCAAGTTCGACCTCGCCTACAACGCCGAGACCGAGATCGGACCGGCCCCGTACTACGAGATGCGGGAATGGCTCTACTCGGGCAACACCGCGCCGATCGGGCAGAACGCCACCACCAACTTCGAGCGCTACAACAACCCGCAGACCGACCAGCTGCTCAACCAGTACGGGTCCACCACCGACCCGGCCACCCAGAAGTCGATCATGGGTCAGCTGGAACAGGTCATGCTCAAGCAGGTGCCGATCATCCCGGTGACCGAGGATGTCGACTGGTTCCAGTACGACACCAGCAACATCTCCGGCTGGCCGACCCAGGACAACCCGTACGCGCTGCCCGCCGCCTACGCCTACCCGGACATGGGCCAGGTACTGCTGCACCTGCAACCCAAGTAAGCCAGTCAGGTCAGCGTTGACAGCTTTGACATTGTTGACAGCGTTGACGTTGTTGAATCAGGGATGAGGTTCGCAGGGTGAGTAACAGGAGAAAACCGTGAGGTATCTACTCCGCCGCTTGGGGTTCTTCGTGCTCACCCTGTGGGCCGCCCTGACCATCAACTTCCTGATCCCGCGCCTGATGCCGGGCTCGCCGGCCACCGCGATCATGGCCCGCTTCCACGGCCACATCTCGCAGTCCACGCTGAAGGCCATCGAGGTGTCGCTGGGCATCAACACCGGCCAGAGCATCTTCGGCCAGTACATCACCTACCTCGGCAACACGTTCACCCTCAACTTCGGGGTGTCCGTGCAGTCCTTCCAACCGGTCGCGCAGATCGTCGGCGCCGCGATCCCATGGACGCTGATCCTGGTCGGCGTCACCACGTTCATCGCCTTCATCGTCGGCACCGGCATCGGCGCCATCGCCGCGTGGAAGCGCGGCGGCAAAGCCGACAGCATCCTGCCGCCGCTGTTCGTGGTCGGCACCGGCCTGCCCTACTTCTGGGTCGGCATGATGCTGATCATCCTGTTCGCCGAGGTCAACCCGTGGCTGCCGGTCGCGCTCGGCGTGGACCCCGGCATCGACGTCGGGTTCAACGCGGCGTTCATCGGCAACGCCGTCCAACACGCCCTCCTGCCCGCCGCCGCCATCCTGATCACCTCGATCGGCACCTGGGTACTGACCATGCGCAACACCATGGTCACCACGCTGGCCGAGGACTACATCAGGATGGCCCGCGCCAAAGGCCTCCCGTCCCGCCGCATCATGATCGACTACGCGGCGCGCAACTCGATCCTGCCCAACCTCACCGGTTTCGCCATGTCGCTCGGTTTCGTGGTCAGCGGCTCGGTGCTGGTCGAGGACGTCTTCAACTACCCAGGTGTGGGTTTCCAGCTGATCCAGGCCGTGCAGAACGAGGACTTCCCGCTCATGCAGTGCCTGTTCCTGCTGATCACCGTCGCGGTACTGCTCGCGGTGTTGCTCGCCGACGTCGCGACCGCACTGCTCGACCCCCGAACCCGGAGTGCGAGGTAGAAGCGTGGCGACCCCCATCACGTCCGCCGGCGTCGGTGACGTTCCTGCCGCCGGCGAGACGCCCCAACCACCCACCGTCGACGTGCCCGACCGGCCGCGTCGCGGCGGCGGTGGCCTGTTCCGGGCGATCCGCTCCAACGGCAAGGCCATGGCCGGCACGATCCTGCTCGGCCTGTTCGTGCTGATGGCGATCATCCCGCAGTGGGTGTTCCCCGGTGACCCCAACGCCGAGGTCTACGCGCGCTCGGCAGGCCCCAGCGGTGCGCACCTGCTCGGCACCACCGCCTACGGCCAGGACATTCTGGCCCAGGTCGTGTGGGGCGCCCGGCCGGTGCTGATCATCGCCGTCGTCGCCGGCCTGATCGCCACGGTGCTCTCGGTGCTGGTCGGGGTCACCGCCGCTTACGTCGGCGGCCTCGTCGACGACGTGCTCAATCTGTTCACCGACGTGTTCCTGGTGATTCCGACCCTGCCGCTGGTCATCGTGATCGCCGCCTACGCCAACTCGCACAGCCTGGTCGTGCTGGTCATCGTCCTGGTCGTCACCGGATGGTCCTACGGCGCCCGGCAGTTGCGGTCGCAGGCGCTCTCGCTGCGCAACCGGGACTTCCTGCAGGCCGCGAAGGTCCGGGGCGAACGCCGCTCCTACATCATCGTGTTCGAACTGCTGCCCACCATGATCTCGCTGATCGTCGCGAACTTCCTCTCCGCCGCGCTGTACTCGGTGCTCACCGCGGCCGGCCTTGAGTTCCTGGGCTTGGGCAACACGCAGAGCGTCGACTGGGGCACGATGCTCTACTGGGCGCAGAACAACGAAGCGCTGCAAACCGGCCAGTACCTGTGGGCGACCGTCCCCGGTCTGTGCGTCGCCGCGCTCGGCACCGCGTTCGCGTTGCTGAACAACGCCTTCGACGAGATCAGCAACCCCGCCCTACGCCCGGTTCGGAGGATCCGTGTCAAGCGCGCCCATTCTTGAGGTCAACGACCTGGTCGTCGACTACGCGACCGCGCAGGGTTCGGTCGGCGCGGTCGACCACGTCAGCTTCGACCTCTCCGACGGCGAATTCCTCGGCATCGTCGGCGAATCCGGGTGCGGCAAGTCCACGCTGCTGTTCGCGATCGCGCAACTGCTCACCGCGCCCGCCGCGATCACCGGCGGCGAGGTCATCTTCAAGGGCCGCAACCTCGTCGGCCTGACCGACAAACTGCTCGCGGCGTCGCGCTGGCAGGACCTCTCGGTCGTCATGCAGTCCGCGATGAACGCGTTCAACCCGGTGAAAACCATTGGTGCGCAGTTCAAGGACGCGATCAAGGCGCACCAGAACTGGTCCAAGGACAAGATCAAGCAACGCTCGGCCGAGGTAATGCGGCTGGTCGGGATCGACCCGGTGCACGTGAAGAGCTACCCGCACCAGCTCTCCGGCGGCATGCGGCAGCGCGCCATGATCGCGATGGCGCTGCTGTTCACCCCGGAACTGATCATCATGGACGAACCCACCTCCGCGCTCGACGTGGTCGCGCAGCGGTCGCTGATGGTGCAGATCAAGGAACTGCAACAGCAGCTCGGGTTCGCGGTCATCTTCGTCACCCACGACATGTCGCTGGTCAGCCACTTCTCCGACCGGCTCGCCGTCATGTACGCGGGGCAGATCGCCGAGGTCGGCACCACCCGCGCCGTGTTCGACTCGCCCGCGCACCCCTACAGCAAGGGCCTGCTGGAGGCGTTCCCGTCGATCCGCGGCCCGCGCGTGCACATGACCGGCATCCCCGGCAACCCGCCCGCACTGCTCGACCCACCGCCCGGCTGCCGGTTCGCGCCGCGCTGCCCGGTGGTGATGCCGCGCTGCCACCACACCCAACCCGACCTCTACCCGGTCGGCGACGTGCTGGTGCGGTGCCTGTTGCACGAGAACGTGAAGGGTGAGGTGCATGTCTGAATCCGAAAAGGACACTCCGGTTCCTTTGCTGCGAACCGAGAAACTGACCCGGCACTTCACCATCGGCAACCTGTTCTCGCGCAGCAACCTGCACGCGGTGGACAACGCCGACCTCGTCATCAACGAACGCGAGATCGTCGCGCTCGCCGGCGAGAGCGGCAGCGGCAAATCCACCATCGCCCGGCTGCTGGCCATGGTCTACAAACCGACCTCCGGCGAGATCTACTTCCGCGACAAGCCTCTGTCGTCGCTGCGTGGCCGCAAGGACGTGCTCGGCTACCGCAGCGAAGTGCCCATGGTGTTCCAGGACCCGTTCGCCTCGCTCAACCCGGCGCACCGGATCTCGCACGGCATCATGCGCACTCTGATCCTGCACCGACCCGAACTCGACGCGGCAGGCCGGGCGGCCGAAGCGGAACGAGTGCTCAACCAGGTCGGGCTGACCCCGGCGCACGAGGTACTCAACAAGTACCCGTACGAGTTCTCCGGTGGGCAGCGGCAACGCGTCGGGTTCGCCCAGGCGCTCGCCGCGAAACCGAAACTGATCCTGGCCGACGAACCAGTGTCCATGTTGGACGTGTCGATCCGGATCGGGCTGCTCAACCTCATGGCGGACCTGCGCGAAAAAGAGGGTGTGTCGCTGCTCTACATCACCCACGACATCGCCAGCGCCCGCTACGTCTCCGACCGGCTGGTCATCATGTACGCCGGCAACATCGTGGAGACCGGCCCCACCGAAGACGTTCTGCACAACCCGAAACACCCCTACACCCAACTGCTGCTCTCCGCGGTCCCGGACCCCCGCGCGCCGTTGAGCGTCACCGCGCAGACCGACCGAGGCGAACCGCCGAAGGTGATCAACCCCAAACCGGGCTGCCGGTTCCGCGCCCGGTGCCCGCTCGCGGTGCAGATCTGCGAGCACGTCACCCCGGAACCGAGGCTGCTGGGCATCAACCATTCCGCGGCCTGCCATGTGGCCACCGCCGACGCGAACACACCCAAGGTCGCGGTCGGCGCTACCGAACAGGATGGGCACGTATGAAGCTCGTTGTCGTTGGCGGTGGCTCCACGTACACACCCGAACTCGTGGACGGCATCGCCCGCCTCGCCGGCACCCTCCCGGTGGAGGAACTCGTCCTCGTCGACCCCGACGAACACCGACTCGACCGCGTCGGCGGCGTGTCCGCACGGATCATGGCCGCCCAGGGCCATCCCGCGACCGTGCGCGCCACCACCGACCTCGACGACGGCCTCGAAGGCGCGGGCGCGGTGCTGCTGCAACTGCGCATCGGCGGCCAGGCCGCCCGGCACCGCGACGAGACCTGGCCGCTCACCTGCGGCTGTATCGGGCAGGAAACCACCGGTGCCGGCGGGTTCGCCAAAGCGCTGCGGACCGTGCCGGTCGTCCTGGACATCGCCGAGCGGGCCCGCAAACTGGCCGAACCCGGCGCGTGGATCGTCGATTTCACCAACCCGGTCGGCATCGTCACCCGCGCCCTGCTCGACGCGGGGCACCGCGCGGTCGGCCTGTGCAACGTCGCCATCGGTTTCCAACGGCGCTTCGCCGCGAAACTCGGCGTCGACCCGAACCGGATCCAACTCGGCCACGTCGGCCTCAACCATTTGAGCTGGGAACGCGAAGTCCTGCTCGACGGTGTGGACGTCCTGCCCAGGCTGCTGGAGGAACACGGCGACTACATCGCCGAGGACATCGGCCTCCCGGTCGAGGTCATCCGCGAACTGGGCGTCGTCCCGTCCTACTACCTGCGCTACTACTACGCCCACGACAACGTTGTCGGCGAGCAGCGCGGCGAACCGACCCGCGCCGAGGTCGTCGCCGGGTACGAGAAGGAACTGCTCGACATGTACGCCGACCCGGCTCTTGACCACAAGCCGGAGCTGCTGGCCAAACGCGGCGGCGCCTTCTACTCCGAGGCCGCGGTCGCCCTGCTCGCCTCGCTCGTCGCCGACACCGGCGACGTGCAGGTGGTCAACCTGCGCAACAACGGCTCGCTGCCCTTCCTCGCCGACGACGCCGTCATCGAGGTACCGGCCCGGATCACCGCGCAGGGCCCGATCGCCGAACCGATCAGCCCGCTCGACCCGCTCTACGCCGGCCTGACCGCGCACGTCAGCGCCTACGAGGAACTCGCCGTGCAGACCGCGATCCACGGCGGCCGCGACCGCGTGTTCCGGACCCTGCTCGCGCACCCGCTGGTCGGCCAGATCGACATCGCCAACCAGCTGACCGACCGGTTGCTCGCGGAGAACCACACCTACCTGCCCTGGGTGGACGGGGCGTCGTGAGGGGACGCCCCGACCAACCGTGACAGCCAGGGATCTTCAGGGAGGGTTTTCGTGAGTACGGGGACGGCACCCGCCGCGGTGCTGGCAATAGATGGCGGCAACAGCAAGACCGACGTGGTCCTCGTCGGCCCGGACGGGTCCGTCCTGGGCAGCGCACGGGGACCCGGCACCTCGGCCGAACAGCACCGGTTCGAAACCTCGAAAGTGGTGCTGGACGACCTGGTCGGCATGGTCGCCCGGCAGGCCGGAATCGACCCTGGCGGCCTGATCGCCGAACACACCTCGGCGTTCATCGCCGGCGTCGACCTCCCGCAGGAGGAGGAACGGCTCGCCCAGGAACTCAACACCCGCAGCTGGAGCCGCACCACCCGGGTCGGCAACGACACCTTCGCGGTGCTGCGGGCCGGCACCCAACGCCCCTGGGGCGTCGGGGTCACCTGCGGGGCCGGGATCAACTGCGTCGGCGTCGCACCCAACGGCGAACTCACCCGCTACCTCGCGCTGGGCCGCTTCACCGGCGACTGGGGCGGCGGCCTTGACATCGGCCTCGACGTGATGTGGTGGGCGATGCGCGCCGAGGACGGCCGAGGCGAACCCACCGCGCTGGCCGGCGCGGTCGCCGACTACTTCGGCCGCTCGTCCGCGACCGATGTCGCCATCGGCATCCACCTCGGCGAGATCGACGAGGACGACCTGATCCGCCTCACCTACGTCCTGTTCTCCGTCTCGGACGCGGGGGACACGGTCGCGGTGAACCTGGTCGACCGGTTGGCCGAGGAGATCGCGTCGATGGCGCTGGTCGCCATGCGGCGACTGGACCTCACCGGCCTTGACACCGAACTCGTCCTCGGCGGCGGCATGCTGATGGCCCGCAACGCGCGGCTGATCAACGGCATCGCCGACCACGTGCACGCGCAGGCGCCCGCCGCGCAGATCGGCGTCGTCGACGTCCCGCCCATCGCCGGCGCCGCGCTACTGGGCCTTGATCACCTCGGGTTGGACAAGGACGCGCAGGACCGGTTGCGCGCCGCGTATGTGAACGTGGACGCGAGCACCGGGATCGGGGTCAGGTTCGGCTCAGCGTGACCGTGCGGAACTCGATCGGTTCTGCGGGGCGGCCGGCCTGGACCTCCCACGCCTGCCCGGTCTGCCCGCCCGCGACGATCGCCAACACCACCTCCGCCACCTCGGCCGGTCGCAGCATCCCCAGCCCATGCTGGATCAGCGCGTCGCGGGCCGGCGCGATCAGCGGGGTGTCGACGAAGCCGGGACAGATCGCGTTGACCGTGATCGGCTCCCGGGTCAGCACCATCGACAGCGACCGCATGAACCCGATCACCGCGTGCTTGGCCGTCGAGTAGTAGAGGTCCACCGCCGGCGCGATCCCGGCGATGCTGGAGGTCATCACGATCGCGCCGCCGCCGCGTTCCCGCAACGCGGGCAGGGCCGCGTTCGCGCCGTAGACCATGCCGTCGAGGTTGATGCCGACCGTGCGGTGATAGGTGTCGCGGTCGAAGTTGGCGTCGATGCCGGTGCCACCACCGACCCCGGCGTTGAGGCAGACCACGTCCAGGCCACCGAACGTCGACACCGCCTGCGCCACCGCGGCGCGGTTCGCGTCCAGATCGGACACGTCGGCGTGACAGAACGCGCCGCCGATCTCGTCGGCGACCTGGTGGCCGTCGGCGTCGTTGACGTCGACCACCAGCACCCGGTCGCCCTCGGCGGCGAAACCACGGGCCAGGCCGGCGCCGATGCCGCTCGCGCCGCCGGTCACCAGCACGACCCGTTCGCCTGTCATCTCGCCAGCCTAGTGTCGGTGCGACCTGTTGGCGTCCGGCCGACGAGCCGGCTATGCCCCGGTGAGCATCGCGGCCAGGGTGGGGAGGGCGCCGGTGGTCTCGGCGGCGCCGACGAAGTTGGGGAAGTCCCGCCAGTGCGTGATCCGGCCCGCCCGCACGGTCAGCACTCCCAGGCTCGCGGTGAACCGGAACGGCTCGCCGGTCGTCTTCGAGGTGCCGGCCATCGCCAGTTCGAACACCACGACACCAGGGTCGTCGGTGTCGTGCACGGTCGCGGTGCGCTCGGTGACGTCGAGGGTGGCCATGGCCGCGGCGAGCGGGTCGGCAAGGCGGGCGGCGAAGTGCGCGTTGATCGCGTCGATTCCCTCGAACCGGCGCGGCGCGCCCGGCAGGCCGAACGGCGTCTCGTAGACCGCGTCGGGCGCGAACTGGGCGCCGTCCTCGCCGTAACGGCCGGCCCGCATCAGTTCGACCACCTCGCGGGCGCTGCGTGCCTCGCTCATTCCGCACCTCCGGGTACATTCGGAGAGGTCTCTCCGGTTCGTCGCGAACTATACGGAGAGCTGGTTCCGTTTAGCAAGGAGGGCGTGTTGCCCGACAAGCCACTGCGCGCGGACGCGCGCCGCAACCGCGAACTCGTGCTCGCCACCGCCCGCGACCTGCTCGCGGCCGACGGGGCCGCGGTGTCGTTCGACGCGATCGCGCACGCGGCCGGCCTCGGGGTCGGTACCGTCTACCGGCACTTCCCGGACCGGCAGGCCCTGTTCGCGGCGGTCATCCTGGAGCGGATCGTGGCCTTCACCGCCGACGCCCGCGCCGCCACCGAAGCCGACGATCCCGGCGGGGCTTTCCTCGACTTCTTCGTACGGCTGGCCCGGCAGGTCGCGCTCAACCAGGCCCTCTGCGACGCCATGGACACCGGCCCGCTGCTGGTACCCGACCCGATGCGCGCCGAATTCCTCGCCGTACTCGGGGGGCTGCTGGCGCGGGCGCAGCGGACCGGCACGATCCGTGCCGACCTCGACGTCACCGACCTGCTCGACCTGGTGATCGGGTTCGCCGCGGCCGGTCGCCGCGCGCACCACCGGGGCCGGGCCGACACGATGGTCGCGATCGCCGCGGCCGGGCTGCTGGTCAGACAATCGTGAGGGTGCCGGCGTCGGCGTCCAGTTCGGCCTCGACCCCGAGCGGGACGGTGGCCTGGCCGGGGCAGTGCCCGAACCCGAGCTCCCAGCCGACCGGCACGCCGAGCCCGCCCAGCCGGTCGACCATCAGCGCCCGCACATCATCGAGGTCGCCGCACTGCGTCCAGGAGCCCAGCGCGATGCCGGCCACCCGGTCGAACCAGCCTGCACGAGCCAGCTGGGTGATGATCCGATCGAGCCGGTAGGGCTCCTCGGTGACATCTTCCAGCAACAGGATCGCCCCTGGTGGCGGCGGGTCCGCGTAGGGCGAGCCCAGGATGGCGGCGAGCAGGCTGGCGTTGCCGCCGAAGGTGATCCCTCGGGCCTTCCCGCCGGCCAGCGCGCCCGCGGCGGCCGTGGTGATCGGCTCCGGCGGGGTCGGGTCGAACAGGGCCCTGCGCAGCCGGTCGGCGGCGACCGGGTCCTCGGTGAACGCGGTGCTGGCGATCATCGGCGAGAACAGGGTGGCCACGCCGAGGCGGGTGTTGAGGCCGTGGTGGATCGCGGTGACGTCGCTGGAGCCTGCGAACACCTTGGGCCCGGTCGCGGCGCTCGCGCGGGCCATCGCGTCCCAGTCGAGCAGGTCCAGCATGCGGGTGCAGCCGTAGCCGCCGCGCGCGCACAGCACCCCGTCCACGTCCGGGTCGCACCATGCGTCGGTCAGCCCGGCCGCGCGGGCCGCGTCCGGTCCGGCCAGGTAAGGCAACTCCGGATGTACGTCGAGTATGCCGGCCGCCACCGACACGTCCAGGTCCCACGAGCGCAGCAGGCCGACGCCGGTGTCGAGCAGTCCGGGTGGGATCGGCCCGGCCGTGGCCACCACCCGCACCCGTGAACCCGGCCGCAGGGCCGGCGGCCTGCGCGATTCACCCATCAATCGGACAACCCCAGCTGTGGTACCCCAGGTGTGGTGAATCCGAAGATTTGGCCGTAGAACGACAGCTCAGCCTCATGCGCGACCTCGATCGTGTCGGCTTTGCGGAACCCGTGCTGCTCGCCTTCGAAGGTCAGATACGCGTGCGGGATGCCGCTGCCGGCCAGGGCCGCCATGAACTCGTCGGCCTGCACCGGCGGACAGATCTGGTCGTCAAGACCCTGCAACATCAGCACCGGACCCGACACCGACCGCGGATCCCGCGACGGCGAACGATCCGCGTACCGGTCGGGATGCTCGGCGAAGGACCCGACGAGGCCCTCCACGTAGCGCGATTCGAAGTCGTGCGTCTGGCCGCCGTCGGCGGTCCAGCCGCGCAGGTCCAGGATCGGGAACATGACCGTGCCGCACCGGTAGACCCGCGTCGAGGTCAGCGACGCCGCGCTGGTCCAGCCGCCCGCGCTGCCGCCGCGCACGGCCAGCCGGTCACCGTCGGCGGTGCCCTCGGCCGCGAGCGCGGTCGCCACGGCCGCGCAGTCCTGCACGTCGACAAGGCCCCACTGTTCGCGAAGCCGCTCCCGGAACTCGCGCCCGTACCCGACCGAGCCGCCGTAGTTGACCGCGACCACACCGAAACCGCGCGAGGTGAAGTAGGCGAAGTCCAGTTCGAGCACGGGGGACACACCGCCGGTCGGGCCGCCGTGCACGTGCACCAGGAACGGCGGCCGCTCGCCGTCGGGCGCGACGAAGTCCGGGTTGGTCGGCGGGTACACGAACGCGGGCACGTCGCGGCCCTGCGCGTCGGTGAACACCCGCTCGTGCGGCACCGGCAGATACGCCGGATCGGGCAGGCCGGCGGGCTGCGGGGTCAGTTCGGTCACGGTCACCGGCGAAGCGCCAAGGTCGACGTGGATCGCGGCCTGCTCGCGCCGAGGCCCGGAGGCCAACACGGTGATCAGGTTGCCGTGTGCGGTCACGCTGGCGCTCGCGGCCGGCCAGTCGGCCCCGACCTCGGCCACATCGGTGAGCGTGCCGGCATCTTCGTCCAGGACGGCGAGCCTGCCGTGCCGCAGCACCGCGAACCGGCCCTCGCCGAGCTTGGCGAAGAACCGCGACCCGACCCGCCACAGCGGACCGCCGAGTTCGTCCTGGCCGGGGTGCAAGTTGAGGGTGGTGCCATCAAGGGTGACGCGGTGCAGGTTCCACCAGCCGTCCGGGTCGGTCGAGGCCAGCAGCGCGTCCGGCGAATCCCATTCGACCTGGCAGACCGCCTCGGTCGGCCCGCCGGCCAGCACCCGGTGCGGGGCGAACGCGTTCGCGGTGACCTCGGCGACGCACAGTTCGGTGCCGTCCCACGGCATCGCCGGGTGGTTCCAGCCCAGCCAGGCCACATGCCGGCCGTCCGGGCTCGGTTTCGGCGCGGTCAGGAAGTGGTGCGACGCGGCCAGTGTCCGCACCCGCGCGGCGTCGGTCGCGGCCGAGCCGTCCAGCGGGATCGCGACCAGGTCGCGGCGGATGTCGGTGGGCAGGTCCCCGGTCACCGTCTCCCGCACACACCACACCTCGGTCGCGTCCGGGCTCGCCAGCAGGTCGCCGTAGCGCCAGCCGTGCCGCCGCGCCGGTTCCGGGCTCAACGGCATCGCCGGGGTGTCGGCGTCCGGGTCGGTCAGGTAGACGCGCTGGTCGGCCCAGTCGGTGAACGCGACCCTGGTGCCGTCCGAGACGTCGATCACCACGAAGGGCCGCCCGCCGTACTCGTGCAGCCGGTTGCGCACGTTCCACGGCGCGCCCAGCACCGAGACCGTGCCCACCCCGACCCGATGCCGGCACAACTCCAGCCGGCCGGCCTCGTCCGGGCGGCTCTCCGTCCACCACACGTCGGCGCCGTGCATGTCCAACCAGTTCGGGCCGCCGCCGGCCGACGCGACGTCCTTGGCATCGATCGGCGAGGTCCAGGTCCCGTACGAAGCGATCTTCACCACACGCGGCACTTTAACCGGAAGTGCCCGGTCCTTGGCAGAGATTTTCGGCGGATTGGACGCGACGTACGGAAACATCTGCTGGCGCGAGACGTTGGGGGTGGAGGTCACACAGGAGAAAAACGGGGTGCACCCGGCCGGTCCCGGCCGCGTGCCTTAGGGTCGAAGGTGCCATGGCTCGTGTCATCCACATCTTCCGCGAACCCGACCGCTTCGTTGCGGGCACGGTCGGGCAGCCCGGTGAGCGTGCGTTCTACCTGCAGGCTTCCGAGGACATCCGCACCGTCAGCGTGCTGCTGGAAAAACGGCAGGTCGAGGTCCTCGCCGACCGGATCGGCTCCCTCCTTGAGGAGGTAGCCCGCCAGTTCGGCGCCGACGTACCCGAACGCGCCCCCGACGACCTGATGGACGGTGATCCACTGCGCGTGCCGATCGAGGAGGAGTTCCGGGTCGGCACCATGGGGCTCGGCTGGGACGCGGAGAGCGAAGCCGTCGTCATCGAGCTGCTGGCCGCCACCGAGGAGGAGATCGACGAGTCGGTCGTGCTCGGCGACACCGACGAGGGCCCGGACGCGCTGCGCGTGTTCCTCACCCCGGTCGCCGCGCGGGCCTTCGCGCAACGTGCCGGTCAGGTGATCTCGGCCGGCAGGCGGCCGTGCCCGCTGTGCGAGGAGCCGCTGGACCCGGCCGGTCACGTCTGCCCCCGCCTCAACGGCTACCGCCGCACCGAAGACAGCGAAGGCTAGGAAGGCCGGTGCAGCCACGGGACGCCGACGCGTTGGAGTTCCTCACCCGAGGCCGCCTGGAGATCCAGGGTCGGCTGGTCGACGCCTCCAACGCGACCCTGTTCTGCTCGATCAGCGCCGACGGGGTCGACGCGGAATGCGTGTACAAGCCGGTGTCGGGGGAGCGGCCGCTGTGGGACTTCCCGGACGGCACCCTCGCCGGCCGCGAGGTCGGCACCTTCCTGATCTCGCAGGCCAGCGGTCTGCAGGTGGTGCCGCCGACGGTGTTACGGCCGGGCCCGTTCGGGCCGGGGATGGTGCAGCTGTGGGTGGACACCAAGGAAGGTGACGACCTGGTCGACGTGGTCGCGCCCAACGAGATCAACACCGACTGGCGAATCGTCCTGCACGCGCACGACCGCTTCGGCGACCCCGCCGTCCTCGCGCACGCCGACCATCCCGGCATCCGTGCCATGGCCGCGTTCGACGTGGTGGTCAACAACGCCGACCGCAAGGGCGGGCACGTCCTGCACGCCACCGACGGCAACGTCTACGGCGTCGACCACGGCATCTGTCTGCACACCGAGAACAAGTTGCGCACCGTGCTGTGGGGGTTCATCGGCGAACGCCTGCCCGAGGAGGCGATCGAGGCGCTGGAGAAGCTGCGCACCGAACTGCACGGCGGCCTCGCCGACGACCTCAACGACCACATCACCCGACGCGAGGTGCGCGCGGTGATCAACCGGACGCACGCGCTGTTGGCGGACCCGGTCTATCCCGAGCCCAACGGCGAGTGGCGCGCCGTGCCGTGGCCCGCGTTCTAGTCGGGCTCGCCGCTGGTCCGTTGCACGAAGTAGATGACTTCCGGCCACCGCTCGATCCGTACCTCCGTAAACCCCATCCGCTGGTAGAACGCGTAGGCGTTGACGTTGGCCCGCCCCATGGCCAGGTGCACGCCGGGCACGCCGCGTTCGCGCAGCGTGTCCAGGAAACGGGTCATCAGGGCGCGGCCGAACCCGCCGCGCTGGTGACTGGGCAGCAGGTCGATGTGCAGGTGCGCCGGGTAGCCGGCGAACTCCGGGTTGAGGAACCGTTCCGGGTGGTACAGCGCGTACAGCGCCCGCTGCTCATCGGTGCTGATCTCCCCGGTCGGCTCCGGGAACCGGGCGGTCTGGGTGGGCAGCCATTCGTCGCGCAAGCGCCGCGCGAACGTCGCGCTGTCCGCGGTGCCGACGATGTAGCCGACCGCGCCTTGTCCGTCGTCGAGGACGAACGTCAACTCCGGTTCCAGTGTCGCGTAGGGCGCCGCGAACACCGCGCCCAGCAGGTCCGGGTCCGGGTAGAGGTCGGTGGCGTCGGCGCCGTTGCGGCCGGTGCGCACGCAGATGTCGTACAGGGCGGGCAGGTCGCGGTCCTGGTAGGGGCGGATGGTTCCCGAAGCGCTCACAAGGTCCAGATCTATCACGAGCCGCCGCGCCGATGGCCGGCCGGCTGGTCGGGGCGGGCGCGGGCGCGTTCGCGGTGCCGCAGCACCAGCGCGACCACCGCCGGCACGAGCAGCGAGAGCACCAGCACGGCCGCGTCCATGAACGGCCACGGCACCTCGACCACCAGGAAGTCCAGCGGCAGCAGGTTCGACTCGACCGTGCCGAGTGCCGCGGCGGTCGCGGGCACGGCCAGCAGCGCCACCGCTCGCGCGCCGGTGGCCGTCGCGGGCCGGCACGCCCGCCACACCGCCACCGCCAGCAACGCCCACGCGAACAGGTCCACGATCGCGAACCGGTGCCCCAGCACCCGCGCGAACTGCACCAGAACGACCCCGCCGAGCACCGTCAGCCAGCGTCGCCGCCCGATCCCGCCGATGCCCCGCCGAGCCGAGGGCATCCAGGTCAACGCGACCGACGCCAACACCGCGAGCAGCAGCCATGCACCGGTCGTCGGCAGCATCACCGGGAACGCCACGGTGTTCAACGCGATCACCATGACCGTGGTCGCCAGCCACGCGAGCACCGCACCGACCCGCCGCCACCCCAGCGCCGCGCAGCCGGCGACCGCCGCCCACGCCAACCACACCGGCGCGCCGACGGCCGCCTCCCGCCAGGGCAGCCCGGCGAATCCGCCGTAGTAGACGAACCAGGCGACGTCGTGCAGGTCATCGGCGAGCCCGGCGATCAGTATGGCCGGCGCGAGCACCGCCACGATCGGCAGCGCGTCCCGCCAGCCGACAGTCCCACCGCCGCGGCGCGCGAACCGCACCCGGATCGCACCGAGCAGCAGGTCCACCATGTCGGCGGGGCCGGGCCAGCGGCGGCCGGCGGCCCGTTCCCGGGACACCGCGATCATCTCGGCGCCGTAGCGGGTGCGGTAGTCGGCCGGGTAGCAGGCCAGCAGTAACCGGACCAGCGGCGGATCGGTGTGCGCGGGGCTCATGCCACCCCCTCCGCGCGGGCTCGCAGGCGACTGGTCGCCGCGGTGAGGTTCGCCCGCAGCCGCGTGGTTTCCCGCTCCAGCGCGTCAAGGCCGGTCGCGGTCAGCCGGTAGTAGCGGCGCAGCCTGCCCTCGACCACGACTTCCCGGTCGGGTTCGACCCAGCCCTGCTGGGTCAACCGGTCCAGCGCGGCGTACAGGGTGCCGGCGCGCAGTCGCTGCGCTCCGCCGGAGATCTCGTCGATGTCGGTCAGGATCCCGTAGCCATGCTGCGGCCCCGCGGCCAGCGCGGTCAGGATCAGGAACGTCGGCTCCTGCATCGCCCTGATACTCATATCATCTATATATACCTGTGATCAGGGTTTCAGGAAGCGGCCCGTGCGGCGTTGCGGTAGCGGCCGGGCGCGTGCTGGCGGGCCCGCCGGAACGCGCGACTGAACGCGTACACCGAGGTGTAGCCGACGGAGCGGGCGATGACGTCGAGCGTGTCGTCGGTGTCCCGCAGCCGCACCGCGGCCAGATCCATCCGCCAGCGGGTCAGGTAGCTGCCGGGAGTCTCGCCCGCGACCGTGCGAAAGCGCCTGGCCAGCGTGGTCCGCGAGATCGCCAGCTCGGCGGCGAGGCTCTCGGTCGTCCAGGCCCTGGCCGGGTCCTGGTGCAGTTTGGTCATCGCGGTGCTCACCAGCGGATCGCCGAGCACACCGAGCCAGGACCCCTGCGCGTCGGCCGGATGTTCGGCCAGCCAGACGCGGAGCAGTTGCACCAGCAGGATGTCGACCAGCCGGTTGAGGACCACGGCGCCGGCGAGTTGGGGATGGGCCAGCTCCCTGGACAGCAGTCGGACGGTGTCGTCGAGGCAGCTGCCGCCGTTCTCGGCCCTGATGTGCACGATCTCCGGCAGCAGCGTGAGCACCTGGATGGACACGGTCGGGTCGTAGTCGTAGCTCGCGCCGAGGATGTGGGTCTGGACCTCGCCGGAACCGAGGCGCTTGACCGTCCCGCACACGCTGGCCTGCTCGGTGCCGGCGCCTTCGCAGCCACGCGCCGCCGCGCCCGGTGCACTGCTCAGGGTGTGCGCGGTTCCAGTCGGCAGCAGCACGACGTCGCCCGGCATGAGCTGGCGCGGCGGTCGGCTGGGCACGGTGAGCCATGCCGTGCCGGCGGTGACGGCGTAGAACGCGGCGGCGCCGATGCCGGTGCAGTCGACTCCCCAGTTCTCGCCGGCCTCGAACAGGGAGCCGATCGTGCTGCGGACGCCGGCCACAGCGAGTACGTCGGCAAGCGGGTCCATGTGTACGAGGATAACCACCCAGGCCACTGCGATGACACAAACAGATATCTTACTGAGCGTTTTGAGCATCGATCGTGCAGTTGAATGCTCAATAGGATGTGTGTCATGACAGAGACGTTCGACTTCGCTGAGCTCAACCGGAAGGTCATCGACGAGTTCCGCCGCAACGGCGGCAAGGCCGGCGGCATGTTCGAGGGCGTGCCGCTGGTGCTGGTGCACCACGTCGGCGCCAAGTCCGGGACCGAACGCATCGCGCCGCTGGGCTACTACCGCGAGGGCGAGCGGGTGTTCGTCTACGCCAGCAAGGGCGGCGCCGACGAACATCCCGCCTGGTACCACAACCTCATCGCCAACCCGAAGACCACGATCGAACTGGGCACCGAAACCTACGAGGTCGTGGCCAAGGTACTCACCGGAGCCGAACGCGACGAGTTCTACAACAAGCAGGCCGCCGCCCAGCCACAGTTCGCCGACTACCAGGCCAAGACCACCAGGGTCATTCCGGTCGTCGAACTCGAGCGGGTAGCCGCCTGAGCGTCAGTTGCCGGTGATCTTCGTCGCGGCGATGAGCACCGCGGCGCGGCGTTCCTCGGCCATCACCCGGTCGTAGGTGTCGAAGTCGTCGTGTGTGCCACCGGCCGCGATGAAGATGTCCCGCAACAAGGTCGGCAGGCCCTCGGCCGCGAAACCCTCGGCCGCGTCGTCCGGTCCGATGATCCGCACCGCCCCCTCCACCGACACCCACTCCCATCCGGCCCGGAACACCACGGTCGCGCGACCGTTGCGGCGCAGGTAGTCGAGTTTGCGGGCATCGCCGCGGATCACCATGCCGACCGAGGGAGCTCCGGTCACCGGGTCGTCGAGCACCCCAGCGTTGACAACCGAGGCGTGCACGGAATTGTCCTTGCGAGTGGTGGCCAGGACGACGAGGCCACGATCGGCCGCGGCAAGCCTGCGGACGGTCTCCAGATCTGCTGCGCTCACGTCCCCACCGTAGCGGCGTGGCGGTCTCGGTCCACGACCCGGGAACGGCTAGCGTCGAGCCCCGTGCGATCCCACGACTACCGCCGTGACATCCTCGCCGGCCCGCGTCGCCGCGCCATCCCGGAGGTGATCGCCGAACTCGGGGTGGTCGCCGAGGACCCGGCCTCCGGATTCTGCGGCGCGATCGTCCGATTCGACGGCGACCGGGTGGTGCTGGAGGACCGCAAGGGCGCACAACGGCTGTTCCCGTTGCGGCCGGCCGGTTTCCTCGTCGACGGCACCGCGGTCACTCTCGTACGCCCCAAGGCGGCACCGGCCGCACCGCGACAGTCGGCGTCCGGTTCGGTCCGGGTCGAGGGCATCCGGGCCCGCACCGCCCGCGCGGGCCGGATCTGGGTGGAAGGCATCCACGACGCGACCCTGGTCGAACGCGTGTGGGGCCACGACCTGCGCGTGGAGGGCGTCGTCGTCGAACCCCTCGACGGCATCGACGAACTGTCGGCGCGGGTCGCCGAGTTCGGCACCGCACCGAACCGCCGGTTAGGGGTCCTGGTCGACCACCTGATCGCGGGCAGCAAGGAATCTCGCATCGTCGAGGAACTGCACGACGAGAACGTGCTCGTCACCGGCCACCCCTACGTCGACATCTGGCAGGCGGTCAAACCACAGTCGCTGGGCATCCGCGCGTGGCCGACCGTGCCCAGGAACGTGTCGTGGAAGGAAGGCGTGTGCGCCGCGCTCGGCTGGGGCGCGCCGATCGACGGCTGGCGACGCGTGCAGGGCGCCGTGCGCGGCTTCCGCGACCTGGAAACACCACTGATCGGCGCGGTGGAACGCCTGATCGACTTCGTCACCGCCCAGTAGACGTCATGCGCAGCGTGGTGATCGAGGCCGACGGGAGCTTCGCCGTGGCACAACGGGCCGAGCCCGTGCCGGGCCGCGGCGACGCCCTGATCGCGGTTCGAGCCGCCGGCTTGAACGCGGCCGACCTGCAACAGGCCCGCGGCGACTACCCCGCCCCGGCCGGCTGGCCGCCCGACGTGCCCGGCCTGGAGATCGCAGGCGAGGTCATCGCGGTCGGCGACGACGTGCGCGAGACGGCTCCGGGGGACCGGGTGATGGCGCTGATCGGCGGTGGCGGTCACGCCGAGCAGGTCATCGTCCCCGCCGACCTCCTGATGCCGGTCCCGGCGGGACTCCCGTGGGCGGAAGCAGGCGGTTTCCCGGAAATCTTCAGTACCGCCTGGGACGCGCTGGTGACCCAGGCCCGCATCCGCGCGGCCGACCGGGTGCTGATCACCGGCGCGGCCGGCGGCGTGGGAACGGCCATGGTGCAGATCGCGCTGGTCTCCGGCGCCCAGGTCGTGGCCAGCGTCCGCCGACCCGACCTGCACGAGCGCATGCGGTCCCTCGCGTCCACCGCGGCGACGCTGGAAACCGTGACCCCGGACCGGGAATCCGAACACGGCCCGTTCGACATCATCGTCGAACTCGTCGGCGGCCCGGACTGCCTGCGACGGATCACGTCGCTGCGCACCGGAGGCAGGTACGTCATCGTCGGCGTTCAGAGCGGAAAGGCCGCGCTGCTGCCGATGTTCGAGCTGATGCTCTCGCGCGCCACGATCATCGGCACCACGATCCGCGGCCGCACGCACGCCGAGAAGGCCCTCCTGGCCCGCGCCGTCCGCGACTCCGTCGTCCCGCTGCTGGAACGAGGCCGGATCCGAGTCCCGGTCGACGCCACCTACCGGCTCGACGAACACGCCGCCGCATACCAGCGGCTGGCCGGCCCTGGAAAGTTCGGCAAGCTGGTCTTTCTCCCGTGATTCAACGCGTGCCGAACCGGCGGCGGTCACGATGCGATGCCGTGACACACGTCAGCCGGCATCGGCTTCGTCCTCCTCATCGGCCTTCCTGGGACGTCCCCTGCGCGGGATCCGGCCCGCCTCGCGGGGCATCCGGCCAGCGTCGTGCAGGGCCTTGCGTAGCAGGAACTCGATCTGGGCGTTGGTGCTGCGCAGTTCGTCACCGGCCCAGCGGGCCAGCGCGTCGTGCACGGCGGGGTCCAGCCTCAGCAGGACGCCTTTGCGTTCGGCCATGGGTCACCACCCGGCCGATCAGTGGTACAGCGATCCGGTGTTCACGACCGGTTGAGTGGCATGGTCGCTGCACAACACCACGAGCAGGTTGGACACCATCGTGGCCTTGCGTTCCTCGTCCAGTTCCACCACGTTCTCCTCGTCCAACCGGTTCAGTGCCAACTCGACCATGCCGACGGCGCCCGCGACGATCAGCTTGCGCGCGGCGACGACCGCGGCGGCCTGCTGGCGGCGCAGCATGGTCTGGGCGATCTCCGGCGCGTAGGCCAGCCGGGTCAACCGTGACTCGATGATCCGCACCCCCGCCGACTCGACCCGCTCGCCGATCTCGGCCGAGAGTTTCGCGGTGATCTCCTCGGCGTTGTCGCGCAGCGAGAGCCGCTCGTCGCTGGCCGAGTCGTAGGGGTAGCTGGTCGCGATGTGCCGGACCGCGGTCTCGGTCTGGATGTCCACGAACGCGACGAAGTCGTCGACCTCGTACACGGCGCGCGCGGTGTCCTCGACCTGCCAGACGACCACGGCGGCGATCTCGATCGGGTTGCCGTCGGCGTCGTTGACCTTGGTCACCGCGGTCTCGTGGTTGCGGATCCGGGTGGAGACCCGACGCCGCCGGGTCAACGGGTTGAACCAGCGCAGCCCGGCCGTGCGCGCGGTGCCGACATAGCGGCCGAACAGCTGCACCACCCTGGCCTGGCCGGGCAGGATCGAGGTCAGCCCGTTGAGCGCGAGCACGGCCGCGATCAGGATCAGCGGTCCGAGTACGACCAGCACGATGCCGATGGCACCGCCGCGGTTCGCGGTCACCGCGATCCCGCTACCCAGTAGCGCGAGCGCGACCAGGATCAGCGCGATGCTCACGACCAGCATCGCCACCCCCTGGCCGCCGTTGACCGCGCGTTCCCTGATCGTCGGTGCCGGCATGTCCACCGCCGCCGTCTTGTCTGTCGTCGTTTCCGTCGTCATCACCCAGACCTCCTTGCGCTTTCCGCTAGCCTCAGCCTAGCATAGTGATATCAGATTTCTGCGGATCCGGGTGGCGGGAGGGACCACGCTCCGCCAGGGTCCAGGCAGGGATCGACGCGCCCCATCACCGTGGGGACGGGGCGCAACCCACGGGGAGGAGAACAAGATGGCCGACAGTCGATTGGAGATCGACGCGCTGTTCAAGCGATACGGCGACGTCGTGGCGCTACGCGACATGACCTTCGACGTACGTGCGGGAGAGCTGTTCGGTTTCGTCGGCAGCAACGGTGCCGGCAAGACCACCACCATGCGCATCGCGCTCGGCGTGCTCAGCGCCGATTCGGGGGAGTGCCGCTGGGACGGCAAACCGATCGACCTCAACACCCGCCGCCACATCGGCTACATGCCAGAGGAACGCGGCCTGTACCCGAAGATGAAGGTCGGCGACCAGCTGGTCTACCTGGCCCGGCTGCACGGCATGAGCACCCGCGCCGCGCGCGCCGCCATGCAGGAATGGCTGGAACGCCTCGGCGTGGCCGCCCGCCGCGACGACGACGTGCTCAAACTCAGCCTCGGCAACCAGCAGCGCGTGCAGCTGGCCGCCGCCCTGGTGCACAACCCGGACATCCTCGTGCTCGACGAACCGTTTTCCGGCCTCGACCCGGTCGCGGTCGACGTGATGAGCGCGGTGCTGCGGGAGAAGTGCCAGCAGGGCGTGCCGTGCGTGTTCTCCAGCCACCAGCTGGATCTGGTGGAACGGCTGTGTGACCGGGTCGGCATTGTCCGCAGTGGACACATGGAGGCCTGCGGCAGCATCGAGGAACTGCGCTCCGGCGGCACCGACCACCTGGTCGTCGTCACGCCGGCCGACCCTGGCACCTGGGCCGCGAACCTGCCCGGCGTCACCGTGGTCGAGCATGACGGCGAACGCACCGCGCTACGCCTTGATCCCGGCACCGACGAACAACTCGTGCTGCGTGCCGCGCTGGCCCAGGGCCCGGTGCGCGAGTTCTCCCGGCAGCGCCAGACGCTGACCGAACTGTTCCGCAACGTCGTCACCGACCACACCGCGCACGAGGAGGCGGCAGCATGAACCCCACCGGCACCCCCCTCGACTCGGGCACCGGCTGGCGGCCGGTCGGACTGGTCGCGATGCGCGAGATCACCACCCGCCTGTCGTCCAGGCCCTTCCGGATCCTCACCGCGGTGACCGCGGTCGTCATCCTCGCCGTCATCATCGTGTTGAAGCTCGTCAACTCCGGCGGACCGTCGGCCGACAACGTCGGCGTCACCGACCCGGCGCTGGCCGCGCCGCTCGCCACGAGCGCCAGCGCGGTCGGGCTGACCGTGCACACCCACTCGGTCGACGAAACCGACGGCACTGCCCAGGTCTCCAGCGGCAAACTCGACGCGCTGATCGTCCTGAACAACGACGGCAGCCTGAAACTGGTGTTCAACAAGAAGGTCGACTCGTCACTCCAGTCGGCCACCAACGTGCTGGCCCGGCAGGTCGCGCTGGACGAGCAGATCACCCAGCTGCATGGCAGCCCCGCCGCGGTCGACAAGGCCGTCGCCGGTGCCGCGCCGCAGGTCGTGACACTGATACCGCAGCAGCACTTCAACACCCAGGGCATCGGCATCGGCATCGCGGCAGGCCTGCTGATCTACCTGACCCTGATGACGCTGGGGCAGATGGTCGCGCAGGGCGTCGTGGAGGAGAAGTCCTCCCGCGTGGTCGAACTGCTGCTCTCCACCGTGCGACCCTGGCAGCTGATGGCCGGCAAGGTGTTGGGCATCGGCCTGGTCGGGCTGATCCAAGTGGTCATCTATGGCGTCATCGGCCTCGTCGGTGGCGCCGCGACCGGAGTCCTGCCCAACATCGGCAGCGCGACCAGCGCGGTCATCGGCCTGATCATCTGGTACATCCTCGGGTTCCTGCTCTACTCGCTGGCCTTCGCGGGCGCGGGCGCGCTGGTGTCCCGGCAGGAGGACGCGGCCGGGGTGGTCATGCCGATCCTGATGTTCGTGATCGCCGCCTGGGTCGTCGGCATCAGCCTGGTGCCCTCGGACCCGAACAACACGGTCGCGCTGATCATGTCGCTGATCCCGATGTTCGCGCCGACCCTGATGCCGATGCGCATCGCCATGGGCGTCGTCCCGTTCTGGCAGTACGGGCTGGCCGTCGTGCTCACCGTCGCGCTGATCCCGGCGCTGCTGTGGCTGGCAGGACGGATCTACCGCAACGGCGTGTTGCGCACCGGGGCGCGGGTGAAGCTGTCCGAGGCACTGAAGGCAGCCTGATGCCACCCCAGCTGTGGTGATGAACCGTGGTCAAGACCGAACATCTCGGCCGCGGTTCATCACGCCTTGATCTCTCCTGCGAACTGCCGGCCCCGTGGGTGGGTGGACGCGGTCACTTTCTGCCACGATGGAGACATGGCCGCTGTCATATGGCTGATCATCGGCATCGTGCTGGTGGTCGCCGAGGTGCTCTCCGGCGCCTTCGTGCTGGTCATGCTCGGCGCCGCCGCACTGGTGGCCGCGTTGATCGCCGCGCTCGGGCTTGGCCTGCCGATCAGCCTGGTCGCGTTCGCGGTGGTCGCGGGCGGGGGGATCACGTTGGCCCGGCCCGCGTTGGTGCGCAAGATGCACACCGACCACGTCAAAACCAACGTGGACGCCCTGGTCGACAAACGCGCGGTCGTGGTGACCACGGTCGACGCGCACGGCGGCCAGGTGAAGATCGAGGGCGCGTTGTGGTCGGCACGCGCCTACGACGAGACCGAGGTGCTGGAAATCGGCCGCTCGGTCACCATCATGAGTATTTCGGGGGCTACCGCGCTCGTCTGGGGCGGGCCGTAACGTGGAGGCAGGTTTGATCGCGCTCATCGTCGCCATCGTCGTCGTCATCCTGGTGTTGATCGTGGCGGTGAAGTCGCTCGTGGTGATCCCGCAGGCGCAGGCCGCGGTGATCGAGCGACTCGGCCGCTACCGCACCACGGCCGCGCCCGGCCTGAACTTCCTGGCGCCGTTCTTCGACCGGGTCCGGGCCCGGATCGACCTGCGCGAGCAGGTGGTGTCCTTCCCGCCGCAACCGGTGATCACCGAGGACAACCTGACGGTGTCCATCGACACCGTCGTCTATTTCCAGGTCACCGACCCGCGCGCCGCCGTGTACGAGATCTCCAACTACATCGTCGGTGTCGAACAGCTCACCACCACCACGCTGCGCAACCTGGTCGGTGGCATGACCCTGGAGGAGACGCTGACCTCCCGCGACAACATCA
>DASYBO010000317.1:0-1877 GCA_036500685.1 Pseudonocardiaceae bacterium | reverse complement strand
GCTGGCGGCCGATCTTCCTGGTCAACGTGCCGATCGGCCTGGTCGGTCTGCTGCTGGCCAAGCGCAACGTGCCGGAGACCCGCTCGACCAATCCGGTCCCGATCGACCGGCTGGGCACCGTCGTGCTCGGCGTCGCGATGCTGACCTTGCTGGTGCCGCTGATGGAGGGTTCCGCGCTCGGTTGGCCGGTCTGGATGTGGATCTCGCTGGCCGTCTTCCCGTTCGCCGCCGCCGCGTTCGTACTGGTGGAGCGGCGCGCCGAGCGCAGCGGCGCGGTGCCGCTGCTGCCGCCGTCGATCATGCGGATGCCGAGTATCCGGCGGGGTCTGCTGGTCGGGGTGCCGTTCTTCGTCGGCTTCGGTGGGTTCATGTTCGTCTACGCGGTGACTCTGCAGGACGGCTTGGGCCTCGGGCCGCTCGGTTCCGGGTTGGCGTTGACGCCGATGGCGATCGGGTTCTTCTCGACCTCGCTGGTCTCCAGCAGGCTGGTGACCCGGTTCGGGTCGAAGGTGATCCCGATGGGCACCGCGGTGCAGGGCTTCGGCATCGCCACCATGATCGTGGTGACGTTGTTCCTGTGGCCGCACCTGAACGTGTTCGTGCTGGCGCCGAGCATGCTGATCACCGGGCTCGGCCAGGGCATGGCGATGACCACGCTGTTCCGGGTGGTGCTTGCGCACGTGCCGGCGGAGAGCGCCGGGGTGGGCAGTGGCGCGCTGGCCACCACCCAGCAGACCTCGCTTGCGCTGGGTGTCGCCACTCTCGGCACGCTGTTCAGCTCGCTGAGCGTGCCCGGCGTGCTGGGCATGCGGGACGCGTTCGTGCTGGTGATGGGCGTGCAGGTGGTGTTGGCGCTGGTGATCGTGTTCGCCGGGCAGCGCCTTCCCGACCCGCGCAAGTAAGCCAACGGGCAGGGGGACCGACGCCCACCGCTTCCGACTCAGGAGGCGGTGGGCGTCGGCGTGAGGTCCGCGAACGGGATGGTCGGCGGGACCGGCTCGACGGCGCTGGGGTGCTGCCAGACCCCCTTGCGGCGCAACAACGGCAGCACACCCTCACCGAACCAGTACGCCTCTTCCAGGTGCGGGTGGCCGGACAGGATGAACTCGTCGATGCCCAGCGCGTGGTACTCCTCGATGCGCTCGGCGACCTCCGCGTGGCTGCCCACCAGCGCGGTGCCGGCGCCGCCTCGAACGAGGCCGACGCCGGCCCACAGGTTCGGGTAGATCTCCAGGTTGTCGGTGCGGCCCTTGTTCAACGCGAGCATCCGCTGCTGGCCCTCGGACTGGCTCTTGAGCAGTCCTTTTTGGACATCGGCGATCACCTTCGGGTCGAGCGCGGCGAGCAGCCGGTCGGCTTCGGCCCAGGCCTGGGCCGAGGTGTCCCGACTGATCACGTGCAGACGGATGCCGAAGCGCAGGGTCCGGCTCTGTTCGGCCGCTGCCGCGCGCAGCCGGGCGATCTTCTCCGCGACCGCCGAGGGCGGTTCGCCCCAGGTCAGGTAGACGTCGACGTGCTTGGCCGCGACGTCGACCGCGGCCGGTGACGAACCGCCGAAGTAGAGGGTCGGCGTCGGATCGGGCACCCTGGCCAGCTTCGCGTCCTCGACGTGCACCTGCTCGCCGTCCAGCGTCACCCGCTCGCCTCGCCACAAACCGCGCACGACGGCAAGGAACTCGTCGGTGCGCCGGTAGCGCTCGTCCTTGGTGTTGAAGTCGCCGAAGGCGCGCTGTTCGGCGTCCTCTCCCCCGGTGACGATGTTGATCAGCAGCCGGTTCGGCGCGTAGCGCTGGAAGGTCGCGGCCATCTGTGCCGCCAGCGTCGGCGAGAGCAGTCCTGGGCGAAACGCCACCAGGAACTTCAGCCGCTCGGTCGAG
>DASYBO010000316.1:0-5466 GCA_036500685.1 Pseudonocardiaceae bacterium | reverse complement strand
GATCGTCGGCGGCGAGCTGACCGACGGCAGCACCCTGCCCATCGAGCCGGTGCTGTGCGAGATGTTCGCGGTCAGCCGCACCGTCATCCGCGAGGCGGTCAAGTCGCTGGAGGCCATGCGGCTGGTGAAAGTGCAGCAGGGCCACGGCACCACCGTGTGTGGCACCGACGAGTGGGATCTGCTCAACCCCATCGTGCTCGCCGCCAGCATCAGGCACGACGCGGAGCTGGCGATCCTGGAGGACCTGATCGACGTCCGCCAGGCCCTTGAGGGGCAGATGGCGGCGGAGGCGGCCGAGCGCGCGGACGCCAAACAGCTGGACCGGATCGAGACCGCGTTCACCCACCTGTTCGCCGAGGAGGAGGACCCGGCCCGGTTCCTGCGCGCGGACCTTGACTTCCACGACGCGATCATGGCCGGCTCCGGCAACCGGCTGGCCCGGGCGGTGATCCACACCATCAACACCGAGGCGTTCCGCAGCCTGCGCTACATCGGCGAGACCACCCACCAGGACTGCGTCGACTCCAATGTGGAGCATCGACTGATCTTCGAGATGCTGGCGGCCAAGGACGGTGTCGGCGCCGCGGACGCGATGCGCACTCACATCCTGCGCTCGTGGCGGCACCGCAGGCCGATCCGCCCCGAGGACAGGCGCTGACCGACGCGCGTCAGCCAACAACAGCCAACACAACCAGACATCGGACCACATCTCCGCCACACCGTTGACACAGTCCCGCCTGCGCGGTGAAAATGTGGGCGAAGTAGGTCATTACGTCATACGTCTAATCGTATACATCGGATCTATCGGGCGCGGCCCTCGCGCTACGTCCACCCTCGACCGACCGCGGTGCCCGGCAGCAGCCCTCGGTGGTCGATTTTCGCCGCACCCTTCGCAGGCGTCCACATGTCAAAGGAGACACGGTGAACCCCAGCAGCCGGTTACCGGCGCGGGCACGCTTCGGCGTCCTCGCCGTCATCACGGCCACGATCAGCGCTGTTGCCACCCTCGTCGCGGTCAGTCCGGCCGCCGCGGCCACGCTGAGCACCGCGTGGCAGAACGGAACTTTTAACATTGACAGACAAGGCGTGGTGAGCCGATCCGACATCGTGCTCGGCGCACCGAACACCCAGGCAACGCAGTCCCTGCCACTCGGCAACGGCTCGCTCGGCGCAGCCGTGTGGGACGCGTCCGGCTTCACCGCCCAACTCAACCGCGACGACACCTTCCCCGGCCGCAAGTCTCCCGGCCAGGTCACCATCCCGGGTCTTTCGCAGCTCACCGACGCGTCTAACTTCGCCGCCCATCTGGACCTGTACAACGGGATCCTGACCGAGACCGGCGGCGGCATGACCGCCAAGATCTACCTGCGCGCGGACAAGGACGAACTCGTCGTCGACGTGTCCGGCGCGAACCCGAACAGCGCCCAGACCGCACAGGGCGCGCTGTGGTCCGGCCGTTCCCCGCAGGCCGCCGCCTCCGGCGCGATCGGCACCCTCGCCGAAACCTGGGTGGACAACCCGACCGGCGGCACCAACGCCACCTACGGCAGCCTGCTCGCGGTCACCGCGGGCGGCCGCAACGTCACCTCCTCGGTGGTCAACAGCGACACGGTCCAGGTCGCGTTCAACCCCAACACCGACGGCACCTTCCGCGTCGTGATCGGCGCCCCGCACTGGACCGGCGGCAACGCGGCCAGCACCGCGTCGACCCTGCTCGCCGCAGACACCACCACGCCATCGGCAACCCTGCAAGCCGGCCACCTGGCCTGGTGGCACAACTACTGGGCCAATGCCGACCTGCTGGAGATGTCCTCCGCCGACAATTCCGCGCAATACCTGGAAAACCTGCGCACGATCTACCTCTACCAGGAGGCCAGCCTCAACCGCGGCACGTATCCGGGCACCCAGGCGGGCGTCGCGGACCTGTTCGCGTTCAACAAGGACACCCAGGACTGGGTGCCGGCCGACTACTGGTTCTGGAACCTGCGTATGCAGCTCGCGGCCAATCTCAGCTCGGGCGTGCCTACGCTGAACACGGGTTTCTTCAACCTGTACACGTCGAACCTGGCCAACCTGCAGAGCTGGACGTCCGCGCACATGCCCGGCCGGACCGGCGTCTGCGTCCCGGAAACGATGCGGTTCAACGGAAACGGCTACTACGGCGGCGGAAGCGCGGCCAGCAACGCCTCCTGCGACTCGACCATCTCGCCCTCGTACAACTCGCTGAACATCAGCTCCGGCGCCGAGGTCAGCCTGTGGATCTGGCAGCAGTACCTCGACACCAACAACATCGCCTTCCTCCGGGCCGGCTACCCGCTCATGAAGGCGACGGCCCAGTTCCTGCTGTCCTACGCCACCACCGGCTCGGACGGCCTGCTGCACACCACCGCGAACGCCCACGAAACCCAGTGGGACGTGACCGACCCGGTCACCGACATCCTGGCCATGCAGGCGTTGTTCCCGACCGTCGCGTCGGCGGCCCAGAAACTCAACACCGACGCGAGCTTCGCCAGTCAACTCATCGCCGACGAGGCCAAGATCCCGCCACTACCGCGCACCGACGCGGCCACCCACTCACAAGTACTCACCGCGAGTTCCGACGCAGGCGGCCAGGACGTGATCGCCTTGTCCACCCAGCCGACCGCCACCACGCACAACGGCGAAAACCTCGACCTGGAAGCGACGTTCCCGTACAACGTGATCGGCGACAACTCCGGTTCGCTGACCGCGCTGGAAGACCGCACCTACAACGCGCGCAAGTACCAGAACAACGCCGACTGGGACTACGACACCCTCTACGCCGCGCGCCTTGACATGGCCGGCCAGGTCCAGTCCGGCCTGATCGCCAACGTGGAGAAATACCAGGCCTACCCGTCCGGCCTGGCCAGCCTCTCCGGCGGCGTCGGCGACGAGCCCTACAACGAGGAGACCGGCATCGTCGCGGCCACCCTCAACGAGGCGCTGGCCCAGGACTACGACGGCGTCCTGCGCGTCGCCCCGGCCTGGCCGCGCGGCTGGGACGCCAGCGGCACGGTCTCCGTCCGGAACAACAGCAAACTCGACGTCCAGATGGAGGGCGGCACGCCGGTCACCGTCGTACTCGAAGCCGGTGGCAACGCGACGATGCAGGTGCGTTCGCCGTGGTCCGGTCAGTCGGTCGAGGTCATCGACGCGAAGACCGGCGCCACCGTGGTCTCCCCCACCACCGCTGGCCAGTTCGGCGTGCCGGTGGCCAGCGGCCACGACTACCTGATCGAGAAATCCGGCGCACCGTTCACGTCGCTCCCCTACGCACAGGTCACCGGCAGCGCGCCCACCACCGACCGGCACCTCGGCGGCGTGCGGATCGGCCTCGACCCGGTGAGCACCGCACCCTCGCTGGCCGCGACGTTCAACAACGTCGGCGTCACCGCGGACAACAACACCAATCCCGGCAACCTCGACGGCGGCGGAGCGAGCCTGTCCGCCACCGCCCTGTCCAACGCGGGCGCGCACCCTGGCGGCACGATCAGCCACGCCGGCCACACCTTCACCTGGCCTTCACCGTCCGGTTCGGGCTCACCCGACAACACGGTCGCGTCCGGCCAGAGCATCGCCCTGACCGGGTCCGGCGCCACGCTCGGTTTCCTGGTGACCGCCACCTACGGTCCGGCCAGCGGCACCGGCACCATCCACTACTCCGACGGGAGCACGCAAAGCTTCACGTTGACCAGCTCCGACTGGTTCGGCGGATCCGGTGACGTGGCAATCAGCTCCGCCTATCAGAACCGCCAAGGCAACACGACGTATCAGGGCGCGGCCGACATCTACTACGTGAGCGCCCCGCTGACCGTCGGCAAATCCGTGACCAGCGTGCAACTGCCGAACGTGAGCGCCGGTGCGATCGCCGGCACGCCGACCCTGCACATATTCGCCATGGCCATCGGTTGATCATTCGGATGGGCCGGGCATTGCCCCGGCCCATCCGGCTTCGTAAGGTCGGATGTATGGCAGTCGACACGGGTCTCTCGCCGGCGGATTTCCCGACTTCGCTTGACTATCCGGCCGTTCCGGTCGGATCGATCGTCGCGGCCGCCGCGCGCAGATACCGCGATCGTGTCGCGTTCACCCAAGGCGAGCAGCAGTTGACCTTCGCCGAGCTCTACCGCCGCGCCTGCCGATTCGCCAACGCCCTGCGCGCCGCCGGCATCCAGCCCGGTGACCGGGTCGCCGTGCACCTGCCCAACTGCCTCGCCTATCCGGTGACCTACTTCGGCATCCAACTCGCCTGCGCCACGTTCTGCCCGACCAACCCACTGCTCCCCGCCGACGACCTTGCCGCGCAACTCGCCGACTGCGGCGCGGTGCTCGTCGTCACCTCGGGCCCGAGCCTGCCCACCCTCGTCGCCGTCCAGGACCGCACCGCCGTCCGCACCATCGTCGTGGTCGAGCCCACCCCCGAACAGTCCCGATACCCGGAATTCCAGGCCTTCCACGCCGACCAACCCGACACCGACCCGAAGCTCGCCGTCGACGCGCACACCGCGCTCGCGCACATCGCCTACACCGGCGGCACCACCGGTCGTTCCAAGGGCGTCTGCCTGACCCACCGCAACGTCGTCGTCAACACCCTCCAGTCCGCCGCCCGCGGCACCGGTTCGCTGCCGATACTCGACGCCGGCGGTGACATCACCCTCGACCAGGTCGGCGACCCCGCGGAATGGCCGGTGCGGCTCGGCACCGGAGTCGCGATCACCCTGACCCCGTGGTTCCACGCGATGGGCGTGATCGGCGGCCTCACCCTGACCGTCATGTGCGGCACCAGCCTGACCATCCACGAACGGCTCAACCCAGAGCGCTACCTCGCCGACGCCGAACGCCTCCGGGTCACCTCGATGGCCGGCGCGCCTGCGCTGTTCGCCGTACTGATGACACACCCCGACTTCCGCACCCGCGACCTGTCCTCCGTGCGCAGCGTCACCTCCGGCGCCGCCCCCATGTCGCACGAGATGGTCAGCGCGCTGCGCACCCGGTTCAACGGCATCCCGGTCATCGAGGGCTACGGCATGACCGAGCTGACCATGGGCGCGGTGACCGGCCTCGCCCACCGCTCCGGCGTGCGCAAGGTCGGGTCCGTCGGCACCCCTGGACCGAACACCGACATCAAGATCGTGCCGATCGAGGGCGGCGAGGACCCGTTGCCCGCCAACACCGAAGGCGAAATCTGCCTGCGCGGCCCGCAGGTCATGGCCGGCTACTACCAACGACCGGAGGAAACCGCGGCCGCCATCGTCGATGGCTGGCTGCACACCGGCGACATCGGCGTGCTCGACGACGACGGCTACTTGTTCATCGTCGACCGCAAGAAGGACATGCTGCTGTACAAGGGCTACAACGTCTACCCGCGCGAACTGGAAGAAATCCTGTTCGCCCAACCCGGCGTGCGCACCGCCGCCGTGATCGGCCGCCCCCGCGACGACATCGGCG
>DASYBO010000315.1:0-5607 GCA_036500685.1 Pseudonocardiaceae bacterium | reverse complement strand
CGGGGGCACCCGCTCCGGTCGGCCGATCCGCGCGGTTCAGGTCGGCGGGCCGCTGGGGGCATACCTGCCCGAGTCGCAGTTCGACCTGCCGATGGACTACGAGGCGTTCGCCGCGGCGGGCGCGATGCTCGGGCACGGCGGGATCGTGGTGTTCGACGACACCGTCGACATGGCGCGGCAGGCGCGCTTCGCCATGGAGTTCTGCGCCGAGGAGTCCTGCGGCAAGTGCACGCCGTGCCGGGTCGGTTCGGTGCGCGGGGTCGAGGTGATCGACAAGATCATCGCCGGCACGCACCGCGACGAGAACCTGGCCCTGCTGGAAGACCTCTGCGACCTGATGACCGACGGGTCGCTGTGCGCGATGGGCGGGCTCACCCCGCTCCCGGTGCGCAGCGCGATCGCCCATTTCCCCGACGACTTCCTGGCCCGCGACCCACGCATCACGCCACTACGGACGGAGGGCGCACGATGAGCCTGCTCAAGGAACCCGACCGCGGCACCCCGGCCAAGCCCGGCGCGGCGACCGTCACCGTCGAGGTCGACGGTTTCCCGGTGACCGTGCCCGAGGGCACGTCGGTCATGCGCGCCGCCTCGCTGGCCGGTATCGACATCCCGAAACTGTGCGCGACCGACAGCCTTGAGGCGTTCGGTTCGTGCCGGTTGTGCGTTGTCGAGATCGACGGCAGGCGCGGCACCCCCGCCTCCTGCACGACGCCGGTCGCCGAGGGCATGCGGGTCAGCACGCAGACGCCGAAGGTGGAGAAGCTGCGCCAGGGTGTCATGGAGCTCTACATCTCCGACCACCCGCTGGACTGCCTGACCTGCTCGGCCAACGGGGACTGCGAACTGCAGGACATGGCCGGCACGGTCGGCCTGCGCCAGGTCCGGTACGGGTACGAGGGCGCCAACCACCGCGACTCGGTCAAGGACGCCAGCAACCCGTACTTCGACTTCGACCCCGGCAAGTGCATCGCGTGTTCGCGCTGCGTCCGGGCCTGCGGCGAGGTCCAGGGCACGTTCGCGCTGACCATCGAGGGCCGCGGTTTCGACTCCAAGGTGTCGGCGAGCGCAGGAGAGTCCTTTCTGGACTCCGAGTGCGTTTCCTGTGGCGCGTGCGTGCAGGCGTGTCCGACCGCGACATTGCAGGAGAAGTCGGTCGTCCAGTTGGGTATGCCGAGCCGTTCGGTCATCACCACCTGCGCCTACTGCGGCGTCGGCTGCTCGTTCAAGGCCGAACTGCGCGGTGACGAGCTGGTCAGGATGGTGCCGTACAAGGACGGCGGTGCCAACGAGGGCCACTCCTGCGTGAAGGGCCGCTTCGCGTTCGGCTACGCCACGCACCCGGACCGTCAGCTCAAGCCGATGGTGCGGGACAACATCGGCGACCCGTGGCGCGAGGTCGAGTGGGAGGAGGCCATCACCACGGTGGCCAACCGGATGCTGGACATCCAACACCGGCACGGCGCCGGCTCGATCGGCGCGATCTCCTCGTCCCGGTGCACCAACGAGGAGGTGTGGGTGGTGCAGAAGATGGTGCGCGCCGCGTTCGGCAACAACAACGTGGACACCTGCGCCCGCGTCTGCCACTCGCCGACCGGCTACGGACTCAAGCAGACCTTCGGCGAATCGGCCGGCACCCAGGACTTCAAATCGGTTGCCGCGGCCGACGTGATCATGGTCATCGGCGCCAACCCGACCGACGCGCACCCGGTGTTCGGGTCCAGGATGAAGCAGCGGCTGCGGGAGGGCGCGAAGCTCATCGTCGTCGACCCGCGCCGCATCGACCTGGTCCGCTCCCCGCACATCGAGGCCCAGTACCACCTGCGGCTCAAGCCGAGTACCAACGTCGCGGTGGTCAACGCCATGGCGCACGTGGTGGTCACCGAAGGCCTTGTCGAGGAGGCGTTCGTCAACGAACGCTGCGAGGGGTACGCGGAGTGGGCCGAGTTGGTGTCCCGACCGGACAACAGCCCCGAGGCGGTCGAGTCGATCACCGGCGTGCCGGCGGCGGAACTGCGGGCGGCGGCCCGGCTGTACGCGACCGCCGGCAACGGCGCGATCTACTACGGTCTGGGCGTCACCGAGCACAGCCAGGGCTCGACCATGGTCATGGGCATGGCCAACCTGGCGATGGCCTGCGGCAACATCGGCCGCGACGGCGTCGGCGTGAACCCGCTGCGCGGCCAGAACAACGTGCAGGGCTCCTGCGACATGGGCTCGTTCCCGCACGAACTGCCCGGCTACCGCCACGTTGCCGACGACGCTGTGCGCACCGTGTTCGACCGGCACTGGGGGAGCAGCATCCTGCCCGAACCTGGCCTGCGCATCCCCAACATGTTCGACGCGGCCATCGAGGGCAGCTTCCACGGCCTTTTCGTGCAGGGCGAGGACATCGCGCAGTCCGACCCGAACCTCAAGCATGTCAGCGCCGCGCTGGGCTCGATGGAGCTCGTGGTCGTGCAGGACCTGTTCCTCAACGAGACGGCCAAATTCGCGCATGTGTTCCTGCCGGGCGCGTCGTTCCTGGAGAAGGACGGGACGTTCACCAACGCGGAACGCCGGATCAACCGGGTCCGCGCGGTGATGAAACCCAAGTCGGGCAAGCACGAGTGGCAGATCATCTGCGAGATCGCCACCGCCATGGGCTACCCGATGTCCTACCGCCACCCGAGCGAGATCATGGACGAGATCGCCGAGCTGACCCCGACCTTCGCCGGGGTGTCCTTCGAGCTGATCGACAAGCTGGGCAGCGTGCAGTGGCCGTGCAACGCGAACGCGCCGGCCGGCACGCCGGTCATGCACATCGACGAGTTCACTCGCGGTAAGGGGAAGTTCGTGCCGACCGCGTACGTACCGACCGACGAGCGCAGCACCCGCCGCTATCCGCTGGTACTGACGACCGGGCGGATCCTGTCCCAGTACAACGTGGGCGCGCAGACCCGCCGCACCGGCAACGTGGCCTGGCATACCGAGGACGTGCTGGAGATCCATCCGCACGACGCCGAGGTGCGCGGCATCAACGACGGCGACCTGGTCACGCTGGCCAGCCGGGTCGGCGCGACCAGCCTGCACGCGAAGATCTCCGACCGGATGCCGACCGGGGTCGTCTACACGACCTTCCACCACCCGGTGACCGGCGCGAACGTGGTGACCACCGAGAACTCCGACTGGGCGACGAACTGCCCTGAGTACAAGGTGACCGCGGTGCAGGTCGACCTCGCCCATCCGACGGTGGTCGGGGCCAAGACGACAGAATCGATGATTCCGGCATTGGCGGACTAGATGGACGGATCACCCGAGGCCAGAATGGCCAACGACATCGCGGCGCAGTTCCACCGACTGCCGGCGATGCAGGGCGCTGAGGCGGTGGCCGCGCACATCAACCGGTTCTGGGAACCGAGGATGCGCGCGCGCCTGCTGCAACACGTCGCCGGCAGCACCAGCGGCCTCGACCCGTTGGTGGTCGCGGCCGCCGGCCTGCTCCGTTAGCGCCGCCGGATCGCGATCACCAGGCTGACCGGCAGGATCAGCAGCACCGCCGCCGGCAGCACCCACCAGGCCGGGATCGCGGTCCGCGCGATGCCGAACGTGATGGCCAGTGCGAGCACCACGGCGACCGCGAGCCGCCAGTCGTCGCCGATCACGAAGTCGTAGAGGAACGCGCCGAACGCGCGTAGGCCCCTCACAATGACTCCGAGGATGACTGCTCCACGGCGAACTGCTTGCTACGCAACAGCGCGACCAGACCGAGCGCGATCACCGCGATGACCGGCACCAGCACGAGCAGCGCCGCGTCGGCGCCGGGCCAGTTCGCGCCAGCGCCCTCGCCGCCCCAGAACGTGCCGAACGCGGTGAGCATGATGCCGACCACGAACTTCAGCGTGTTCTCCGGCACCCGAGCCAGCGGCGCCCGCACCGCGAGCCCGGTCGCGACGACCAGCACGATCGCCGCGGCGGCCGCGATGGTGGCCAGGCCGAGGTCGTGCTGGTTGGCGCCGAAGGTCAACACGATGAACGCGACCTCCAACCCCTCCAACAGCACGCCCTTGAACGACACCACGTAGGCGTACCAGTCGGTGATCACGCCCCTGCGGGTCGCGGTGGCGGACTCGGCGGCAGTGGCCTGGGTGCGGAAGATCTTGTCCTCGTCGTGCAGTGCCTTGTGGCCGCTGGCCCGCAGGATCGCCTTGCGCAGCCACTGCAACCCGAAGATCAGCAGCAGCCCGCCGACCACCAGCCGCAGCGTGCCCAGCGGCAGCAGCGTCAACGCGGGCCCGAGGGCGGCTACGATCACCGCCAACGCGACCAGTCCCGAGCCGACACCGAGCCCGGTCGAGCGCCAGTCGCGGGTCGTGCCGACGGCGAGCACAATGGTCAACGCCTCGACCCCCTCGACGACGCAGGCGAGGAAGACGGCGACGAACAACGCGCCGCCGCTCACCGCCTCGCCCCGTCGATGGGGTTCGGAGCCGGTTGCCGGCGATCGAGCCGGTCATGGCATGCTGGCCGCATGAGCACCTCCTACAGACTGTCGGAGTCTACCGTTCAGCGTGCCCTGCGGGTTCCGGAGATCACCGCGTTCTTCTGGATCATCAAGGGGCTGTCCACCGCGGTCGGCGAATCAACCTCCGACTACCTGGTGAACGCGCTCAATCCGGTGGTCGCGGTCGGGCTCGGTTTCGTCGGGTTCGTGGTCTCGCTCATCATCCAGTTCTCGATGAAACGGTACCGGGCCTGGTCCTACTGGTTCGCGGTGGTCATGGTCGGTGTGTTCGGCACCATGGCCGCCGACGTGCTGCACGTCGGCTTCGGCGTGCCGTACTTCGCGTCGGCCACGTTCTACGCGGTCGTGCTGGTCGCGGTCTACCTCGTGTGGCAGCGCACCGAGCACACGCTGTCGATCCACAGCATCGACACCGCCCGCCGCGAGGTCTTCTACTGGCTGGCCGTGGTCGCCACGTTCGCGCTCGGCACCGCGGCGGGCGACCTCACCGCGGTCACCCTTCACCTTGGCTACGGGCTCTCCATCGTCCTGTTCGCGGTGATCATTCTGATCCCGGTGTTCGGCTACCGCGTCCTGCGCTGGAACTCGATCTTCTCGTTCTGGTTCGCCTACGTGGTGACCCGCCCGCTCGGTGCGTCGATCGCGGACTGGTTCGGCAAGGCGAAGTCCGTCGGCGGTCTCGGCGTCGGCAACGGCGTGGTCAGCGTGGTGCTCGCACTGCTGATCATCGGCTTCGTCAGCTACCTCGCCATCACCCGCCGCGACGTGCAGCAAGAGCTGCCGACACGCTGAGCAGCCCCCACTCCGGGATGAGCAACCTCACGCATTCGTAAGGGGCGGTTCCGGCGTCCGCTGATTAGTGTCGACGACATGGCCGAACCGTCGCGGACCGTCGCCGAGCTCATCGTGCAGTGCCTGGAGAACGAGGGCGTCACGCACGTCTTCGGCATCCCCGGCGAGGAGAACATCCGCCTCGTCGAGGCGATCTCCCGCTCTTCCATCACCTACGTGCTGACCCGGCACGAACAGGGCGCGTCGTTCATGGCCGAAACCTACGGCCGACTCACCGGACGGGCAGGCGTGTGCTCGGCAACGCTCGGGCC
>DASYBO010000314.1:0-1752 GCA_036500685.1 Pseudonocardiaceae bacterium | reverse complement strand
CGATTATGTCAACGAACCTGTGACAAGGGCGTGCAGACTCCCGGATCGCGTGAGCGTCATCGTCTGGTGCCTCTGACGTGACCCCGTTGGGGTGATCCAGGTTCAGCGTGAGTCTTGCGGCCCACCGTGTGGGCGGGAAGGGTCGATCCCGATGAGCACCAGGAAACGACACACCCCCGAACAGGTCGTGCGGAAGCTGACCCAGGCCGACCAGCTGCTGGCCGAGGGCAAAGACATCGCAGACGTGTGCCGGGAATTGCAGGTCACCGAGGCCACCTACTACCGGTGGCGCAACCAGTTCGGCGGCCTGAAAGCCGACGACGCGAAACGGTTGAAAGACCTCGAACGCGAGAACGCCACCCTCAAACCCGCAGTCGACGAACTCCGACCGTCCCGCTGTGATTCAACACACAGGCGACAACCGATTCACAGGTGGCAGGTCGCGCCCCGGACCGGTTGGGGCGCGCTCTGGTAGACCTGGTTGCCATTGGTGCCCTGGACCAGGAAGCAGTACTTGCGCTGCGGGTCGACCTGAACCGTCATGGTGTGGTTTCGGTAGGCCAACAGCGTCCGGTCGGGCTCGTCCTGCTCGGCGATGATCACCGCGAAGTCGAGGGTCTCCGAACTGGTCCAGGTCAACACCACCTGGTTGCCGAGATCGGTCGGCTGGGCCAGGGAGAGTTGTCCGCCGTTGGCGGCCACCGGAGGGGACGTGGCCGGCGGGACCGGCGGCAGCAGCGGGGTGGTGTCGAGTTCGCTCGGGCTGCTCGGCATCAACAGCACCAGGCCCACGACCATCAGCAAGGCGATGGCAACGAAGCCGAGCACATGTTCGCGGCGGATCTTATTCGTCCACTGTGGACGCTTCGTCGCGGGCGGCCCGGTCTGGACCTTGACCGGAACGGGATCCGGTTCCGACTCGGGGTCGGGCTCGGCCGGTGGTTCAACCGGGTCGGTGGTGTCGAAATCGTTGAAGGGCTCGGCCGGTTCGGGCGGCAGCGCTGGTTCCGGCGGCAGCGCCGGTTCCGGCGGCAGCGCCGGTTCCGGCACGAGCGTCGGCGCTGGGAGCGCGGCTGGTTCCGGGAGCGGTGCGGGTGGCGGCGGTGCGGGGGCGCGGAGGGCGGCTAGTTGCGCGGCGACGGCGCTTGCTTCCCTCGGGCGGTACGCGGGGTCCGCGGTCAGCAGGCGAGAGACCAAAGTGGACAGTGGAATCGGGACGTCGGGGCGGTTGAGCGCGGGCACCGGTTCGTCGAGGATGCGCAGCACCCGCGCGCCCGCCTGTTCGCCGAGGCGGCCGGGGTGGGGCGGGGTGCCGGTCAGCGCGAGGTGCATGATCGCGCCGAGCGCGTAGAGGTCGGCGTGCGCGTCCACGATGCCGCTGCGCATCGCCTCGGGCGGCAAGAATTCGATGAAACGGTTGAAATCACGGGGAAACGCGCCGCGCAGGGCAACGCCGAAGTCGGACACCACCGGTTGGCCGGACGCACGGAACAGCACGTTTTCCGGGGTGAGCCCGCCATGGGCGATGCCGACGGAATGCGCGGCCGCGATGGCGCGGGCGATGGCGTGGCCGAGGGTGAGCACGTCGCCGGTGGGCAGGGCGCCGACCTGGCTCAGCAGCACGGTCAACGACTGCGCGCACAGCTCCATCCGCAGCGCGTGCCGACCGTCGACGAGTTGTTCCATCGCGTCGGGCCGCAGGATCGGCAGGTCCGATGGCAACTTGCGCAGCGCGGCCTGTTCCCGGTTGAA
>DASYBO010000313.1:0-23919 GCA_036500685.1 Pseudonocardiaceae bacterium | reverse complement strand
CACCGCCGCCGTGCTCGCGGCGCAACCGACGGCGGAAGTGAAGAACGTCACGCTGCGCGTGCAGGCCCAGCCCGACCTGACCGCGGTGCTGCACCCGGGCCGGATTCGCCAGGTGCTCGACAACCTGCTCAGCAACGCGCTGCGCTACGCGCCGCCGAATTCCGCTGTGGTGCTGGCCGCGCGTGCCGATGGCGATCGGCTGCTGATCGAGGCGAGCGATGACGGCAACGGATTTCCGGACGGTTTCACCGAACACGCCTTCGAACGATTCCGCCGCGCCGACCCCGGCCGCCAGCGGGCCGGCGGCGGCAACGGTCTCGGGCTGGCCGTCGTCCGCGCGATCGCCAAGGCCCACGGTGGTGACGCGACCGCGACGAACCGCGCAACCGGCGGCGCCACGGTCGGCATCAGCATCCCGCTCGGCAGGCCGCACGGTGACTGACACCGTTCAGTCCACCGAGGACTGGGCGCCGAGCAGGGCGCGGATGTGCGCGGTCGCGGTGGCGAACGTCGGATCGGACATCGTCGCCGAGTAGTCCCGCTCGCGCGGCAGGTCGATGTCGACGATGTCCAGTACCGAGCCGGGCCGCGCGCTCAGCACGACCACTCGCCCGGACAGGTAGACCGCCTCCACGATCGAGTGGGTGACGAGCAGAACGGTGGTGCCGGTTTCCCGCCAGATCCGGTGCAGTTCCAGGTTGAGCTGCTCGCGGGTCAACGCGTCGAGCGCGCCGAACGGCTCGTCCATCAACAGCACGGGCGGTTCGTGCATCAGCGCCCTGCACAGCGACACCCGCTGCTGCATGCCGCCGGAGAGCTCGTGCGGCAGGGCGTTCTCGAAGCCACGCAGGCCGGTCAGGTCGAGCAGTTCGTCGATCCGCCGGTTCGCCGCGGCTCTTGGCAGGTGCCGCATTTCGGCCTGGAGCATGATGTTGCGCCGCACCGATCGCCATTCGAGCAGCGCGGCCCGTTGGAACACGTAGCCGACGTCCGCGCGCGGCGCGGTGACCGGACGGCCGAACAACTCGACCGAGCCGCTCGTCGGCCTGGTCAGACCGGCGACGACCTTGAGCAGGGTCGACTTGCCGCAGCCGGACGGGCCGCAGATGGACACGAACTCGCCCGGCGCCACGGTCAGTGAGATGTCGCGCAGCGCGGTCACCCCGGCCCGCTTGCCGGTGAAGCGGACCGAGACATCGTCGACGGTGACCGACGATTCCACGGCGATGTCCATGGTAGAGGCCACGTCAGTCCTTCTGGATGAAGTCGGGGTCCCAGTAGTCCGTCGGCTTGCCGGGGTTCTTGACCACACCGGAATTGCCGAACACGTCGATGGTGTGCTGCCAGTCGGCGTCGGTGTCGACGCCGGGCGGTTGAGCGCGGGTCGACTTGGTGTGCAGCAGTTGCACGGTGTCGTTCCAGGACGCGGTCAACACCGAGGTGGGTGGCAGCTGCGGGCTCACGCCCTTCATGGCCGCGACCGCGGCCCCCGGATTCGCGGCGGCTGCGGTGAACGCCTCGCTGGTCGCCGCCACCATCTCGCCCACCAGGGTCGGGTTCGACTTGATGGTGGCGTTGTTGACGATCAGGCCGGTGCTGTAGTAGTCGAGGCCGTAGTCGCTGAACTTCAGCACCGAAACGGGTTGGCCGCTCTTGTTCGCCACGGTCGGCCCCTGGTCGTGATAGAAGCCGAGCAGTGCGTCGGCCCGGCCGCTGATCACCGCGGCGATCTTCCCGGCCGCGTCGACGTTCTGCAGCGTCACCTGGTTGAGCGTCATGCCCTGCGACTTGAGGAAGGTGGGGAATTCCGCGGTGAGCGCGTCGCCAGCGGTGGTGGCGATGGTCTTGCCCTTCAGGTCCTGCGGCGAGTGGATGTTCGCCGAGGACAGGAACTCCACCGACGCCGGCGTGTTCTGGAGGAAGACGCCGACGCTTTTCACCGGTAGCCCGCTGGACACGCCGGCCAACAGCGAGGGCGTGTCGGCCCAGCCGAAGGTGGTCTTGTCGCCGCCGACCGCCCGCACGGTCGCGCCGGAACCCTGGCCTGGTCGAATGGTCAGGTCGATGCCGTGCTTGGCGAAGATCCCGGTCAGCTGGCCGTAGTAGAACGGCGCGTGCTCGCCGTACGGGTACCAGTTGAGGGTCAGGGTGACCGGGGTGAGGCCGGGCCCGCTGTTGTGGCTGGGCGTACTGCCGCCGCTGCCGCACGCGGTCAACACCAGCAGCACGGCCGCGAGCAGCCAGATCCGTCCGCGATGTCTCATCGAGCGCTCCTTCTCAGTAGGCCGTTGTCACCGGTGCGGCGCGTCGGCTCGCATGCCAGGGCAGCAGAACTCGCTCGGCCAGCTCGATCACCACGAACAGCACCACGCCGAGCAGGGACATCACGATCAGCCCCGCGAACAGCATCGGCGTGTCCAGGTTTCCGTTGGCTTGCAGAATCACGTAGCCGAGACCGGCGTTGGCGCCGACGAACTCGCCGACGACCGCGCCGGTGACGGCCAGCGTCGCCGCGACCTTCAACCCGGAGAACACGTGCGGCAGCGCGGCCGGGAACCGGATCTTGCGGAACGCCTGCACCGGTTTGGCGCCCATCGTCGCGACGAGTTCGAGCAGTTCCGGGTCGACCGAGCGCAGCCCGATCATGCCGGAGATCACCACAGGGAAGAACGCCATCAGCACGGCGACCACGATTTTCGGCGGCGTGCCGAAGCCGAGCCAGACCACGAACAGCGGCGCGATGGCGATCTTCGGGATGACCTGGGCGAAGAGCAGCAACGGATAGAGCGTGCGCTCGATGGTACGCGAATACACCATGACAACGGCCGCCAACAAACCGGTGACGATGGCCAACGCGAATCCGGCCAGGGTTTCCCACAACGTGGTGAGCGTATTGGCCAACAGATATCCGGGCTGCTGGACGAACACGGCCAAGGTGTGTCCCGGCGACGGCAGGAGATAGCCGGCGACCAGGTTGAACCGGGTGATGAGCCACCACAGTATTCCACATGCGATGATCAACACCAGCGGGCGCCAGATCCGGCCGAACACAACCATGGTGCAACGATTACCAGACCACCAACGGCCGCCGGCGCATAGTTTGACTTTTCACATCATGCCCACATAATTCCTTCACCATCAATTCGTGAAATGCGGCAGAATGGCCCCATGTTCGCCGACCTGAAGATCGAACGCGTCGAAACCTTCGCCGTGCCGCTGCCGACGATCCGCTCCTTCGGTATCTCCGGTGGCTCGATCGCCGTCGCGGGCCAACCGAGCCTGCGGATCCTGGTGAAGGTCAGCGCGGAAGGTGCCGAGGGCTGGGGCGAGGCAACGCCGATCCCGGCCTGGACCTACGAAACCGCGGAATCGATCGTCAGCACCATCGACCGCTATCTCGCGCCCGCGATCATCGGCAGGCCGTGTTGGGACCTGGCAGGCGTCACCGCCGCGTTCGATTCGGCCATCAATCGGGGGTTCACCATCGGCGCGCCGCTTGCCAAGGCCGCGGTGGACATCGCGCTGCACGATCTGCTGGGCACGGTGCTCGGCGTGCCGATCGGGGTGTTGTGGGGCGAGCGGGAGCGGGAGCGGATCGAACTGGGCTGGGTGGTGTCCGGGCAGAGCCCGAGCGAGGTCGCCGAGTGCGTCGTGGAAGGTCGCGAGCTGGGCTACCGGGCGTTCAAGGTGAAAGTCGGCCTGCATGACGAGGCAACGGAACTCGCGGTACTGCGCGCGGTGCGTGACACGGCGGGCGAGCGCGCTCCGCTGTGGGTGGACGCGAATCAGGCGTACACAGTGGACGGTGCGCTGCATCTTGCGCGGCGGCTGGTCGAGCTGGACGTGCGCGCGTTCGAACAGCCCCTGCCGGCCAACGACATCGTCGGCCTGCGCCGCCTGCGGGAGCATTGCCCCGTCCCGGTCGCGCTGGACGAGAGCCTGCGGCATCCCAGCGACCTCGCCACCTTTGTCCGGCTGGACGCCGTCAGCATCGCGATCGCCAAGGTCCAGCGCAGCGGCGGCCTGACGCTCTCCCGCCGGTTGTGCGCGCTGGCCCGCGATGCCGGGGTCGCGTTGATGGGTTCCGGGCTGACCGACTCCGACCTGGGACTGGCCGCGTCGCTGCACCTGTTCTCCGCCTACGGCATCGACACCCCGGTCGATCTGAACGGGCGACAGTTCATCGAGTCGGTGTATGCCACCGAGGGCACCGTGCGGATCGTGGACGGCTTCGCCGAGGTACCGACCGGGCCCGGCCTCGGCGTACGGGTCGACGAGTCCCTCGTCCGCGAGCTCGCCGTCAACGTGCTGAACTAGTGCCGCAGCAGGCACCGTTCGCCCTGCTCGCGCCCGCCTATGATCTCGTCGAACGCCGATGAGGAAGGTGAGTGAGGATGGGCAAGGTGCTCTGGCACACGCCGTTGAGCCTGGACGGCTTCATAGCGGGGCCCGACGATGACATGGGGTGGGTTTTCGACGTCGATGGCGGGTCAGGCCAGACCGCCGACGAGGTTGTTCGATCGACGGGAGCGTTGCTGGTTGGCCGACGTACGCAGGATGTCGAGGATCGCCTGCAACCGGGCTTCTACGGAGGCGCCTTTCGCGGGCCGTTCTTTGTGTTGCGCCATGATCCGCCCGCGCAGCCCCCTGTCGTGAAGGGTGTGACCGGCCAGTTCCTCGACATGGGGATCGAGGAGGCGGTGACGCTTGCCAAGAAAGCCGCGGATGGTGCGAATGTGGTCGTCCTTGGCGCCAATGTCGCCCGGCAGTGTCTCGAGGCCGGCCTTCTGGACGAGATCATCGTGCACATCGCTCCGGTCCTCGTCGGCGGGGGCGTTCGCTTCTTTGAGAGGGCCGGTGGCGCTCCGATCAGACTAGAGGCGATCTCCTCCCACGTGGAGGGCGAGACCACGGTGCTTCGCTTCGCCACCCGGAAAGCCTGACGACACCACACAACCCGGACCAGCAACTGGAAGCGGCGCGGGCAGGCAGGATATCTGCCCGGCCCGCGCCGCTCCGCCGCGATCAGCTTCCCGGCGGAGGACTCTTGGTCGCGACTTCCGCTGCCCGCACCTGGGTCAGGAACTGACTGACCTCGGTGTAGGGCGGCGTCTTCTGGTTCTTCGGGTTGTCAGGATCGGTCTTGGCCCAGAGCCGTTCCAGCGGCACGTCGCCGGTGTAGCCGGACTGCCGCATCTCGGTGAACACCTCGTTGAAGTTCATCAGCGGACCGGTGCTGTTCTCGCCGTCCGGCTTCAGCTTCAGGTACAGGCTTCCCGAATATGGCAGCACCGCGCCGATGTCGGTGTACCAGGGGTAACCGTTGCCGTTCGCGGCCTGGAACGGCTGGAAGTAGCCGGTGTCGTCGATCAACACCAGATTCGGGTTGTTCACCCAGTTGTCGATCTGGATGGTCTGCGCGGCGGTCGCGGTCATGTCGCCGTGGTTCTGCAACCCGATCTTGACGCCCTTGGTCGCCGCGTAGGCCGCGACCTGCTGCAACGCGGGCACGATGCGATGCTGCGCGATGTAGGACCAACCGTAGGTGCCGATGTCGGCGGGCACCGCCCCGGAGAACACCCGCATGATCGGCGAGCCCATCTCGGCGGCCACGTTCACCCAGAACTCGGCCCGCTGCACGTCCAGCGCGACGGCCGAAGCATTCGGGTTGGCGAAGTTGTTACCGATACCTGTGCCGCTGACCGCAAGGCCGAGTTGCTTGGTCAGCGCCTTCACCTGGTCGGCGAACGCCATGATGGTCGCGGTCGGCTTGGTCGGCATGGTGGTGCCGCTGTAGCCGGGGAAGTAGTAGGCGGTCACGTCGACAGCGTCGAAACCCGCCGTCTTGGCCCACTTGATCGCGTCCAACGGGGCCAGCGGCGGAGCACCCGTCCGGCCGAGATCGTAGGCGTTGAGGTTGACGTTGAAGCTGTAGAGTTCAAGGCTGATCTTGTAGTCGCCGGTGTAGTAACTCGTCGTCGGATGCGCGGCCGCCGAGGGAACCGCGGCGAGCGGTACGACCACCGCCGCGGCGAGTCCCAGCAGCAGCAGCGCTGATTTTCTGATCATTCCTTGTCGCACTCCTCACTTCTCGGTAACAGGAGATGTCGATCCGCACATCCTCAGCAGTTCGCTGCCGGCCAACAGAAACGCGCCGACTCCGTAGGACTGGGTCGAGGACGCGGTGACCGGCTGCCCGTCGGACGGCCCGGAACCCGGCCCCTGCACGTAGCCGAGCAGCCCGCTCGACTGCACCGAGGTCTTCACAAGGGCCTGCCATCCTGACAGGACGACCGGTGTGTACGTTGCCGGATCAAGGATTCCGTTGTCGATGCCCCAGGCCAGCCCGTAGGTGAAGAACGCGGTTCCGCTCGTCTCCGGGCCGGGATGGTCGGTCGGATCGCCGAGGTTGACATACCAGAATCCGCTGGGCTGTTGCGCCGCCTTGAGCGCGGCGGCCATCTGCTGCATCGTGCGCACGTAGTCGGCCCGGTGCGGATCGGTCGCGGGCAGCACCGACAGCACCCTGGCCAACGCGGCCAGTACCCAGCCGTTGCCGCGCGACCAGTACACGTTCTGCCCTGCGAAGGTCGAGTCCCGCCACCACAAACCCTTGGCCGGGTTGAACAATCCCTGCTGAGTGTGCGCGAACTCCGCGTACATCTTGGCGAAATCCGCCTGGTTGTTCTCCAGCACACCGAGTTGGGCGTAGTTCGGCATGGCCATGAACAGCGCGTCGATCCACCACCAGTCGGCGTTGCCCGAGGAGGCGAGCACGGTGCGCACGCTCGACTCGATCTGGGCGATGTCGCTCGCCGGATGACGCGGATCAGCCTGGTAGAGCGCGATGTAGCTCTGGCCCACGGCCTGATCGTTGGGATTGGTGTCGGTCGGGCCGTTCTTCAACGCGAACTTCTGTGCGGTGGCCCAATGCTGGGCGTAGGTCAGGTACTGCTGGTCGGGCAGGGACTGGGCGGCCGCGAGGTCACCGGCGAAGTACGCGCCGGTCGTCCAGGCCACCCCCTTGGGGTTCGGGTTGTGCGCCTGCCAGTAGTCGTTGACCTTGGTCATCGCGGTCGCAATGCCACCCGGGCAGCCGGGCGGCGGCATGGCCGGTTGGCCTGCCGTTGCGGGTGCGCCCGCGATGACCAGGCCGGCTGCCAGCGCAAGGGCAGCCCAGATGGGGAATTTCCCCATGGTCCTCGACACGATTCAGGGTCCGGTCGCCGTGCCTGGGGCGGGAAGTCCGATCGAGCCGACCCCGGCATCGGTCAGCGTCTCCCATTCGAGGAAATGCGTGTCGTTGCCGGTCGGCCGGACCTTGTTCAGTTGTGCCAGGGTCTGCGGCATGGCGATGCCGAGCCGGTTGTGGAACTCGTTGTACGCCACCTCCATGGAGTAGGAGTTGCCGCCGATCGGCCCGACCTTGATGCCCGAGGGCGCCTTGCCGCCGTTGTTGATCGCGTTGGCCCACTCATAGGCGTCGACGAGGCGCGTCGCGTTCTGCGGATACAGGTTGGCGCCGTACAGATTGACGCCCTGCTGCAACGCGGTTTCGGCCAGATCCGTTGCCGCGCCGAGTCCCCAGAACGTGTGGTGGAAGTCGCGCGAGGTCTCCTGCGCGAGCCCGGTGACATACTTGGTCTGTACCCAGAACTGGTTCGCGGTGTACTGGGTACACTTGTTGGGCACCAGCGGCATGTGCGGCGTCGAACCGTCCGAGGACAGGTACACGTACGCGGGCAAGCGGTCCGCCCAGTACGACACCGCGGTGTTGAACCAACTGGCGTTCTCGTTGAACACCGAGATGTTCATCAGCGCCTCGGCGATGACCAGTTCCCAGTTTCCGTTGAAGCACGGCGGTCCGCCGGTCAACAGGATCGGCACGTACTGCTTGGCCAACATGTCCTGGAACGCGGCGATCCCCGCCGCCGACCAGCCTGCGTTGCTGTAGCGGATCAGTTCGGCCGCCTCGGCCCAGGTCGAGCCGGTCCAACCGGACTCGACCGGTCCATTGCTCAGTGTGTGCCCACCGGTCAACGTGCTCGACCAGGCGTTCATGATCTGGATGGCCTTGTTCGCGTAGGCCTGGTTGCCGGAGAAGTACCACAGCAGCGCGTCGGTCCAGGCCGCCGACGCGTCACCCTGCTCGGCCTTGCAGCCGACGTCGGGGTTGGAGTTGGATCCACATTGGACCTGTTTGACCGGTGCCGGGGTGTAGCTCAGCGACGCGAGCGAGCTCGACTTGGCCGCGGCGTAAGCCGAGGTCCACGGTTGGGCGCCGGCCGCGATCTGCCCCTTCACGTACGCCAACTGCGCCTGGTTGACCAGAACTCCCGGATGGTGCCAGGTGGTCGGCGCGATGGCGGCCGGTTGGGCGACGGCTGAGGATGTCGACAAGGTTACTGTGGTGGCCACGGCGAGCGCGGCCGTGATCACGACGGACCATAAGCGTTTCCGCATGGTTCTGTCCTTTCCGGGCGTCATTGCCCGAACACATCGGTGAACGAGGTGAGCAGGTCGGTCATCCGTTGGGTCAGCGCCTGCTGCGCGGCAGCGCCGACGTGGCTGTGCTGTCCGGGATTCGCTACTCTGGCCAGGAAATCACGCATCCGCGCCATGGCGTCCTTCGTCTGTCCACTGTGGAAGTGATCGGCCGCGTCGCGAACGGTGTCGTCGAGCTGCTGACGCACCGGACCACTGAGCTGCCCGGTGGACGCGTACTCCTCGATCGCAGTGCGCAGGTCGACGAACGGTGAGGTCCGGGTCTGCGCCAGCGCCGTGTTCACCTGCTGCTGGAACGCGGTGATCTGGTCGAACGGCGGCGTTGACAGCGTCTTCGGGTAGCCCGGATCCGTTGGCACCCACAGCATTTCCAGCGGGATGAAGCCGCGATAGTCGGTCAGCCGCATGTCCGTGAACAGCCTTGGCAGATCCATCGGCGTCGTGGTGCCCTCGCCGGCCGGCTTCTGTTTGACCTGGATGCTCTTGGAATACGGCAGCACCTGGGAGATGTCGCGGTACCAGTCGTAGCTGTCCCCGGTTGGTGCCTGGAACGGGCGGAAGTACCCGGTGTCATCGATGATGCTGATGTTCGGGTTGTCGACCCAGCGCAGCATCTGGATCGTCTGGTCGGCGGTCGCGGTCATGTCGCCGTGGTTCTGCAACACGATCTTGACGCCCTTGGTCGCCGCGAACGCGGTGACCTGTTGCAGCGCGGGCACAATACGGGTCTGCGTGATGTCGGCCCAACCGTAGGTGTTGATGTCGGCAGGAACCTTGCCCGAGAACACCCGCATCACCGGCGCGCCCATGCGCGCGGCGACCTCGGTCCAGAACTCGATCCGCTGCACGTCAAGGGCGCGACGCGCGGCGTTCGGATCGGCGAAGTCGTTGAAGACTCCGGTGCCGCTGATGCGAAGGCCGAGTTGCTTTGTCAAGGCTTTGATCTGATCGGCATAGGCCATGATCTGCGCGGTCGGCACCGTCGGCATCGTGAAGGTGTTGTAGCCGGGCAGGTAGTAGGAGGTGATGTCGACCGCCTTGAAGCCGACCGATGCCGCCCACTTGATCGCGTCGATCGTGGTGATCGGTGGGGCGCCCTTGCCACCCTTGATCGACGCGTTCAGGTTCAGGTTGAAACTGTAGAGTTCCAAGCTGGGCGTATAGTTACCGGTGAAATAGCTCAGTTCGTCGGATTGGTTTGCCGGCAATGGTTCCGCGATGGCCGATGCCGGCGCGAGCAGCGCCGAGCCGACCAGGAAGACCGCGACTACAAGGGAACTCAGCCGTCTGCGCATGACGCTCCTGTCCTAGACCCCCTGGGAGCCTAGGACGGGAACGATGTGACGATCATGTGCGGATAATGTCAATCCACACATGGTGTCGTAGAGGCGCTGAGCAGTGCGTTGACGGCGGCGCGGACCTGGTCGGCGACCACATCGGGGGTGGCGGCGTCGAGTCTGCCGTCCAGGTGCAGGAACGCGAGGCCATGGACAAGGGCCCAGACCGCGGTCGACAACGCATCCGGTGCGGCGCCGGGAAAGACGCGCAGGACGATGGAGCTGAGATAGTCGCGGATGGCGGCGGTCACGGCGACCCGCTCGTCGCTGCTCGGATCGCAGGGCTCCACGAACATCACCCGGAACACCGCGGGATGCTCCATGGCGAACCGGACGTAGGCGACGGCGACCGCGGCAAGGTCGTCATGCGTCGAAGGCGCGGGATGCGCAGCGGCCAGTTTCTCGGCCAGCTCGCGGTAACCCTCCGCCGCGACCGAGGAGACCAGCGCCTCCCGATCGGCGAAATGGCGATAGGGAGCCGTCGGGGAAACGCCGGCCCGCCGCGCCACCGCCCGCAGCGACAGCGCCGCGCTGCCGTCCTCTTCGAGCAGTTCCCTTGCGGCATGCAGGCACGCGGCCCGCAGATCGCCGTGATGGTACGAGTCACCCGACTTCGGCATACGTCACCCTCGCCGCATGTTGACAGTGCTTACATCCCCGCCTAATGTGAGCGGTGCGCACATCATATCCGATCAGGAGGACGAGCCGAGATGTCGAGTGAACTGTTCACGCCGCTGAGGCTGAGGTCGGGGTCGGTACTGGGCAACCGGATCGCCAAGGCGGCCATGGAGGAACAGCTGGCCTGCGACGGACAACTGCCCGACCAGCGGCTGGAGTCGCTCTACCGGCGCTGGATCGCGGGCGGTGCCGGACTGCTGATCACCGGCAACGTCATGGTGCACGCCGAAGCGCTGACCAGCCCCCTCGGCGTGGTCCTCGACGACGCGTCGCCACTGGAACCGTTCACCCGGTGGGCCGAAGCCGGCAAAGCCGACGGCGCCGCGATGTGGATGCAGATCAGCCATCCCGGCCGCCAGGTCGAGGCCAACATGCCGGGAGTCGTCTGGGCACCGTCGGCAGTGGGTCTTGACATGGGCAAGCACAGCAACCGATTCGGCCGCCCGGTCGCCATGACCCCCGAACAGATCGAGGCCACCGTGGCCCGGTTCGCGGTGACCGCGGCGCGGGCCGAACAGGCCGGGTTCGACGGGGTGGAGATCCACGGCGCGCACGGCTACCTGCTCTCCCAGTTCCTGTCCCCACTGGTCAACAAGCGCACCGACGAGTGGGGTGGCTCGCTGGCGAACCGGGCCCGGATGCTGTTCGACGTCGTACGCGCGATCCGCGCGGCGGTGTCACCGTCGTTCGCGGTCGCGGTGAAACTCAACTCCGCCGACTTCCAGCGTGGCGGGTTCGATGCCGACGACGCACGGCGGGTGATCGCGATGCTCGCGCCGCTGGGCGTCGACCTGGTGGAGTTGTCAGGGGGCAGTTACGAGAGCCCGGCGATGGCGGGCCGCCCCGCCGACGCGCGCACCAAGGCACGCGAAGCCTACTTCCTCGACCTGGCAAGGGATCTGGTCGAAACGAGCCCGCTCCCGCTGATGCTGACCGGCGGGATCACCCGGCGGGACACGGCCGACGCGGTCCTCGCCGACGGCGTCGCGCTGATCGGGATGGGCACCGCCATCGCCGTCACGCCGGACCTGCCGAACCGCTGGCGCGAAGGCCGGGAAGCCGACGGGCAGTTGCGGCCGGTGACCTGGTCGGACAAGACCCTCGCCGCGGCCGCCGGCAACGCACTGGTCCGACGCCAACTACGCCGGATGGCCCGAGGGCTCGATCCGGCGCTCGGCGCCCGTCCCGCACTCGCGCTGGTGGCCGACCAACTGGCACAGCGGCGGGCGCTGCGCCAGTACCGCTCCTGGCTACCAAACGCCAGTTCGGCAGCCAGACTGCGGGCGGTCCGATAGCCGATGCCGTCGCTGGCGCCGGTGACGAGCACGGTTCAACCGTCGAATGTGGATCTGGGCATGATTCATCTCCGAGGGACAGCAATAGTCAGGGCGCCGGCGGATGCGCAGGCGTGTGAAAGGAACTGGGGTAGGCGAGGCCCGCAAACCCGCTCCGGGGGCGCCGAGCGAGACCCGGTGAGCTCCACCGCCCTTGCGATGCATGAAACCCGCTGAGCGCAACCCCGGAACCGGATGGGCAACAGGTTGGGTCATCCACGTCATATCGAGCCCACCAGCGCTGTCGTGTGATAAAACGGTAACAACGACAACACTTTCGGGCTTCCGGCGGTCTGCATTGGTGCACTTACGCGTGTCCTCGAGATGAGCGGCACATCAGGGCCTCGGGCTGACGTCGACGCCCGGCTGGATCGGCTACGTGCCGATGCGCAACGCGTCGATACGGCAATGGCCGACCTCGACAACGATCCCGGTTACCGCTTCCTGCTCGGCAGCGGGCTCGCAGGCGAGACGCGAACCCGCTGGGCGAAGGCGCAGGAAGCGGTCGCGCAGCTCTGGGGTGAGGTCACCGACCTGCACACCGTGCTCGACCAGGCCGAGACCATCCGCAACCGGCGGGGCCAACCGAAAGCCACCGACATCGCCGAACTCGACGACCTGCTCACCGCACGGACGGTGGTGGTCGCCAGGCAGGACGTTCCGCTGGCGCAGCGCGGCCTGACCGGACCGGCAACCGTGGTCATCAAGGTCAGCGTGGCTGAGCTGATCGCGACCATGACCGCGGCCTACGCCGGTGTGGTCGGGCTGTGCGCGCAGGCCCATGCGGTGCTGTCCGCCCACGCGAGCAGGCTGGACGAGCTGACCGATGACCTCAATGAGCTGACGCAGTCGGCCGGTTCGCTCGGCCTCGCCGAGTCCGGTCATCCGCTGATCGGCGCGCTCGACTCGGTGACCGGCGCGCTGGACCACGTACGCGAACTGGTCTTCACCGACCCGCTCGTGCTGACCGATCCGGCCACCGGCCAACCGGACACCACCCGGCTCGACAAGGCCCAAGCCGACCTCACCGCAGCCCGCCGCGAACTGGCCACGCTGGTCGCGTTCCGGGCCGACGCGGACAGTGGGCTGGCTCGGCTCGGCGATGAGCTGCGCACATTGGCGGACGCGGAGACCGAAGCGAACGCGGCGATGCGGACGGTGCACAGCAAGATCAGCACGGTCGGCCTGCCCGATCCGGCCTCTGCGGCTCCGGGATTGGCCGACCGGCTCGCCGCGCTGCGGGCGAATCTGGCCGGGCCGGACTGGTGGCGTGCGGCGGAGAACGCCGCAGCACTATCTGCCGCGCTCGCCTCAGCGCGGCAGGCCGCACAACGGGTGTCCGAGTTGGCGACCGCACTGCTGGAGCGACGCGCCGAGTTGCGTGGACGATTGGGCGCCTACCAGGCCAAGGTCGGCAGGCTCGGGCTTGCCGAGGACACCGAACTGGCCGCAAGTCACCAACTGGCCGCCAGCCTGCTCTGGACCTCGCCGTGTGATCTCGCCACTGCGACCAAGGCGTTGGCCACCTATCAACGATTGATCACGGAGCGGGAGTCGACCCGGTGACCACATGTGCGCGGCCCGGCTGTTCGGGAGCTATCGAGGACGGGTTCTGTTCGGTCTGCGGGATGGCGCCGGCCATGGCTTCGGTCGGCGCGCCACCGTCGACGCCGAGCACCGGGCGGACGACCGGATCGAGCACCGGATCGACGACCGGGTCGAGCCGGACCGGGCGATCGAGCAGTCGCTCCGCGCGGGCGAGCCGGTCCAGCCTGGCGACCCGGCGCGGACGGTTGGGGGCCGGACTGGTCGAGGTGCCGCCGGCTCCGCAACGCGACCCGGCCGAGGCGCTGCTGGCCGATCCGGAGGTCGCCGAGCCCAAGCGGTTCTGCGGCAACTGCGACGCGCCGGTCGGGCGTGGGCGCGATGGCAAACCGGGACGGTTGGAGGGTTTCTGCGCGCAGTGCGGCACCCGGTACTCCTTCACCCCGAAGCTGCGCCCCGGCGATCTGGTCAGCGGCCAGTACGAGGTGCTCGGTTGTCTCGCGCACGGCGGCCTCGGCTGGATCTACCTAGCCCGCGACCACAACGTCAGCGACCGCTGGGTGGTGCTCAAGGGCCTGCTCGACACCGGCGACGCGGAAGCCGCGCAGGCGGCGATCGCGGAGCGGCGGTTCCTGGCCGAGGTCGAGCATCCGAACATCGTGCGGATCTACAACTTCGTCGAACATCCCGATCCGCTTGACGGCAGCACGGTCGGCTACATCGTCATGGAGTACGTCGGTGGCCAGTCGCTGAAGGAACTGCGTTCCGGGCGCGACGCCGCGAACCACCTTGTCCCGTTGCCGATCGACCAGGCCATCGCGTACGTGCTGGAAGTGCTGCCGGCGTTGGGTTATCTGCACGGTGTCGGGCTGTTGTACTGCGATTTCAAGCCGGACAACGTGATTCACAGCGCCGAGCAGCTCAAGCTGATCGACCTCGGCGCGGTGCGCAGGATCGACGACGAGGACAGCGCGGTCTACAAGACCGACGGCTATGCGGCGCCGGAGCTCGCCGAGCAGGGGGCGTCGATCGAGTCGGATCTGTACACGGTCGGCCGAACGCTGGCCGTGCTGATCGCGAACTTCGACTACACCCGTACCTACCGCGACCGCCTACCCGATCCGACGGCCATGCCGGTACTGGCCGACTACCCTTCGCTGCACCGGTTCCTGCTCAGGTCGACCGATCCCGACCCGGACAACCGATTCGAGTCCGCGCACGTCATGGCCGATCAGTTGGCTGGTGTACTGCGCGAGGTGCTGGCGAGCCGGGACGGTCAGCCGCGACCGGCGCCCTCGACCATGTTCGGGCCGGAACGGCGCGCGTTCGGTATCAACGGCGCGGCGTCGAGCCCCGTGGAGATCGCGCTCGCGCTGCCGGTGCCACAGGTGGATACCACGGACGCGGCAGCGGGTTTCCTGGCGACCTCGGCGGCGCTGGATCCGGCCCGGCTGGTCAACGTGCTCGCAACGGCACCGCTGCGCACCCAGGAGGTGCGGCTGAAGTTGGCACAGGCGCTGATCGACGTCAGCGACCTCGGCGGCGCCGAGAAGGAACTTGGCGAGCTGTTCCAGGAGGACCCGCACGACTGGCGGATCTCCTGGTATCGCGGCGTCGCCGCACTGGCCGGGAGCGACGCGCGGGTGGCGCGGGACTGCTTCGTCGCCGTGTATGCCCTGGTCCCCGGTGAGCCTGCCACCAAGCTGGCGCTGGCCGCCTGCCACGAACTGCTCGGCGATCTCGGCTCGGCCGCACACTTCTACCGGCTCGTCTGGCGCACCGACCACGACTACGCCAGCGCGGCGTTCGGCCTGGCCAGAGTGCTGATCGCGAGTGGCGACCGGGCCGGCGCGATCGCCGTGCTGGAGGAAGTACCCAATACGGCGAGCCACTACGTCGGCGCCCGGCTGGCCGCGGTCAGTGCGCGGGTGCGCGACCGGTTGCCGACCGAGGTCGGCGAACAGGACCTGGCCACCGCGGCCGATCAACTGTCCACATTGGAACTCGACGTGGAGCGGCTTACCCGTTCCTCGATCGAGGTGCTGACCGCGGCGCATCAGTGGGTACTGGCCAATGGCCCACTGCCGAGCAGCCTGCTGAACTGCCCCCTCACCGATCGCGGCCTGCGCGGCGGCCTTGAGCGCTGCTACCGGACGCTGGCTCGACTGGCCGACGATCCAGGGAACCGGGTGCGGCTGGTGGACCGCGCCAATTCGGTCCGACCGGTCAGCTGGGTGTAGCCGTGACCGAACAGAGTTGCCGAAGCTGCGGTGCGGAGATCGGGCCTGCCGACCGGTTCTGCGAAGTGTGCGGACTGCGCCAGCCGACCGAGGACGACCGGCTCGAACGCGACCTCGGTGTCGCGGCAGGCGTCACCGACCGGGGCAAACGGCATCAGCGCAACGAGGACGCGTTCGCGCTGCGGATCGTGGACAGGCAGGCCGTCGCCGCGGTCGTCTGCGACGGGGTGTCCACATCGGACCGACCGGATCAGGCGGCGCGACTCGCGGTGACCAGCGCGGCGGAGGTGATCGTCGAGGCGCTGGCCGCCGGCATCGACCCGGCCGCCGCGACCGGCAAGGCGATCGAGGCGGCCAGCGCGGCGGTGAACGCGCTGGCCGATCCCGGTGCCGACGCGGACAGTGCGCCCGCCTGTACCTATGTTTCCGCCATTGTCACCAGGGACGCGGTGCACATCGGCTGGCTCGGCGACAGCAGAGCGGGCTGGCTCGCCGCCGATGGGAGCAGCACGTCGGCGTGGCTGACCAGCGACGATTCCTGGGTGCTGGAAATGGTCACCTCGGGCCAGCTCAGTTACGAGGAGGCCGAGGCCGACCCCCGCGCGCACGCCCTGACCGGCTGGCTCGGCGCGGACGCGGAGGAGCAGCAGTCCACCGCGCGAATGGTCACGGTGCGGCCCAGCGGTCCTGGAGTGCTGCTGCTGTGCAGCGACGGCCTCTGGAACTACCAGTCCGAGCCGGACGCGCTGGCCGACATGATCATGACCGATGCTCTCAAAGCTCCTTTGCTCGCGGCGAAAACCCTCGTCCAGTTCGCGCTGAACAACGGCGGCCAGGACAACATCACCGCGGCCGTCATCCCATTCCCACCTTTCGCCAACAGGAGTAACACGCCATGAGCGGTAGGCCGGCTTTCCGCGTCGACAGCTACCAGAACGAATACTTACCAGCGGGCTCGCGGCAGGTGAACGCGATCCTCACCGTGACAGCCGAAGGCACTCCTTCGGCCCAGCCTGCCGCAGGCCACGCGGCAGTGGTGATCATCGTGGACTGCTCGACGTCGATGATGTACCCGAGGGAGAAGATCCGCGCGGCCAAGCAGGCCACCTCGGTCGCCATCGACACGCTGCGCGAGGGCACCGAGTTCGCCGTCATCGCCGGCACCGACCACGCTCGCCTCGCCTTCCCCACCAACGGAAGCATGGCCATCGCCGATGCGGCCGGTCGAGCAGCCGCCAAGCGCGCCGTGCAGGCTCTTGACGCGAACGGCGGCACCGCGATCGGCAGCTGGCTGACCCTGGCCAACCAGGTGCTGGCAACGCGATCCGCGATCCGGCACGCGATCCTGCTCACCGACGGCCGCAACCAGCACGAACAGCCCGACCAGCTGGCGCGTGCCGTCGCAGCCTGCCAGGGCAACTTCGTCTGTGACTGCCGAGGTGTCGGCACCGACTGGGACGTCAACGAACTGCGCGGCATCGCCTCGGCGCTGCTCGGATCGGTGGACATCGTCGCGGATCCGGCCGGACTGGAAACCGACTTCAGGGCGATGACCGCCGCCGCCATGGGCAAGTCGCTCGCGGATGTCGCGCTGCGGCTGTGGACACCGCAGGGCGCGACCGTCCGGTTCGTCAAACAGGTCGCGCCGACCGTGGTCGACCTGACCGACCGCAGGGTCGCGACCGGCCCGCAACACGGCGACTACCCGACCGGCTCCTGGGGCGCGGAGAGCCGCGACTACCACGTCTGCGTCGAGGTGAACCCCGGCCAGTCCGGCGACGTGATGCTCGCCGCGCGGGCCAGCCTGGTCGCGGACGACGAGGTGTTGGCGCAGGGACTGGTCAAGGCGGTGTGGACGGATGACGAGGCGCTCTCGACGCGGATCAGCGCCGAGGTCGCCCACTACACCGGTCAGGCCGAACTGGCGCAGGCAATCCAGGAAGGCATGGCCGCGCGGCGCGACGGCGACCTGGACCGGGCGACGTCGCGGCTGGGTCGGGCGCTGGCCCTCGCCAACCAGACCGGCAACGCCGAAACCGCCGACCTGCTGGCCAAAGTGGTCGAGGTCGACGACCCGGTAACCGGCACGGTGCGGTTGAAGTCGAAAGTCAGCACGGCCGACGCGATGACGTTGGACACCCGCTCGACCAAGACCTCCCGCGTGCGCAAGGGCTGAGGACATGGCGACCTGTCCCAGCGGCCACACCTCGACCAGCACGGACTTCTGCGACGTGTGCGGCCGACTGATCGACGCCGTTGCTGTTGTCGCTCCAGAACCGGTCCCCAGCGAAAACTGTCCGGCCTGCGGCGAGCCGCGCGCCGGCCGGTTCTGCGAAGGGTGCAGCTACGACTTCGTGTCCGGAGTCGGCGGGGCGCCCGCGGGCTGGGTCGCGGTGATCTCGGCCGACCGCGCCTACTACGAGCGCATGCTGGCCGAGGGCGATCCGGACGACGGCCCGATCCCGTTCCCGGAGCACCTCGCCGAACGCTCCCTCGCGTTGTCCGGTCAGCAGATCAGGATCGGACGGCGCAGCTCGCGCGCGACCGAACAACCAGGCATCGACCTCGCGGGCCCGCCCGAGGATCCGGGCGTCTCGCACCGCCACGCCGTGCTGCTCGCCCAGCCCGACGGCGGCTGGGCCGTGCGGGACGTGGGTTCCACCAACGGCACCACCGTCAACGACGGTGCCGACCCGATCGAGGCCGACGTGGTCGTACCGCTCGCCGACGGCGACCGAATCCACGTCGGCGCCTGGACCACCGTCACGCTGCGCGCGCAGCACTGACCCGGCCGATCCGGAGGCATTGTCATCATGTCAACATTGCTACATTGCGCCGACTATCAGCCGGGCTTCATCACGAGGTAGTCGTCGATATTCAACCTGCCAACCTGCCTACGCAGACGGCCGGTGGAGAACGGCCAGATGAAGCTGTTACGGCCGTTGCTGTCGTGGTAGTAGCTCGAACAGCCACCAGCCTGATACACCGTGCCCGGCAAGGCGGCCTGCACCTGCGCGTTGAACCTCTCCTGTGCGGCCAGCCGCACCTCCAGTGACGTCCAGCCTTCCCGCAGCGTGCGGGTCACCGCGGCGACGACATGCCGAAGCTGGGCTTCGAGGACCATCAGCACCGAGGTGTGCCCGGTCGCGACACTCGGCCCGAGCAGCAAATACAGATTCGGGAAGCCGGCCACGGCGGTACCGAGATAGGCCTGCGGGCTACCGCGCCAATGAGACGCGAGGCTGCGTCCGTCGATATCGTGCAGTCGCGACGCCACCGGCATGTCGAGGATGTGGAATCCGGTGGCGAAGATGATCGCGTCCACCTCTGCGGTCGAACCGTCGGCACCGAGCAGCCGCTGCCCGTCTACCTTGTCCATCGCCGTCGCGTGGACCTGCACTGTGGGCCCGGTCAACGCCTGGTAGTAGGTGTTCGAGATCAGCAAGCGCTTGCAGCCCAGCGTATGGTCCGGGGTCAGTGCCTGGCGCAGGGCGCGGTCGCGCACGGTGAACCGGAGGTGCGCAAGCCCGGCCAGTTGTACCTGCCGCATCAGCCAGGGGTGGCGGAATCCGTAGCCGAATGCTTCGGTCGCGCCGTACACCACAGCTCGCCAGGCTCGCCCGAGCGCGGGTGATCGTTGCAGCAGTTGGCGTTCCGCTGCGGAGACCGAGCGATCCGGTTTGGGCAGCACCCACTGTGCGGTGCGCTGGAACAGGTGCAGCCGCGCGACCTTCGGCGCGATCTCGGGCACGAACTGCACCGCCGACGCTCCGCTGCCGACGACGGCGACCCGTTTCCCGGTCAGGTCGTAGTCGTGGTTCCAGCGCGCGGAGTGGAAGGTCTCGCCGGGAAACGCGTCGAGACCGGGCAGGTCGGGGATCTTCGGTTGATGCCATGGCCCGGTCGCGGAGAGCAGGATGCGCGCGGTGTACGGACCTGCTGTGGTTTCCAGTTCCCATCGTGCACCGGTCCACTGGGCGCGCAGGACCTCGACGCCGTACCGGATCTTCTCGGTGATCCCGAACGCGGCCGCGGTGTCGTGCAGGTACCGGTGGATCTCCGGCTGTGGGGCGAAGGCGCGGGTCCAACCGGGGTTCGGCGCGAACGAATACGAGTAGATGGCGGCGGGGACGTCGCAGGCGCATCCGGGATAGGTGTTGTCCCGCCACGTTCCGCCCAGGTCCGGCGCCTTCTCCAGCACCACCAGATCCCGGACACCGGCCCTGGTCAATTGGATGGCCGCACCGAGCCCGGATGGCCCTGCACCGATGACGAGCACGTCGTGATCACTCATGTGCGCACGACGTCAGCGTGAATGAATGCAATGCAAACCTCTCATTGTCATGGGGTAGCCGAAACTCCAGGCAATTCGGCGGCCGACGAACACGCCCAACGCAGCTACCGGCAGGTGGTGGGCGCGGGTAGTTCGGCGAACCGGTCGGACAGCCAGGCGAGCGCGGCGGGTAGGCCTGCGGTTTCGCCGGCGATGTGATCGCCCGGCACGACCGTGAAGACCGTGCGGACGCCGGCGGCACACCAGGCTTGGTGCAGGGCCTGAGCTTGGCTGATGGGCACGATCTCGTCCGCGGCGGCGTGGTACTGGAACGCCGATACCCTCGGCGCCGGTCGGCTGATCAGATCATTCTCCGCATAAACACCTGCGACATCGGTTTGGGCGTCGAACTGTTGGATTGTCTGGCCGGTAGAGAAGTCGCTGAATCTCCGCAACGGAAAACTGGCCAAGGTCTGCACGACACATTGGGTTTTCAGCGCCGCCTCGGTGGTTTTCCCGGTCGCGCTGAGGGACGCGTCCAGCGGGAACCGGTCGGGGTAGGCCTGTTGCAGCCCGATCAGTGCATACAGTTGCAGGCCCTCGCCGATCAGGCTGCCGTCCAGGGATTCGGCCACGTTCTGGACGTCGGCCGGCACGCCGCCGGACACGTCGGTGATCAGCGTCAGGTCTGGCGCGTAGGAAGGGGCCAGCGACGCCGCCCAACTCGACGCGCCGCCACCCTGCGAGTAGCCCATCGTGGCCCACCGGGTCGCCGCCGAGATACCGGTGCCGGTGATGCCGCCGGCCGCGCGGGCCATGTCCAGCACGGTGTGGGCTTCGGAGACACCGGCGACGTAGGTGGGTGTGGCGCCGGTGATGTAGCCCTCGTAGTCGCTGACCGCGACGCCCCAACCTTGTGCCAGCAACAGTTCGACCGGTTCGAGTTCCTGTTCGGTACTGGCGACGAACTGCTTGGACGGCGCGCACTGCGGCCCCAGCCCCTGGGTGCCGACCGCGAGATCCACCCAGGGTCTCGAACCGGTACCCGACCACGGCAAGATCGGCGTGAACACCGTGCCGGTGACCGCGATGTCAGCATTGCGGGCGTCCCGAGAGTGATACATCACCGTAGTGGCGTGCGCGGTCAACGCGGTCGCGAGCACCGTGGCGGGCTGCGTGCGGATGACCTGACCGGGCGCACCTGCCGGCAGCGGCGAGGGCGCCAGGTAGAAGTCGGCCGACGCGACGGAGGCCGCAGGAGGCGCCAGCACCGCCGCAGCCAGGGTGGCGAGCCCCACCACGATGTTGACCACAGAACGACTCATATGGCCGAGTATTTCGGTGGTCGGCAATGACCGTCACCGCCGTTGGAGTGCCTGGTTTCCACGAACGGGTAGTGCCTGCGTCACGCAGAATACTGCTCGGTTGGTCTCTTGTCGTCGCTGCCGAACCCGGCTTTCCTGTGACCATGGAGATCTCGACGTTTCTCGATCGGAAGCTGGCCCGGCGTTTCCGGACCTATGACACCGACGGCGACGGTTTCATCGAACGGCAGGACTTCGTCGAGGCAGCCGCCCGACTGGCCGAGGAGTTCGCTCTCCCGCCGGAGTCGCCGGTCCGGCACCGGCTCGACGCGCTGTGCCTTGGCCTGTGGGAGCACCTGGCCGCGGTCGCCGACACGGACGGCGACGGGCGCATCGGTCCGGCCGAGTACAGGGCCGCTTTCGCCGCCGGCCTACTGGAGACCCCGGCAACCTTCGATGACGGGTACCGGCCGTTTCTCGACGTGATCATGGAGATCGCGGACGAGGACGGCGACGGGCGACTGGTCGCCGACGAGCACGTACGGTGGACCGGGTCGCTGATGAGCCTGCCCGAGCGCGATGCAAGGGAGGTGTTTCGCCGACTCGACCAGGACGGGGACGGCTTCGTCACCACCGATGACCTCCTGGCCGCGATCCGCGACTACTACTTCGACGACGCACCGGACTCCACTGGCAGTTGGCTGCTCGGCCCCCTCGACCCGGCCTAGAACATCAATACGTTCGGCAGGCGAGCGGAGCCGGCGTGGCGTCCGAAGGGTCAGTCGACGACCCTCACCGCGAACTGCACATACACCTCCCGAACGGCCCCGCCGTCGACGGTCGCGCGGATCGTGAAGTCCTGTCCCACCGGCAGCGAACCGGGGACGATGGCACCGCTCACGGTGTACGACCGCGACCAGGTTGAAGTCGACGGCGAGGTGGCTGTGGTTGGGTATGAAGTCCAGCTCGACGATGGCGGCCTGGTCGACGTGCAAGGTCACCGGCGGCGCCCCCTCGTTGTCGCTGACCCGCAGTTCCTCGAACTTGCCATCGCCGGACGACTGGACCGGGGTGATCACGAGGCCACGCGAGTAGGCGCCCACCTTTCGTCATTTCTGATGCGGTCGACCGGCTCTCGTCCTGTCGTCGGCAGATGAGCGACAATCGCAAATGGACAGACAAGCGCGCTCGCTGACGGGCCTCAATGCGCGGAAGTGGACATCGGCGATGGTGGCTTGAGCCAGCCCCGGTCCGCGTCGGCGATGGCGAACTCGCCGGGCAGCCCCGGACAGCTCGGACAACGACGCGCCCGCCCCGACTACCTCAAGGTCTATTTCAACGCGCCATCCGGGTCGGTAGCTCGCATGATCCGACGGCCGATCTCGCACAGCTGCCGGATCTGGGCCTTGGTTAGCGGGTCGAAGACCAAACGGCGGACTTCCTCGACATGGCCGGGCGCGGCCTCGGTCAACTTCGTCAAGCCCTCGTCGGTGAGGAACGCCAGGGTGTAGCGGCCGTCCGCGGGATCGGAGGCGCGGCGCACCCAGTCACGCTGCTGCATCCGGGCAACAGCCTGGGACAGACGCGGCAGCGAACCCTCGGTCTGCTTCGCGAGCGCGCTCATCCGCAGGGTGCGGCCGGGTGCCTCGGACAGTACGGCCAGCACCTGGTACTCGTAGTGCCAAATCCCGGCGTCGCGGTGCAACTGCGCATCGAGCGCCGACGGCAGCCTGATCAGCGTGTTGGCCAGCGCGCTCCAGGCCTGCCTCTCCTCGGCGTCGAGCCAGCGTGGCTCCTGCGGGGCATCCATGGGCACATCATAGCTTAATGGTTGAAGTGATCAACCGTCCTCGATGACTTGCATATTGAAGTGATCCGGTCTACGGTCAGTTAAGTGTTTAAGTCATAGAGCGCCGGCGAAGACCATCATCGCCTGGGTTCTGGAGCCGCCGTCTCTCCCAAAGGATTGGAATCTGCGTAGGCAGAGCGGGTGATCGTCACGTCCGTTTCCCGCCGGCGTCGGGGCTCCGGTGTTCACAGGCAGGACTGGCAGAGGCGGTGGCAGCCGCGGCCTGAGGGCAGGGACCGCCATCAGGCGAGACAACAACGAAAGGATCCGAACATGTCCACCAACACACAACACTCCCACCGCAACGGGCAGCAGCAGATGGACGCAGTCGTCATGCAGGCCAGCGGGCTACCAGCGCACGCGTTGGCCCATCGGTCCGAACCGGTGCCGGTGCCGGGTCCGGGGGAGGTGCTCGTCGAAGTCCACGCGGCCGCGGTGAACCCGCTCGACGTCGCCAACGCGGCAGGTTTCCTCGGTACGCCCACGCCGATGATTCCCGGCGTCGACTTCGCCGGCATCGTCGTCTCCGACGGAGACCACACCGGCCAGCAGGTGTGGGGCAGCGGGCCCGCGTTGGGAATGGCGCTCGGAACGAAGCGACAGGGCACGCATGCGCGTTTCGTCGCCATTCCCGAGACGTGGCTCTCACGCAAGCCTGAGCGCCTGACGATGACCGAAGCAGGCGCCGTCGGCCGGTCCTACCTCGCTGCCTGGCAGACGGTGATCAACGTCATGGAGCTCATGCCCGGCGAAACGATCCTCATCACCGGCGGAGCAGGCATGGTCGGCCAGGCCGCCACCGCGATCGCTCGCTGGCGCGGCGCGGAGCCGATTGTTGCCGACCGGCGCAAGCC
>DASYBO010000312.1:0-29619 GCA_036500685.1 Pseudonocardiaceae bacterium | reverse complement strand
GGACGCCGCCGAAGAGGGTGAAGTAGTCGTCCATCAGCTCGCGGGCCTCGTCGGTGGAGATCCGCAGCTGCCCGGAGAGGCCATAGGCGGAAAGGCCGTAGGCCAGGCCGTAGTTCATCGCCTTCACCTTGGCCCGTTGCGCGCCGCTGACCTCGCCGGGCTCGACGCCGAACACGCGGGCGGCGGTGGCGGCGTGGAAGTCCATCCCGGACTGGAACGCCTCGATCAGCGCGGTGTCCTCGGACAGGTGCGCCATGATCCGCATCTCGATCTGGCTGTAGTCCGCGGTCATCAGCTCCGCGTAGCCCGGACCGACCACAAAGGACTCGCGGATGGTGCGGCCTTCCTCGGTCCTGATCGGGATGTTCTGCAGGTTCGGTTCGGTCGAGGACAGCCGGCCGGTGGCCGCCACGGTCTGGTTGAACGTGGTGTGGATGCGGCCGTCGTCGGCGATGGTCTTGAGCAGACCGTCCACAGTGGTCTTCAACCGGGTGGCGTCGCGGTGTTCGAGCAGGTGGCGTAGGAACGGGTGCTCGGTCTTGGCGTAGAGGTCGGTCAGCGCGTCGGCGTCGGTGGTGTAGCCGGTCTTGGTGCGCTTGGTCTTGGGCATGTCCAGCTCGTCGAACAGCACCACCTGCAGCTGCTTGGGCGAGCCGAGGTTGATCTCCTTGCCGATCACCGAGTACGCGTCCTGCGCGGCCTGCTTGACCCGGCTGGCGAAGTGCGCCTCCTGGGACGCCAGCAACTCGCTGTCCATCGAGATGCCTGCCGCCTCCAGGTGGCAGAGCACGCCCTGCAACGGCAGTTCCAGCTCGCTGAGCAGCTTGGCCTGGCCGGTCCTGGCCAGTTCCTCGTCGAGGGCGTCGGCCAGTTCGGCCACGGCGCGGGCGCGCAGCAGCACACCGGCCATCACCTTCTCGGCCTCTTCCTCCTCGCCGCCGAGCAGCGAGAGCTGACCGTCCTCGGCGCCCTCCTCCACCCGCAGCTCGCGGTGCAGGTAGCGCAGCGCGAGGTCGTCGAGTTCGAACGAACGCTGGCCGGGCCGGACCAGGTACGCGGCGAGCGCGGTGTCGCTGGTCAGCCCGTCGAGGGTCCAACCGCGACCGCGCAGCGCGTGCATCGGCCCCTTCATGTCGTGCCCGGCCTTGGCGATCTTCGGGTCGGCCAGCCACGCGGCCAACGCGGCGTCGTCGGCCTCGGTCAGTTCGCGCACCTCGACGTAGCCGGTCTCGCCGTCCGCGGCCGCGATGCCGATGCTCTCCACGTCGCCGGTGGCGAAGGCCCAACGCGCGCGGATGGCCAGACCGGAGCGAGTACCAGCCCCGGCGTGTTTTACCAACCAGTTGGTTAGTTCGCCGGAGGCGATCCGCCCGCCCTGCACATCGAACCCGTCTTCGGCTTCGGGTTCCGCCGTGGACAGCGTCGCGAACAGCCGGTCACGCAGGACGCGGAACTCCAGCTCGTCGAACAGCGCGTGCACGGCGTCGCGGTCCCAGGGCTGCACTTGCAGCGAGTCGCAGTCGCGGCCGATCGGCACGTCCTTGACCAGCTCGGTGAGCTGACGGTTGAGCATGACGTTGCTCAGGTTCTCGCGCAGCGCATCGCCCGCCTTGCCCTTGACCTCGTCGACCCGGTCGATGATGTCGTTCAAGGAACCGAACTGCTGGATCCACTTGGTGATCGTCTTCTCGCCGACACCGGGGATCTTGGGCAGGTTGTCCGAGGGGTCACCGCGCAACGCGGCGAAATCCGGGTACTGGGTCGCGGTGACGCCGTATTTCGCCAGCACCGCTTCGGGCGTGAACCGGGTCAGCTCGGAGACGCCCTTCACCGGGTAGAGCACGGTGACGTGCTCGTTGACCAGCTGCAACGCATCCCGGTCGCCGGTACAGATGAGCACGTCGAAGCCCTTGGCGACCGCGCCCGTCGTCAACGTGGCGATGATGTCGTCGGCCTCGTAGTTCTCCAGGCTCAACGCGGGAATGGCCAGCGTGGCCAACACGTCCTCGATCAGGCTGACCTGACCCTTGAACTCGTCCGGGGTGGCGCTGCGGTTGGCCTTGTAGTCGGAGAACGCCTCGGAGCGAAACGTCTTGCGGGACACGTCGAAGGCGACCGCGAGATGGGTCGGCGCCTCGTCGCGCAGCAGGTTGATCAACATCGAGGTGAAGCCGAAGACCGCGTTGGTGTGCTGGCCCGTGCCGGTGCGGAAGTTCTCCTTGGGCAGGGCGTAGAACGCCCGGTAGGCCATGGAGTGGCCGTCGATGAGCAGCAGAACCTTGCGCTCATCGGCACTGGTGGATGTGGCGGTGGTCTCGGGCTTGACAGGCACGAACCGAGTTTAGGGTGAGGTACCGACAGTGGCGGCGCCGCCCGGCGCACGGCCCGGAAAAGCAGCACGGAGCTCGCATTGACCACGACGAACAATGGCCTGCCGGCCACGGCCGATGAGTACAACCGACCCGAGATTCTCGGCGAGCTGAACACCAAACTCGGCGTGCGCTACGTGTCGGTTGCCCCCGATCGGGTGGTGGCGACCATGCCGGTTGAAGGCAACCGCCAGCCGTACCTGCTGCTGCACGGTGGCGCCAACGCCTCGCTGGCCGAGACGATCGGCTCGACCGCCGCGGTGCTCAACGCGCCGCAGGGCAAGATCGCGGTCGGTCTCGAACTGAACTGCACGCACCACCGCGCGGCACGGGCCGGTCTGGTCACCGCGGTGTGCACACCGCTGCACACCGGCCGGAGCACGTCGACCTTTGAGATCGCCCTGACCGATGAGGATGGCAACCGGACCTGCACCGCCCGGCTCACCTGCATCCTGCGCGAGCGCCCGCCCGGCGCGTAGCTCAGCCGCCGTTCGAGTTGCTCAGCGCTCGATCCGAGTGGCGAGCTTGGCACCGCCCGGACCGGACAACTCCGACAGGATGCCGCGACGGCCGGCCATGGCCATCAGCAACGCCTCGGCGGTGCCACTGACCTCCGGCCCGGAGCCGAAGGACCAGTCGAGGTCGGTGGCGACCAGTCGAACGCCGCGCACCCGCAGCACGCCGCGGATCGGCGGCGCGAACAGCGAGAACGACAGCACCGGCACGATCCGCTCGGTCGGGATCTGTCGCGGCAGGCCGAGCGGACGGCGGATGTCCTGCTGGTGGATCATGCAGTCGGTCAGCCCGATCCGGCCGCCGAACATGGTGGTGAGCCCGCGCGGCCGGGTGTACCTCCTGACCAGCGCCACCAGTTCCTCCGGGCTGCGCTGCCGATAGTCCCGCAGGCCCAGCGCGTTGACCTGGTCCGGATTGAACCAGCCTCGGGCCGCGCGGCCGAGCACCTCGCGCGGGCCGAGTTCGTCGTAGCTGATCATGTGCGCGACCACGTCGTGCACACACCATCCGGCGCACAGGCTGGGCACCTGCCACTGCTCCGGTGTGAGTGTCTCCAGCAGTGCGACGAACTCGGCACGTTCCTGCGTGGCCAGCCGAATCACGTTCATGACCGGGTGTCTAGCCCTCCAGGAAAACCCGCGCAAGGCAAGTCACGGCAGCAGTTCGGCCAGCCGCTCGATCTCGGTGAGGTCGTCGGTCATCGGGTTGAACAGCATGTCGTCCGCGCCGATGTCCTCGAAGGACTTGATGGTCGCGGCGATCTCATCCGGGCCGACCGCCCCGTTGTTCGCGATCATGGTGGCGAACTCGTCGCCGATGAAGCTGTAGTAGTCGTAGATGTTGGCGCGGCCCGCTTCGGCGTCGTTGAAGGTGAAGTAGGCGATCGCGACCAGCCGAGGCGACCCCTCGCGGCCTGCTTCGGTCCACGCGGCGCGGGCGGCGTCGAACGCGTCGGCCACCATGCTGGCCGGCACCGAGCCACCGATGTAGCCGACGCCCCACTTGGCCATCCTGGCGAAGGTCTGCTTGGCCGAACCGCCGAAGAGCATCGGCACCTGGCGGGTGCCCTCCGGCACGGCCGGGTTGATGCTGTCGCCGACCGGCTTGCCGGCCCAGATGTCGCGGTATACCTCAAGGTCCGCGTCGAACCGCTTGCCGAGCCCCTTGTGCGGGTAGGCGTCAAGAACGAAGTCGTCCGAGCGGCCGCCGAGGCCGAGGCCGACGGTGAGCCTGCCGCCGGACACACCGTCGATGCCGGCGAGTTCCTTGGCCAGCAACGGCGCGGGCCAGGTCGGGGCGAGCAGCACGTTGCTGATCAGCTCGATGCTGCTGGTCGCGCCGGCCGCCGCCGCCAGCGCGACGGTGTCGGTGACGCCAGGGTAGGCGAAGCGGCCGACCGTACCGAGAGTGCTGAAGCCGGCACGCTCGGCGCGCGCGGCCCACTCGGGCAGCCTCGCCGGCCGAACGTTGCGAACCTGGTTGGGCAGGCCGATGCCGAATTTCATCAAGAGGTCCTTTTCGTCAAGACGACCGTTCACTGTGGATGGTCGAACGCAGCTGGATGGTTGAACGCAGTACCAACTCTGGCACGGCGGGCGCATCGGCGCACAGGGGGCCGCATCATGCTGAGCCATTCAGTACTGGTTGCCAAGACAGCGGGTCGACTCAACGGACCAGCGGCGCGCAGTTGTTCGGGCGGGATGTGCGGTCGGACGATCATGCCGAGTGTTGTCACTCGGCCTTCCTGCCGCGCCCATCCCGCCCGAACGACTGTATTCGGACAAAAGCCCGCGTTATGCGACGCCGAGATACGCCTCTTTGACCGCGGGATCGGCAAGCATCTCCTTGCCCGTGCCGGACCGCGAGATCTGGCCGGTCTCCAACACGTACGCGCGATGCGCGCGGGAGAGCGCCTGCTGGGCGTTCTGCTCGACCAGCAGCACCGTGGTGCCCTGCTGGTTGATCTCGGTGATGATCCGGAAGATCTGCTGGATGATCTGCGGCGCCAGTCCCATGGACGGCTCGTCGAGCAGCAGCAGCCGGGGGCTGGCCATCAACGCGCGGCCGATGGCCAGCATCTGCTGCTCGCCGCCGGACATGGTGCCGCCGGTCTGGGTGCGCCGTTCGGCAAGGCGCGGGAACAGCGTGAACACCCGTTCCAGGTCCTCGGCCAGCTTCCTGCGGTCCTTGCGCGCGTACGCGCCCATGTCCAGGTTCTCCATCACCGTCATGCCGGGGAAAACGCCCCGGCCTTCCGGTACCTGGGAGATGCCGCGCACCACGCGCAGGTCCGCGCGCAGCTTCGTGATGTCCTCACCGTCGAACATGATCTTCCCGTTCGACAGCGGCCGGATCCCCGAGATGGCGCGCATCGTCGTCGACTTGCCGGCGCCATTGGCGCCGATCAGCGAGACGATCTCACCCTGCTCGACCGAGATCGAGATCCCGTGCAGCGCCTGAATCCGTCCGTAGTGGACGGTCATGTCGATCAGCTCAAGCAGCGCCATCGTCGGGCACCCCCAGGTAAGCGGCGATCACGGCCGGGTTGTCCCTGATCTCGGCGGGCGAGGCGTCCGCGATCTTCTTGCCGAACTCCAGCACCACGATCCGGTCGGTGACGCCCATGACAAGGCGCATGTCGTGCTCGATGAGCAGCACGGTGTACCCGTCGTCGCGGATCCTGCGGATCAACCCCATGAGATCTTCCTTCTCCCTGGGGTTGAACCCGGCCGCAGGCTCGTCGAGGCACAGCAGCTTCGGTTCCGTGGCCAGCGCCCGCGCGATCTCCAGCCTGCGCTGGTAGCCGTAGGGCAGGTTGCGCGCCTTGTCCGCGGCGCGGTCGGCGATGCCGACGAACTCCAGCAGCGCGGTCGCCCGCTCGACGACGTCGCGCTCCTCCCGGTGGTGGCGCGGCAGCCGCAGCAGCGCGCCGGGCACGCTGGTCTTGTGCCGGGCGTCCGCGCCGACGGCCACGTTCTCCAACGCGGTCATCTCACCGAAGAGCCGGATGTTCTGGAAGGTACGGGCAATGCCCATCCTGGTGATCTGGTGGCGCTTGCGCCGCCCGAGCGGCTGGCCCTCCAACAGGACCCGCCCCGACGTCGGCCGGTAGACACCGGTCATCGCGTTGAAGCAGGTGGTCTTGCCGGCGCCGTTGGGGCCGATCAGGCCGAGAATCTCGCCGCGCTTGATGTCGAAGGTCACCGAGTCAAGCGCGACGAGGCCACCGAAACGCATGGTCACGTCCTGCACGCTCAACAGGGTGTCGCCGACGCCGACCGCGATCTCCCGGTCCGGCGCGACGACCTCCGCCACGTCGGCCGCGTGCGCGGCCCGCTGTTGGTCGGTCATCCGCGCGACCTCGGCGACGATGCCGCCCTCGGGTTCTTGTGGTTGCCCAGCGTGGGTCATGACCTCGGGCCTCCTTCGGGGGTCACCGAACTCTCGGTCGCGATCTGTTCCGGTCGGCCGAGCAACTGCTGGTACGCCTGACGCCCTCGGGCCAGCAGCCGCTGCCGCGCACCGAGCAGGCCCTGCGACCGGAAGATCATCAACAGCACCAGCGCGACGCCGAACACGAGGTACTTCTTGTCGCCGAGGCTGTTGAACCGGTCCGGGATGTAGGAGACCAGGAACCCGCCGATCATCACGCCGACCTTGTTGCCGGCGCCACCGAGGATGACCGCGGCCAGGTAGAGCACGGAGAACGGGACGGAGAAGTCCTGGTTGTTCACGAAGCTGACCTGACCGGCGACCAGCGCGCCGGACAGGCCGCCGATGGCGGCGCCGATCGCGAAGGCCCATAGTTTGAACTTGAACGCGGACACGCCCATGATCTGCGCGGCGTCCTCGTCCTCGCGAATGGCGATCCAGGCCCTGCCGACCCTGCTGCGTTCCAGGTTGCCGACGAACAGCAGGATCACGATGATCAGCGTGATCATCAGCCAGTACCAGGGCTTGGCGTTGAGGTTGTTGAAGGTCTGGCCGAGCAGCTTCGGCGGATGACCGACGTTGTTCAGGCCGACATTGCCGTTGAAGATCGGGACGATCGACGCCAGCAGCCGGACGATCTCACCGAAGCCGAGCGTGACGATGGCCAGGTAGTCGCCGCGCAACCGCAGCGTCGGCGCGCCGAGGATCAGGCCGAAGATCATCGTGACCAGCATGGCCAGCGGCAGCGTCGCCAGGTACGGGATCTTGGCCAGCACCGACTCCGGGCTGGTCAGCAGCGCGGAGACGTAGGAGCCGATGGCGAAGAAGCCGACGTAGCCGAGGTCGAGCAGGCCGGCCTGGCCGACGACCACGTTGAGGCCAAGGGCGATCATGGCGAACTCGGCAGCGTGGAACATCGAGGTCGGGAAGTCCACACTGGACGAGGCAAGGAACGGAAGATTGAGTTCCGGGATGAAGTAGACCAGCACGACGATCGGCAGCAGTGCGATCCACTGCTGCGGTCGCGGCAGGCTGTTCCAGCGGTCGCGCAGACCGCGCGTCGGAGTTGCCCGAGCCGGGCTTGCCGTTGTCATACCCGTGCCTTTCCGAGCGACTCACCGAGTAGGCCGGTCGGCCGAACCATGAGGATGAGCACCAGCACCACGAACGCGATCACGTCTGTCCACTGTGCACTGCCGAGCAGGGTCGCGCCGTACTCGCCGATCAGGCCGATCAGCAGGCCACCGAGCAGCGCGCCGCGCACGTTGCCGATGCCACCGAGCACAGCGGCCGCGAAGGCCTTGATGCCGAGGATGAACCCGCCGTTGTAGATGACGCCGGAGGGCACCTTCATGATGTAGAACAGCGCGGCCGCACCGGCGAGCACGCCGCCGAGGGCGAAGGTCAGCATGATGACGCGTTCCTTGTTGACACCCATCAGAGTCGCGGTGTCCGGGTCCTGGGCGACCGCACGGATGCCACGGCCGAACCGCGTCCGCTTGATGAACTGGTCGATGCCGACGGCAAGGGCGATCGCCGCGACGAAGATCGTCAGCTGCTGGCTGTCGACGTTCGTGCCGAACACGCTGAACACTGGTTTGGGGGTGAAGATGATCACCGAGTTCTCCGCGTTCGGCCCACGCCACCACTCGATGAGGTACTGGATGGTGAACGAGGCGCCGATCGCGGTGATCAGGAACGCCAGCGGTGGTGCGCCCTTGCGCCGCAGTGGACGATACGCGACGCGTTCCAGGATGACCGCGACGACGGCCGAGACCAGCATGGCCAGCACGCAGGCCAGCACGAGGTCGCCGATCAGCGCCAGTGTCGAAAGACCGGGTGGTGAACCACCGAAACCAAGGAAGGACAGGGTGAAGACCACCGCGTACCCACCGGAGATGAACACCTCCGAGTGCGCGAAGTTGATCAGTCGGAGCACACCGTAGACGAGGGTATAACCCATCGCGATCAACGCATAGATGGCGCCATACGCCAACCCGTTGAAGGTGAGTCCCCAGAACTCGGACTTGAAGCCGCTGACGTTGAAAGTGATCCAGTTGGACGACGACGCGTCAGCGAGAAACGCAGTCAGTGGGTGCACGCCTCACGTTCCTTCTCGCAGAGCCGGGCATGTGCCCCGACGGGAGAGTCGGAGCACATGCCCGGCCGTAAACCCAAACGGACTGACAATGTGTTGTGGTGTCGACGGATCAGGAAATGGTGCCGGCGTAGACGATCGCGCCGTTCTTCACTTCGTAGGCGTAGATCGTCGAGACGGCCAGCTCACCGGTGGCGTTCCACTGGAAGTGCTTGCTCAGCCCGTCGGCGCTGTAGCCCTTGACGTAGCTCAGCAGCGCGGAGCGGGTGGTGTTCTTCGCGTCGATGCCCTTGAGCAGGATGGTCGCCGAGTCGTAGCCCTCGACCGAGTAGGTACCGGGGGCGACGCCATTGGAGACCTTCTCGTAGGCGGTCGAGAAGCTCGGGATCAGGCTGCCGTCAATGCAGGCGCAGGTGAAGTAGGCGTTCTTGGACGCCCCACCGGCGAGCTTGATGAACTCCGGGTCCTTGGCACCGTCCGGTGCGACGAACGGACCGGTGTAGCCCTGGTTGACCAGCTGCTGGTCGAGCGGGGCCGCCTCGGTGTAGTAACCGGAGTAGAACACCGCGCCCGCCTTGGCGTTCGTCACCTTGCTGACCGTCGAACCGAAGTCCTTCTGGCCCGTGGTCACCTTGTCGTTGCAGTTGGCGTTGTCGGCCGAGCCAAGCGCCTTGATGGTCGCGGTGGCAAGACCGATACCGTAGGCCGAGTCGTCCTGGATGACACAGACGCTCTTGGCGCCCAGCTTCGACGTCATGAGCGACGCGGCGGCCGGACCCTGCACGTTGTCGTTGGCAAGGCCACGGAAGAACGTGTTGTAGCCCTGCGTGGTCAGGCTCGGGTTGGTCGCCGACGGCGTGATGTGCGGCAGACCGGCGGACTGGAAGATGTTGTTCGCGGCCTCGGACTCACCGGAGAACGCAAGGCCGACGGTGCCGATGATGTCCTTCTGGCTGACCAGGGAGTTGACGACACCAGGAGCCTTGTTCGGGTCACCCTCGGTGTCGAAGGTCTTCAACGCGACCTGGCAGCCGGGGTTCGCCGCGTTGTGGGCGTTCACCGCGGTCTTCACGCCGTCGAGAATGTTGATGCCGAGCTGGGCGTTGTTCACCGACTGGGTACCCGCGTAGGCGAGGCTGACGCCACTGCACACCGCCTTGCCATCCCCTGCCGGGTTGGCCGCGTCGCTGGGCACCGGAATATCCGTGACGACCGGCAGGCTGACGCTGCCGGAGGGGCCGCTGGACGTGTTGGTCGACCCCGTATTGGTGTTCGCCGCGCACGCGCCAAGGGCCAGCGACAGAGCCGCCGCCACCATGACCGCGCGCGTCAGCTTTGCTGCAGACACCCGCACTACCTCCAAAGGACCCATTGGCCGCCCAGGAGCGGCTTGCCCGATCAGGCATATGGATAGGGCGCAAAGCTAGCGGGCTCCCCAGAGGATGGACAGCACGACCCCCCGTCCGTATCCACATCGTGACGGTGTTAAGGCCTAGTAAATGCGCACAAGCCGCCATTCAGGCGGAAGTCGGGCACGAATCTCACGTGGTGATCAGACAATGTCACTATGCGTGCCCAGGGTCGCGGACACCGGTTCCATTGGCCTATTGGAACGCTCAACGTGGGGTCAGTGGCAGGGCTCAACAGCCGGGCTCAACAAGCAGGCTCAGCCGAAGTTCTCCACCACCACGTCGGCAACGGCCTTCATGGTCGTCCTGCGGTCCATCGCAGTGCGCTGGATCCAGCGGAACGCGTCCGGCTCGGACATGCCCTGCTTGGCCATGAGCAGGCCCTTCGCCCGCTCGACGACCTTGCGCGTCTCCAGTCGCTCGGTCAGCCCTGCGACCTCGTTCTCCAGGGCCGCCAGCTCGGTGAATCGGCTGATCGCCAGTTCGACGGCGGGTACGAGGTCACGCTTGGAGAACGGTTTGACCAGGTAGGCCATGGCGCCCGCGTCGCGGGCCCGCTCGACCAGGTCGCGCTGGCTGAACGCGGTCAGCATGACGACCGGCGCGATCCGCTTGGCGGCGATCTGCGACGCGGCCTCGATGCCGTCCTGGCGAGGCATCTTGATATCGAGAATGACCAGGTCGGGGTGGAGCTCCTCGGCCAGTTGCACGGCCTGCTCCCCGTCGCCGGCCTCGCCGACGACCTCGTAGCCCTCTTCTCGCAGCATCTCGACGAGGTCGAGACGGATCAGTGCCTCGTCCTCGGCGACGAGCACACGACGAGCTGGTGCGGCCCCGTCCTGGGCCTCGGCAGCCGGCTGGGTCACCGGGGTCCTCCTGGTGTTCTGCGTTCACGACCGGAAAGCGCAGCGTACCGGGATTGCCGCACGCGTGGCGTACGGACAAGGCCTCGTCGAGCGTGCGATTTCCCACTTTCCGCCGGTCAGCCCAGTGACGAGGGCGGAAGGCGGCCGAACGCGGAGCGTGGCCAACACAACACGAGGACCGCCTGGCGGCCCTCGACCATCGAGTCCGCGCACCAGCGCACGCAGCCAGGGGCTGCGCGAGCCCCGATTCGCTGCCGATCGTGCGCCGAATATCCGTGGACCGCGGCCGGCGTTCCCGCTTTGATGATCGGCAATGACGAACGACGAACGAATCGAGCCGGTCGACCCCACCCCCGAACTGGTGCGCGCGCTGCTCGCCGAGCAGTTCCCGGACTGGGCCGACGAGCCGGTCACGCCCGTCGGCAAGCCCGGCGTCGACAACAAGACCTTCCGCCTCGGCGCCGACAAACTCGTGCGGATGCCACGGTTTCCGCGCTGGGTGGACCAGGTACTGCGCGAGCAGCGCTGGCTGCCGGTGCTCGCCCCGCACCTCCCGTTGCCCGTTCCGACGCCACTTGCGCAGGGCGAACCCGGCGCGGGTTATCCGTTCCCCTGGTCGGTCTATGCCTGGCTGGCCGGCGACAACGCGAGCAGGGCCGCGCTGGTCGACCAGGAGCAGGCCGCCCGCGATCTGGCCGAATTCCTCGGCGCGCTGTGGGCGATCGACGCGACCGACGGGCCGCCGCCGGAGTGGAGCAACGGTTTCCGGGGTGTCGACCTGGCCGACGAGCGCGACTCCCCGGTGATCGGCTGGCGGATCGAGCGGCGGATCGCCGCCCTGCACGGCATCCTCGACACCGCCGCGCTGCGCGAGGTCTTCGCGACCGCGCTCGCCGCGGCCGTCCACTCGGGCGCGCCGGTGTGGGTGCACGGCGATCCGGCACCGGGAAACCTGCTGATCCGCGACGGCCGGCTCAGCGCGGTGATCGACTTCGGCACGCTCGCCGTCGGCGATCCGGCCTGCGACCTGATCGGCGCGTGGACCCTGCTCGGCCCCGAGGGCCGCGACGTGTTCCGGGCCGCCCTGTCGATCGACGACGCCACCTGGGCCCGCGGTCGCGGCTGGGCGCTGAGCGCGCTGCTCCCGTCGCCCGACGCGGTGGACGAGGACGCGCGGCGCGGCATCGACGAGCTGATCAGCGACCATCGCCTGCCCGGCTGATACTGAGGTCCATGCGCACCGCGGACCCCACGTTCATCGCAACGCCCTGATGGCCGAATCCTGATGGCTGACCCGCTTCGACATCCGCTCCGACAGCGCCTGCTCCGCGTGTTGCAGACCTCGGGCCCGTCCACCGCAACGAAACTCGCCGCCGCGACCGGCGAATCCTCCGGCCTCACCAGCTACCACCTACGCCAACTTGCCGCTGCGGGCTTGATCACCGAAGCCGACCAGGACGGCCGAAAACGCTGGTGGCAGGCAGCGGAAAACGCACCGGCCGCGCGACCGACCCGGCCGAGACCGGCGCCCGCCGACAGCGGTGTGCGCAACGACATCCTGGCCGCCGCGGGCGCGCTGCTCGCCGAACTCGACGGCGCGCAGGGCATGAGCATGCGCGCGGTGGCCAGATCGGTCGGCATCGCGCCGGCCAGCATCTACCACCATTTCGCCGACAAGCACGCACTCATCGCAGGCCTCGTCGACTACGAGGCCGAACGCATGGCCACGCTGATGGTGCGAGCGCGGGACAGTCGCCCGGCGGATGATCCGGTCGGCCGGTTCGCCGCGCAGATCGACGCCTACTGCCGCTTCGCGCTGACCAACCCCGGCCACTACCGCCTGCTGCTCAACGAACGTCCTCGACTCGACCCCGACGGCCACCTGGAAGGCCCGATCGTACGGCTGGTGGTCGAACTGATCAGCGCGCTCGAACAGTGCGCCGACGCAGGTCACCCGCTACGACTGCCGAGCAGGCGCGCCGCGTTCATGGCCTTCGTGGCCAGCCATGGGCGGGTCGCGCTGTGGCACGCTTTTCCCGATGAGGGCCGAGTCGAACAAATCGAGCCGTTCGTGGCCGAGGTGGTGTCGCTGGTACTCGGTTAGCGGCACGATCTCTTTGCAAAGGAATTAGCCTCGAATACCGGCGTGATCAAGGACGCACCGCGCGGAACGGGAACACCATCGGGCCTACCATTCGTTTGGTTGGGGAGGATCGTTGGTCACGAGGGAGGTACCGGCGATGACGTTGCGCCAGGTGGTCGTGGTGGGTGCGGCAGCGGCCGGATTGACAACGGCCGAGGCGCTGCGCCGAGCAGGGTACGACGGCAAGCTGACCATGATCGGCGCGGAACAGCATCCGCCGTATGACCGGCCGCCGCTGTCCAAGCAGATCCTGTCCGGCGCCTGGGAACGCGACAAGATCAACCTGCGCCAACCCGACGCACTGTCCACACTGGACGCGGACTGGCGACTCGGCTCGCCGGCCACCGGCCTGGACATCGCGGCCCGCGAGGTGCGGCTTGGCAACGGCGACGTCGTCGGCTACGACGGCCTGGTGCTGGCCACCGGCGTCACGCCGAGGCAGTTGCCCTTCGGCCACGAACTGGCCGGCGTGCACACCCTACGCACCGTCGACGACGCACTCGCGCTGCGCGAACGCCTCACGCCGGGCGCGCGGCTCGTGGTCGTCGGCTGCGGGTTCCTCGGCGCGGAAACGGCGGCCGTCGCGGCCGGCCTCGGCGCCGACGTCACTCTGGTCGACCCGTTGCCCGCGCCCATGATCCGCCAGTTCGGCGCGACCATCGGCGGCGAGATCGCCACTCTGCACGAGGCGCACGGCGTGACCGTGCTGACGAAGATCGGCGTCGCCGGGATCAGCGGCGTCGGGGGCAGGGTCAGCGGCGTCGCCCTCGACGACGGCCGCACCCTGCCCGCGGACGTCGTCCTGGTCGCGATCGGTTCGGTGCCGGCGACAGCCTGGCTCACCGACTCCGGACTCTCGCTCGGCAACGGCATCGACTGCGACGAACAACTCCTGGCCGCACCTGGCATCGTGGCAGCGGGCGACGTCGCCAGCTGGCCACACCCCGGCCTCGACGAACGAATCCGCCTCGAACACCGCATGAACGCGACCGAGCAGGGACTCGCCGCCGCGAACACGTTGCTGGGCAAGGGAACCCCGTTCGCGCCGATACCCTACTTCTGGACCGACCAGTACGACGTGAAGATCCAGGCGTACGGCAGTTTCCCCGCCGACGCCGAACTCGTCTACATCGACGGCCACCCCGACGACGGCAAATTCACCGCCGAATACCGCCGAGGCGAGCGCGTCTACGGCGTACTCGGCTGGAACATGCCAAGGCAGACCAGGACCCTGCGCGCCCGCATCATCGACACCGCGGAAACCAGCCCCGTCGGCCGATGACCCGGCTGATCCTGTTCAACGGACCACCGGCAGCCGGCAAGTCAACGCTGGCAAGACGATACGTCGACGAACATCCGCTGGCGCTGAACCTCGCCCACTTGACCGCCGGACATGATGTCGCGGTCCCACCTTCATCGGAAACACGACCGACTCATGTCACTGCTCGCCATCCGACCCGACTCCCACCCTATCAGTCCACAGTAGACATGGTAGAAAACTGCTCGCTGGCCGGATCGACGTGATGACCGGGGTCGCCGACGGGCATGCCGTGCTGTCGGTGACCAACACCGGACCGATCGTGCCAGCGGCGGAAATCCACGGGCTGCTTCAGCCAGCAAGAAGGTGGCCTGCGGGTGACCGTCAGCTTTCCTCTCCCCCGCACCACACGCGGCGGATCGCTCGGCTCGCCGTGATGTCTTCGGTGGGGTCGCCGTCGATCAGGATCAGGTCGGCGCGCTGGCCTTCGGCGATGCGGCCGCGGTCGGTGAGGCCGAAGCGGTCCGCTGTGTTGGCGGTCGCGGCGGTCAGGGCTTCGACGGGGGTGAGTCCTGCTTCGACGAGCAATGCCAGTTCGTCGTGGACGGCTTCGCCGTGGGTGACGGGCATCAGGCCCATGGGCGGGTGCGCGTCGGTGCCGAGCAGAATCGGGACGCCGGCGCGGTGCAGGGCGGTGACGCTGTCTCGGGCGTGGCCGTAGGCCTCGTCGGCGGCGTCCGGGAAGTGGAACGCGGCGGCTTGGCGCATCATCGTCAGGGTCGGGATGGCGGCGCGGTCCTCGGCGAGCATGCGTTGCACGGTCGCGTCTTCGATGATGGCGTCGAGCGGGGCGTGGGTGCTGAAGTCGACCCCGTTGTCGATGGCGAGGCGAGTGGCCGCGACGGAGGTGGCGTGCGCGATCGTCAGCAGGTCGTGTTGGTGTGCGGCTGCGACGATCGGGCCGATGAAGGATCCGTCGAGCGCGCCCGCCTCCTCGACGATCAGCTTGATGTAGTCGGCGCCCGCCTGGACGCGGTCGGCGAGCCAGCCTGCGATCTGGTCAGGGTTCGACAGTTGGACCTCGGCCGGAAAACCCATCATCTGCGCGAACTGTCCTGGGGCGACCGCGGCGGCGGTGGACGTGCGGATGTCGGGCAGGCCGTCGAGTCCGCGCAGTGCGGCGAACGACACGAAGGAGCCCATGTCGAGCATGGTGGTGACGCCCCACCGCCGGGCCGTTTCGAGGTGTTCGCGGGTGGTGACGTGTACATGGGCGTCGATCAGGCCGGGCAACACCGTGCCGCCCGCGCCGTCGATGATGTGCGCACCTGCCGGGTCGATGCCGATGTGGTCGCCGTTGATGACGACGGTGCGCTGGTCGAGTAGGCGTTCGCCGTCGAACACCCTGACGTTGTTGATGACGGTGCGCGTCATGACGCTTCTCCTACGGCGGCGACGAAGTCGATGATCTTCTGTTCGTCCTTGATGCCCTTGCTGCTCTCCACACCGGAGCTCACGTCGACGGCGAGGGTGCGGCAACGTGGACGCAGGGCCGCTATGCCGGCTCCCACGTTGTCGGCGGTGAGGCCGCCGCTGAGCACGACGTGCGCGTCGATTCGATCGGGCAGTAGCGACCAGTCGAAGCTCTTGCCGCCGCCGCCGTATCCGGTGACGTGGGCGTCGAGCAGGAGCGCGCGGGCACGGGCGTGGTCGCGGGCGAACTGGTCGAGGTCGGGGCGTTGCGCGTCCGGGTCGAGCGGGATCCGGGCGGCGCGCAGGTAGGACAGCGCGCCGTGGCCCGAGGAGATCCAGCACTGTTCGGGGGTTTCGTCGCCGTGGAACTGCAGCACAGCGCCTGGCACGCCTGCCGCGGTCGCGGCGATGTCGTCGGGGTCGGCGTTGACGAACAGCAGCACCGGCGTGATGAACGGCGGAAGCCTGCTCGCGAGTTCGGCGGCGCGTTCGGCGCTCACGTAACGCGGGCTTGGCGGGTAGCGGACGAAACCGATCGCGTCGACGCCGGCGGCTATGGCCGCATCCACGTCCTGTTCGCGGGTGAGTCCGCAGACCTTGATCGGGGTTCGGGCCGACATGCTGTCGACTTTAGTGGTCAGACCAACGCGCTGCTGTCCTGGTGCGCGTCGACCGCGATACGGATGAACGCGTCGACCTCAGGGCGCTGCCGGCAATGTGGCTCGACGGACAGTGCGACGCGGTAGCGGGGAGTGTCCGCGACGGGGCGAAAAGTGATGTCGGGGCGTTGACGCGTTGCCGCGACCGAGGCCGGCACGAGCGCCAGCCCGACGCCGACGGCGACCGCGTCAAGGGTTGTCTCCACTGAGTCGCGGCACAGCAGGGGTTCAGCCGACAGGTCGGCAAGCGACAGTTCGGCGAGGCCGCCGAGCGGGTGCGCGGCGGGCAGGGCCAGTAGGTCGGGGTCGTCGTAGAGCGGCACTACTCTGTCCACACCGGACTCCTCGGCGGTCCTGATCCAGGCCACGTCAACGTCGTCGTCGACACCGCGCACGACGACCTCGACGTCGGGGTTTTCCTGGCCGAACCGGCGCAGCACGTCCGCACTGGTGATGCCGGGCGCGAATCCGATCGCGAGCGTTGGCCGGGTGACCGCGGCCGCGCGTACTCGGCGCCGCGCGGCGCCCGCGCGAGCCAGCAGGCCGTCGGCCTCGGCGACCAGGACCCGGCCGGCTTCGGTGAGCCGCACGGTGTGGTGGTCGCGGTCGAACAACACGACGCCAAGATCATGCTCCAGCGACTTGATCGCGCGACTGAGCGCGGGTTGCGCCAGGATCAACTCCTGCGCAGCGCGGCCGAAATTCAGCCGTTCGGCGACCGCCAGGAAGTAGCGGAGCTTGCGCAGGTCGATCTCTGCTTCGGGGTCGAGATAACGCGCCCGCTTGGCCATACGAAAAACGGTAGCACCACCAGGCGAATCCGGTCATCTCCAAACAGGCCGGTGTTGATCGCAGGAGTACTTTGGCCCCAAAAGGGGAGTGTGGATGCTGATCACGTCACGCTTGGCGCGGGAGTATCGCGCCATGTTCGACCTGGGCGAGCTGGCCACCGATTCGGTGCTGGACTGTTGCGCGGGTGGCGCCAGTTTCACCGCGGAGCTCGGCGGTGCGGCGACCGCGCTGGATCCGGCGTATGCGGTGGGCCGGGCCAAACTGGCCGAACTGTTGCAGGAGGGCTTGCGGGGTACGGCGGCGATCACGAAGGCACACATCGAGCATTTCGACTGGAGCTGGTACGGCGATCCGGCGCGCAAGGACGCGATGCGGGTCGAAGCGGCACAGCGGTTCCTTGCCGACCTCGATGCCCGGCCGGATCACTACGTCGCGGGCGATCTGCACCATCTGCCGTTCGCGGACAACAGCTTCGACCTCGCGCTGTGTTCGCATCTGCTGTTCACCTGGTCGGACGTGCTCGATGCGGACTGGCATCGACGGGCCGTCTCGGAACTGGTTCGAGTGAGCCGGCACGAGGTGCGGATCTTTCCGACCGTGGTGCAGAAGACCGGGGCGCCGGTGCCGTTCCTGCCTACGTTGCGGGCGGATCTGGCGGCGCGGGGGGTGTCGTCGCGGATCGTGAAGGTGCCTTATATGTTCCAGGTGGGCGCGGACGAGATGCTGGTGCTCACGCCGAACGGATAGCCGAACCGATAGCGGCTTCGATGACTCTCGCCGCGACGTCGGCCACGTCCGCGGGGCTGCGGGCCAGGTCGCCGATGAGCGCCTGGGTGGTGAAGCCGGACAGTTGCACGGCGACCGCGTCCACCAGCCATCTGGGCGGTTTTCCGTTGCCGCCCCGCGCCTGCCAGAGTCGGCCGGTCACCTTGACCGCGAACGTGTTGCGGGCCTTGCGGGCTTCCTGTGCGGCCGCGGCGAGTTCGGATGAGAGGTCGTCGGTGGGCAGTGCGGCGATCTCCCAGAAGACGCGGCCGTTGTCGACGTTGAGCCGGTGGGTGACGGCGAGCAGTTCGCGCAGCCACGCGCGAAGGTCGCCTTCCTCCGGCGCGGTGGGCAGGTGTTCGGAGTAGCGGTGCACGCCGGCGAGGATGGTCTGCGCGAACAGGCTGTCGCGGGTGGCGAAGTGCCGGAACACGGTGCGTCGGTTGACGCCCGCGACCTCGGCGACGTCGTCCATGGTCGCGGTGAGGCCTCGGGTGCCGAGCACTTCGCCTGCGGCGCGCAGGATGCGCGTGCGGGCCAGGTCGCGCTGCTGGTCAGCGAGGGAGGGCGCGCAGGTGTCCTCGGTCACGAGGCGGAGCGTAACATCCGAACCTTGCCAATGCCACTCATGAGTGCCACGCTGACATTTATGGGTGACACGGACCTTCGGACCAAGTACCGCGAGGAACGGGACAAACGACTGCGGGCGGACGGCAACGCCCAGTATCAGGCGCTGACCGGCAGATTCGCCCACTACCGCGAGGATCCGCACACCGAACGCGTCGAGCGCGCGCCACGGACCGAACACAGCACGGTGATCTGCATCGGTGGCGGCTTCGCCGGTCTGACCACGGCGGCACGGCTGGCCGAGGCAGGCGTTGCCGATGTGCGGATCATCGAGAAGGGCGGCGACTTCGGCGGTACCTGGTACTGGAACCGCTATCCCGGCGCGCAGTGCGACACCGCGTCCATGGTGTACCTGCCACTGCTGGAGGAGACCGGGCACATGCCGACCGAGAAGTACGTGCACGGCCCGGAGATCCTGGCGCACTGCCAACACATCGGCCGCCAGTTCGGCCTCTACCGAAACGCGCTGTTCCACACCGAGGTCACCGATGTGCGTTGGGACGAGGACGGCTCGCGCTGGGTCGTACGGACGAACCGGGGCGACGAGCTGGCGGCCACGTTCCTGATGATGGGCACCGGGCCGTTGCACGTGGCGAAACTGCCCGGTATCGCTGGCATCGAGGACTTCGCGGGCCACTCGTTCCACACCAGCCGGTGGGACTACGGCTACACCGGGGGCGATCCGGACGGCGCGCCCATGACCGGGCTGGCCGACAAGCGGGTCGCGATCATCGGCACCGGCGCGACCTCCGTGCAGGTCGTGCCGCACCTGGCCAGGGATGCCGAGGAGCTGTTCGTGTTCCAGCGCACGCCGTCCTCGGTCGACGTGCGCGCCAACGTGCCCATCGACCCGGACTGGTTCGCCGAGGTCGCCACGCCGGGCTGGCAGCAGCGCTGGCTCACCAACTTCACCACCAACCAGCAGGGCGGCCTCGCCGACGAGGATCTGGTGCGGGACGGCTGGACGGCGCTGTCGCGTCGGGTGCGCGGCAGCGTCGCCGCGCTGCCACCGGAACAGCGCACGGCCGAGGCGATCGCCAGGGTGGTGCTGGAATCCGACGACGCGAAGATGGACGAGATCCGCGCCAGAGTGGACGCGATCGTCGCGGACCAGGACACCGCCGAGAACCTCAAGGCGTGGTACCGGCAGCTGTGCAAACGGCCGTGCTTCCACGACGAGTACCTTGACGCGTTCAACCGGCCGAACATCCATCTCGTCGACACCGACGGCAAGGGTGTCGAACGGATCACCGCGACCGGTGTTGTGGTCGCGGGCCAGGAGTATCCGGTGGACTGCGTGATCTACGCGTCCGGGTTCGAGGTGGGCACCTCCTACGCGCGGCGCTGCGGTTACGAGGTGACCGGCCGGGACGGGACGCTGTCCGAGCACTGGGCCAAGGGCATGCGCACGCTGCACGGCACGCACGTGCACGGTTTCCCGAACCTGTTGATCGTGCAGCCGACCCAGGGCGCGAACCTGCTGTCGAACATTCCGCACAACCTGGTGGAATCCGCGCGCACCATCGCGATCCTGGTCCGGCACGCGTTGGACATCGGCGCCGATCGGGTCGAAGTCACCGAAACGGCCGAGCAGGACTGGGTGGACCTGATGCTCACCGCGCCGCCGCTGGCAGTGTCCTCGCCGGACTGCACGCGCGGCTACTACAACAACGAGGGCCAGGAACCTGACCCATCGGCCCGGCTGCGGGTCGGCTATCCGGCCGGCGCCACCGCCTACTTCGCCTACCTGGAGCAGTGGCGCACCAACGGTACGTTCACTGGACTGACTTTCTCGAACGGAGCCTCATGACTGACACCATGCTCGCCGGACGACTGAACCTGGAAACCCTGGACTTCAAGGTCGAGGAGGTGCCGATCCCGGAGCCGGCCCCGGACGAGGTGCTGGTCGCGGTGCGCGCGGCCGGCGTGTGCCTCTCCGACCTGCACCTGATCGACGGCACGCTGCGGCTGCCGAGCATCTTCACGTCGGTGACGCTCGGGCATGAGGTCGCGGGCGAGGTGGCGAAGCTGGGCAGCGCGGTGCCGGCGAGCATCGCGGTCGGGCAGCGGGTCGCGTTGCAGGCCGGGCAGACCTGCGGCGGTTGCGAGAACTGCCAGCTGCGTCGGCAACCGTGCACGCAGCCGATGACGCGCGGCGTGCACTACGACGGCGGCTGGGCGCAGTACACGGTGGCGCGGATGGACACGCTGGTGCCGATTCCGGACGACCTCCCGTTCGACCAGGCGGCGATCATCCCGGACGCGGTGTCCACGCCGTACGCGGCGATCGCGACCACCGCGCACGTGCGGGTCGCGCAGTCGGCCGGGGTGTGGGGCGTCGGCGGGCTCGGCGCGCACGGTGTGCAGCTGCTGCGGTTGGTCGGTGCCGCGCCGATCGTCGCGGTCGACCCGCTGCCGGCGGCCCGCGAGCGCGCCCTGGCCTTCGGCGCGGACCTGGCACTCGACCCGACGGCGCCGGACTTCCTTGACCGGGTGCGCGCGGCCACCAACGGTCGCGGGCTCGACCATGCCTTCGATTTCGCAGGCGTGCAGGCCGTGCGCGAACAGGCCGACGCGGCGCTGGCTCCCGGCGGTTCGCTGGTGCTGGTCGGGTTGACCCCGGAGCCGCTCACCATCACCAACAGCATCCCGTTCAGCACGCGCCAGCATAGGTTGTTGGGCCACTACGGCTCGGTGTCGCAGCATGTCGCGGAACTGGTGGCGCTGGCCGGGCATCGGCGGCTGGACCTGAGCCGGTCGATCAGCGGTCACATCGCCTTGGCCGAAGCGCCGGAAGCGGTGCGGCGGCTCGCGGAGAAGGTGGGCGACCCGATCCGGCTGATCCTGACTCCGTGATTCAGAGGACGAAGCCGGCCGGGAAGGGGTCCGTCGGGTCGAGCAGGTAGTTGGCGGTGCCGGTGATCCAGGCCCGGCCGGTGATCTCCGGGGTGACCGAGGGCAGGGCGCCGACCGTGGATTCGGCGACGAGTCGTCCGGTGAAGGTGGTGCCGATGAACGACTCGTTGACGAACTCAGTGTGCAGCGGCAGTTCGCCGCGCGCGTGGAGTTGGGCCATGCGCGCGGAGGTGCCGGTGCCGCACGGCGAACGGTCGAACCAGCCGGGGTGGATGGCCATGGCGTGGCGGGAGTGCCGCGCGGTCGCGTCCGGGGCCAGGAACTGCACGTGTTTGCAGCCGGAGATCAGCGGGTCGACGGGATGCTTGGGCCGGTTGGCCGCGTTGATCGCGTCCATGATGGACAGTCCAGCGGTGAGGATTTCCTGCTTGTAGACACGATCGAAGGGGAGCTCGACGTCGGCGATGTCCACGATGGCGTAGAAGTTGCCGCCGTAGGCGAGGTCGTAGCGCAGCGGGCCGATGCCGAGCACGTCGACCGTGGCGTCGAGGTCGACGACGAACGCGTCCACATTGCGCAGGGTCACGCGTTCTGCGTGGCCGTCCTTGACCGCGACGGTGGCGGTGACCAGACCGGCGGGGGTGTCCAGCCGGATCACGGTCTCGGGTTCGGTCACCGGCACCATGCCGGTCTCCACCAATACCGTTGCCACGCCGATGGTGCCGTGCCCGCACATCGGCAGCACGCCGCTCACCTCGATGAACAGCACGCCCCAGTCGGCGTCGGGCCGGGTCGGCGGTTGCAGGATCGCGCCACTCATCGCGGCATGCCCGCGCGGCTCGTTGACCAGGAACTGCCGCAGTTCGTCGAGGTGGCTGACGAAATAGTCTCGGCGTGCCGCCATGGTCTCGCCGGGGATCGGCGCGACGCCGCCGGTGACGACGCGGGTCGGCATGCCCTCGGTGTGCGAGTCGACCGCGGTGATGGTACGGACCGAACGCATCAGCTGACGCCTTCCAGTGCGGCGATGGCGCGCGCCATGTCCGCGCGCACCTTGGCCTCGTTGTCCGATGTGAGCGGACCGCGCGGCGGCCGGCACGGTCCGCCGTAGCGGCCGACGAGGTCCATGCCGAGCTTGATGGCCTGCACGAACTCGGTGCGGGAGTCCCAGCGGAACGCGCCGACCAGCGGCGCGTAGAGGGCACGCGCCTCGTCGAGCTTGCCGGCGAGGCCGAGTTCGTAGAGGCGGGCGGATTCGGCCGGGAACACGTTGGGGAAACCGGCGAACCAGCCACGCGCGCCCATCAGCAGGCTTTCCAGGACGACGTCGTCGGCGCCACTGATCACCGTGAGATCCGGCGCTGCCTCGGCGATCTCCTGGACGCGCCGCACATCGCCGGAGAATTCCTTCACGGCGACGATGTTGTCGATGGCCGCGATCTCGGCCAGCAGGTCCGGGGTGAGGTCGACCTTGGTGTCGAACGGGTTGTTGTAGACCATCACCGGCAGGCCGACCGACGCTACCTGGGTGAAGTGCTCGATCACCTCGCCTCGGTTCGCGCCATAGAGGGTCGGCGGCAGGCACAGCACGCCGTGCGCGCCGTCCTCGGCGGCCAGTTCGGCCCAGTGTTTGGCCTGGTGCCAGCCGACTCCGTGCACGCCGACGATCACGATTCCGTCATCGCCGACCGCCTCGATCGCGGTCCGCGCGACGCTACGCCGTTCCTGGTCGGTCAGCGAGGAGTACTCGCCGAGCGAACCGTTCGGGCCGACGCCTCGGCAGCCGTTGGCGATCAGCCAGGCACAGTGCTCGGCGTAGCGGTCGTAGTCGACGGCAAGGCCGGCTGGAGCGGTGTCGTCGGCGCGGTAGGGCAGTGCGGTGGCGACCACGACGCCGCCGAGATCCGGGTTGGTCATCTAGTCCTCCACAGGGGGTTCGGCGAGTTCACCGAGCCGGATCGGCTGGGCTATCGGTCGACGATGGGTGGCTCGGGAGTGGGTCAGTTCGGCGACCGTGGGGCCGCAGATGCGCGCCTGGCAGGGGCCGAGGCCGGCGCGAGTGGTCAGGCGGAGGGCACGATCGTCCATCATGGACGGATCGGCGGCCGCTTCGCGCAGGGTGGCGTAGCTGGTCTCCTCGCATCGGCACACCACGGTTTCCGGTGTCAGCCAACTCGACCAGCCGGGCCCGATCGGGTGCGCCCGCGCCAACCGTGCGGCAAACGCTTGCCCGGCAACGACTCGCCGCAGATCGGCCCGGTCCGGATCGCCGCCCGCCGCGCACCAGCCCGCGACCGCTCCTTCGGCGGCTGCGGCCCGGGCGCCGGCGATGCCGGTGATCTCGCCGGCCGCGTACACGCCGGGCACACTGGTCAGCAGCGTGTCTCGCACCGCGACGAAACCGGACGGGGTCAGTTCGCAACCGGCGGCCAGCGGAAGTTCCAGTTGCGGGCTGAAACCATGGCCGACGCACACCGCGTCCACCGCGATCGTCTGTGTGCTGCCCGGAACCACCGACCAGTCCGCGCGCAACCGTGCGACCACGATCTCCTCGACCCGCCCGTCACCATGCGCGGCGACGACCGCACGACCCATCCGGTATGGCACGCGGTCGCGCAGCAGCCCGGCGACGTAACCGAGCAACTCCCCCGCCTTGCCCACCGACTGCCAGGGGCGGCTCGCCCAGCCGCGCAGCACCGTGTCGGGTGAGTTGGCCTCCAGCACGCCGAGGACCCGCGATCCGGCTTCGAGCAGCGCGGCGGTGACCGGCAACAGGAACGGCCCGCTCCCCGCGACCACCACCCGGTCGCCGATGGCGACCCGCTCCCCCTTGGCCAGCGCCTGCGCCGCGCCCGCGGTGAACACGCCGGGCAGTTGCCAACCGGGGAAGGGCAGGACGCGGTCGTGCGCGCCGGTGGCCAGGATCAACGCGTCCGGGTTGAGGGCATAGCGGGCCCGGCCGGTGCCGTCGGTCAGGCCGCGCACCACGTGTAGCCGCGGACCGGGTTCGACGGCCCAGACCGTGCTGTCCGGCCACCAGGTGCACTGCTCCAGCACGCGCCGCCGCAGGCGGTCGAAGGCACGCCAGCCGTGCTGCACGCGTTCGGGATGCGTTGCCGCGTAGGCGGTCGGCAGCATGCGGTGGAACTGGCCGCCCGGTTGGGGCGCGGAGTCGAGCAGGGTCACGTCGGCACCCGCGCGCAGCGCCGCGTCGGCTGCGGCCAGGCCGGCCGGCCCCGCGCCGACGATCACCACGCGCGTCACGTCCGCTCCTGGGTCAGCACGATCGCGCCGTCGAACGCGGGACGCCGGCAGGCGCGCACGTCCCGTTCGCCGTCGACGGTGACAAGGCAGTCGAAACAGACGCCGATACCGCAGAACACGCCGCGCGGCGCTCCAGAAGCGCTGCGCCGCCAGCTCGACCGGCCGGCTGCCAGCAGTACCCCGGCCAGGCTCTGCCCTGCGCTGCCCTCGATCCGCTCGCCGTCCACCGTGATCCACAACGGACGGTCGGTACGGCCGACCCGGTCCCGCTCGGCCGGAATTCGGCGCGCGATCATCGCGGGCTCCCGTCGGCCGCGACATCGAGTACGGCGGGCCGATCGACCCGGAACGGTGTCGAGTCCAGTTCGGACGGTTCACCGACCAGCAATTGCCGCAACAACCGAGCCGTCCCAACGGAAAGCCCGATCCCGGCCCCCTCGTGCCCGCCGGCGTGCCACAGCCAGGGCACGCGCGGATCCGCACCGATCACCGGGAGATGGTCGGGCACGTAGGGCCGGAAGCCGCCGTAGGCGCGCATCACCGCGACATCGGCGAGGCAGGGGAACAGGCGCAGCGCCTTGGCGGCGATCGCGGCGAGCACATCCGGGCGCAGCCGGTCGTCGAACCCGACCTGGCTGCGCGACGAGCCGAGCAGGATCGTGCCGGCCCTCGTCGACTCGACGACGGCGGAGGTCCGCACGGCCGACGAGTCGCTGCCGACCGCGCCGACGTAATCCGCGTCGTACACCTTGTGGAACACGGTCGGCGGCTGTGGCGTGGTCACCAGGATCTCGCCGCGCCGGGGCCGCACGGCGATCGGCGCGCCCAGTCGCCGCGCCACCGTGCCAGCCCACGGTCCGGCCGCGTTGACCACCGCGTCCGCGCTGAAGGTTCCGGTCGAGGTGTGCAGTTCGCGCGCATCGCCGCCCAACACCTCGCAGTTGGCGTGCACCCGGGCACCCGCCGCGACGGCGGCGGCGAGCAGCACGGTCGTGGCGGCGGCCGGTTGTACCTGCGCGTCCTGGGGGTAGTGGAAGGCGGCGGTGACCTCGTCGGTCAGGTATGGCTCGGCGTCGGCGAGCGCGTCGCGATCGAGTTCGGTTAGCCGAACCCCGCCGGAGCGTTGCGCCGCCGCGAAGGCGCGCAGTCCGGCCGCGCCGTCATCGGTGGTGGCGACCACGATGCCGCCCTTGGGTTCCCATTCGACGCGGGTGATGTCGATCGGGCCGCGTTCGGCGATGTCGGCGAGCACCTGCGGCCACAGCCGGGCCGACCAGAGCGCGAGGTCAAGCTCTGGACCGGGACCTTTGTCCGATACGAGCACATTGCCTTCGCCGTGCGCGCTCGTCGCGCCCGCCGGTCCGTCGCGGTCCAGCACGGTCACCGCGCAGCCCGCGTCGGCCAGTTCGCGGGCGCAGGCCGCACCCACGATGCCGGCGCCGATCACGATGACCCGCGTTCCGCTCACCGGACCCCAATCGTTCGACAAACCGAACAGTTGGAGAGTAGGTACCAGGTCAGCCGGGTGTCAACGGGTGCGGCTCTCCTGGCGGCTGACCGCCCCGGTACTGCAGCAACAGCACCGAGCGGACCGGCCCGCCGAGCGCGGTGTAGCTGTGCGGGGAGTGGGCGTCGAACGCGATGTAGTCGCCCGCCTCCAGCTCCACCCGTTCCCCGTCGACGTCGACACCGAGCCTGCCGGCCTGCACCACGGTGTGCTCGACGCCGACATGGCCGAGCGACGCCTGCTTGCCCGTCGGCCGAACCCGCTGGTCGTAGACCTCCAACACGGCCGATTCCACTTCGAGTCTGCGCAGTAGCCGCAGGTCGACGGCCTCCCCGGAGAGCGGCTCGACCTCGGCCGCACGGACCACGGTGAGCCCGGCCGGCCTGCGGTGGTCGAGCAGGTCGGAGATGGGCAGCTCCAGCGCGCGGGACAGGCTGAACACCGTCTCGATGGTCGGATTGCCGGTGCCGGCCTCCAACTGGGACAGCGTCGCCTTGCCGATGGTGGAGCGGCGGGCCAGCTCGGACAGGGACAGGCCGCGTTCAACGCGTGCCCTGCGCAGGTTGGCGGCGAGCATGTCGCGCACCGAACCGTCCTGACCGTCGGCCATCATTCCTCCACCAACTCGTTCGACGTCCCGAACACCTGCGGAGTATGGTCGTTCGATGTGTCGATCGGCCATTCTGGCACCAGGAGGAATCCATGACCCGCCCCGCACGCCGTGATCCCAGCAATCTGAGCGCGGCTCCCGGTTTCCGGGAATTCGTCGCGGGCGGTTGGGGCGATGCGGATCGACAGGCACCGAACATCGACGGGCAGGCAAGGGCCGCCGCCGAACACCGGGCCAAGCTCTCGCACGCGTTCCCAGGGGTGCGGATCGCGGTCGCGTCCGGCCGGGCGCCGGTGCGGGCCAACGACACCGACTACGAGTTCCGCCCCGACTCGGACTTCGCCTGGCTGACGGGCTCCAACGCCGAGGGCGCCGTGCTGGTCATGCAGCCGACCGGCGACCGCCACGACGCGACGCTGTACCTGCGCGAGCCGGCAGGCCCTGCCGACGCGGACTTCTTCGCCAACGCGCGCGACGGCGAACTGTGGAACGGGCCCATTCCCGGCCTGCGCGAATGGTCGGCCGCGCTGGAGGTCGAGTGCCGGCCGATCGAGCAGTTGCCGGCCGCGCTGCGCGGCCACTACCCGGTCATGCAGGCAACCCGTGGCGTCGAACCGTTGCTGGATGCATTGGTCATCGGCGACGACAGCGAACTGCGCCGGGTGCTCGCCGAACTGCGCCGGATCAAGGACGACTGGGAGATCGGTCAGCTCCAGGTTGCGATCGACGCAACGACGCAGGCGTTCGTGGACGTGGTGCGGGCGCTGCCGGAAGCCGTTGCCGGTGGCGGCGAACGCTGGCTGCAGGGCACCTTCGACCGTCGCGCGCGCACGATGGGCAACGGCGTCGGCTACAGCTCGATCGTGGCGTCCGGCCCGCATGCGCCGGTGCTGCACTGGACCCGCAACGACGGCGAGGTCACCGAGGACGCGGCGATCCTGCTGGACGCCGGTGTCGAGGCGAACTCCTTCTACACCGCCGATGTGACCAGGACGTTCCCGGTCTCCGGCAGGTTCAGCGACGCGCAGAAGCAGGTCTACGAGCTCGTGCTCAAGGCGCACCTCGCCGCAATCGACACCGTGCGCCCCGGTGTGGTGTACCGGGAGTTCCACCGCACCGCGATGGGCGTACTGGCGCAGGGCCTGCACGACTGGGGCCTGTTGCCGGTCAGCGTCGAGGAATCGTTGGAGCCCAAGGGCCAGCACCACCGGCGCTACATCGTCTGCGGTGTCGGCCACTACCTCGGACTCGACGTGCACGACTGCGCGCGGTCCTCGGCGCAGTCCTACCAAGAGGGCACGCTGGCCGAGGGCATGGCGCTGACCGTTGAGCCCGGCCTGTACTTCCACCCGCACGACCAGACCGTGCCACCGGAACTGCGCGGCATCGGCGTGCGCATCGAGGACGACCTGGTGGTCACCAAGGACGGCAACCGGGTGATGTCCTCGGCGTTGCCGATCACCGCCGAGGCGATCGAACGCTGGGTCAGCGACCCCGGCTACTGACCGGCGCCTGGCGGCTGTCCGAGACGCGCAGCGCGAGGCGGGTGATCAGCGGCGCGATCGACTGCAATTGGCGCAGTTCGTCGGTGCTGAACTCGGCGGCAAGGGCGGCACCGAGCCATTCGGTGCGGGCCTTGTCCCGCTGCCACAACGCGGCCAGCCCGTCCTCGGTCGCGGACAGCACCACCCGTCTGCCGTCCTTGGGGTCGGGCTTCGCCTCGACGTAGCCGCGATTCTTCAGCGCGCACAACGTGTTGCTCATGGACTGCGGGCTGATCTGCTCGGCTCTTGCCAGTTCCGCCGCGGTTGTCGGGCCGCCGCGATCCAACCGCGCCATGGCCGCGACCTCGGGCAGAGTCAGTCCGCTTTCGGTCTCCACCTGGCTCAGCTGCCTGCGCAGCAGCCCGATACTGATCCGCAGCGCGGCAGCCACCTCGTTGACCTCGGGTTCCACCCGGTCAGGCTAGGGCTTGCCGAACAGCGCGGTCCACAGGAACGGCACACCGAAGCTCGGGTCGTCATCGGGTAGCGCACGCATACGACGCAGTTCGACCTCGGAGAAGTCGGCGAAGATCGCGCGCAACGCCGTTTTCCTGCTCAACGAGCCAATTCACCAGCCGCGACGGCGCCCGTGATGATGCTGATGATGGTGATGGCGGTAGTTGTAGCCGCCCCGATGGCGCATGCCGCGCATCGTGTCCCGGTAGGCCCGCATCGCGTCCCGGTACTCCGGGCCGACCCAGCCGGTCGCCTCGGTGAAGTTGGCAGCCACCCGGCGGCCCAGCCGGTGCACCCCTCGGCCGAGCAGCACCGCGCCGAACACCGTCAGCAGGATGGGGAGCAGGAGGATCGCCCAGTAACCGGTGGCGAGGACGACCACGATCGCGGCCACCCAGGACAGCGGCACCAGCGGTATCAGGGCCAACCCGAGGCCCGCGCGCGAGCGCGCCACCGGCGCCGGCCGCAGCGGTTCCGGCGTGAAGACCTTGTCCTCGACGCCGGAGAGGTTCGGCCGCGGTTGCGGCAGATCGCTGAACAGCGCGAGCACGTCGGCCCGCGTCTTCGCGGTCGACAACCGCGCAGCGCGATCCCCGTACTCGTCGACGGTCAGTCGGCCCGTGCTCATGTGTTCGCCGAGCGCCGTCATCGCCGATTCTCGATCAGCGTCGCTGACTCGCATGCTGGGCGACTCGAAATCCGTCACGCCGCCATCGTACCGAAATCGGACCTCTTAGTGGTTGAGATCATCAACAAAACAAAGCATTCAGGTGTTGGCCGGCAGGTCCGTACCCGCGCCGCGCCTGCGCACCGTCACCAGATCGTGCCGCGCCTCGGGCAACGTCTGCTCCTCCGCGCTCTCCACCACGAAACCCGCGTCCGCGATCATCTTCAGGTCTTCGGCGCCGGGCTGGCCCTCGCTGGTCAGGTAGTCGCCGAGGAAGATCGAGTTGACCACGTGCAGCGCCAACGGCT
>DASYBO010000311.1:0-5015 GCA_036500685.1 Pseudonocardiaceae bacterium | reverse complement strand
GGGCCGTCGGCCGGGATCGGATAGGCCGAGGGCAGGATCGACCAGAACCGCAGCCCGCCCGCCTCGTCGGCGGTGAACCGGGCGCGCAGCACCGGGCCGTCCAGATCGGGCAGCTGCACGTCGTAGAAGCCGTCCTCATTGGACTGCCACACGTCGACAATGGCTCCTGGGATGGGATTCCCGTCCGGGTCGGTGATGCGCGCCTCGACGTAGAGCGGTGTGCCGGGGGAGCCACCGGCGATGTCGGCGCCGAGTTCCGTGCTCGGCGGACCGTCCACATAGAACGGTCCGAGCACCGCGGACGGGGTCGTGTCCGGGGTGCGCGAGTTGGTGAGCGCGTCGACGACGCTGGACACCCCGAGCGTGTCGGAGAGCAGCACGAACTCCTGGCGCGTCGGGGTGGCGATCTGGCCGGTCCTGGTGAGGAAGTCGATGGCGTAGGCCCATTCGCCCTCGGTGAGGTCGTTGCTGGTCGCGTAGCCGTGCAGGGTGCGGACCAGGCTGGCCAGCAGCTGCCGCACCCTGGGATCCGGGGTGCCGGCGAAGCTGGCCACCACCTCGTCGGTCAGCCAGGTCAGGTCGGGCAGGGCCGTTCCGGTCGACGAGGGGCGCTCGCCCTCCCACGCGGCACGCAGCAGTTCGGCGATGCCGTCCTCGCTGATCTCGCGCGGGTTCGGGTAGGGCCGGGCGGCGGCCAGCGCGGCGACCCTGGGAATGTCGGCAAGGGACAGGCCGAGCGCGCGCAACGAGGTCGGCGCGGGCAGCGCCGAAATCAGGTCGAACACGCCGGCCGGAGCGTCGGGTACGCCGAGCGCGGCGGCGATCTTGCGCATGGCTTCGGGCGCGGCGGCGGCGTTGTAGGCCATGGTGTGCGGCAGCAGCACGGTGTGCGTCGCCGCGTGCGGCAGATTCAGCGAGCCGCCGACGGTGTGCGCCAGCTTGTGCTGCAACGCCATGCCGACGCCGGCCATGCAGGTACCGGCCAGCCACGCCCCGTGCAGCAGTTCGGCGCGGGCGTCGGGATCGGCCGGGGTTCGCGCGATGACCGGGAGGGCGGCGGCGATGCGCCGGATCGCGTCCTGCGCGAGCAGGTCGACCACCGGGTTGGCCTGCACCGAATACAGCGCCTCGACCGCGTGCGCGAGCGCGTTGATCCCGCTGGTGACCGACGTTTCCAGGGGCAGGTAGCGGCTCAGCTCGACGTCGTAGATCACGGTTTCCGGCAGCACGGAGGGCGAGGTGAGGGTGGTCTTGACGCCGTGCTCGGTCTGGCCGAGCACGGCAGTCACCTCGGAGCCGGCGTACGTGCTGGGCAGCACGATCTGCGGCAGATCGGTGCGCAGCGCCAGCGCCTTCCCGAGGCCGACGGTGGACCCGCCGCCGATGGCCACCAGACAGTCCGCGTCGACCTCCTTGAGCACCTGCAACGCCTTCTCGGTGACCTCGATCGGGGTGTGCATGGCGGGTGCGTCGAAGTGGCCGGCCAGCAGGTCGCCGAGCACCTCGCGGGCCTGCTTCGCCGCGCCCGCGACGGCCGGTCCGGCCAGCAGCAGCACCCGGCCCGCGTCGAGCGCCAGCACCTCATCGCGCAGCCGTGCGAGCGTTCCGCTGCCGAAGATCACCCTGGCCCGCACGGCCGAGTACTCGAAGCTCTCCATCGCGTCGCACCCCTGAGCAGTAGGACCCACTGACCGACCAGTGTCGGCCTCCGGCCCCTCGATCCTCCTGCACATGCGCGGCGTCCGCCTGCACGAAACGCGCGCGGCGGGTGGTCAGCCCGCGCGGCGTAGCGCGGCGGGGGTGGTGCCGAGCCGGGCCCGCAGTACCCGGGTGAGGTGTTCCTGATGCGAGAAACCACAGCTGACCGCGATGTCGGCGATCGGCTGGGAGCTGGCCCGCAGCAGCCGCGCTGCCGCGTCGACGCGCAGGCCGAGCAGGTACTGATGCGGTGCCGCGCCGGTGCTGACCTTGAACCGCCGGGCGAACTGGCTCACGCTCAGCCCGGCGATGCCGGCCAGTTCGGCCAGGCTCAACGGCTCGGCCAGCCGGTCGTGCATGAGGCAACGCACCGCGTCGAGTTCGCGCGCGCCCATGCCTGTCCGCGGTGTTTCCGGTGTGCGCACGCCATGCCGGTGCGCGAGGTGCGCGGCGAGCAGGCCGCCGACGTGGTCGACGTAGGTGCGGGCGCTGGGCTGCCAGTCGCGTAGCGTCCCGTCCAGCGCGAGGGTCAGCTGTTCCAGTAGCGGGTCGGCGACGCCGAACTCCTCGGCCAGCCGCACCGGCCGCTCCGAGGTCGCTTGCAGCGTCTCGTCGGCCAGGTAGACGTGCACGGTGTCCAGCGCGCCACCGAGTTCGACGGTGAGGTCGCTGCCGGCCGGGTGCAGGAACATCCCGCCCGCCGGGATCTGCCGCGACGAGGTGAGCGCGCCATGTACTCTGCGGACCGTGACCGGGCCGTTGAGATGCAGGATCAGCAGGTGCGTTGTCGCCGGGTCGAAGCTGGCCCGGTAGGGCGCCTCGCGCTGGGTCGACACGTAGAGTCCGGACCAGCCCAGGCCCGCGCTGGTCCGCGCGGGCCGAATCCACGGCTGGCGCAGGATGCCGTTGGTGTCACGCAGTCCGAGTTCCGGCAACCGCCGACTCCTCAACGTCGATGTCGGGCCCCGCCACCAATATTAGACGGCCACGGGGCCGCCGCCCTGGCGGCGCAACGGTTGTTTCAGTTGAGGTTGGCCCGACCCTGTTGCAGGGCAAGCACCAGCGCACCCTGCAACGACGCGCCATCACCGAGCACGCCGGTGCTGATCGGCGGCGGCAGCGGCGCCAGTTCGGTCACCGTGGCCCGGACCGGTTCGAGCATCCCGGGATGCGCGCCGATCGGACCGCCGAGGATCACCAGCGCGGGGTCGACGACCGCGCACACCGCGGCGACCGCCTCACCGATGGTGCGGGCCTCGTCCTCGACGATCGCGCGGGCCCGCGCGTCGCCCCGCTCGGCCAGATCGAGCACCTGCCTGGCCACGGTCACGGTGTCCTGCGGCACCGCCGCGTCGAGATCCTCGGGGCCGAATCCGCCCGCCGCAACCGCGCGGGCGAAGGTGTGCCGGCCAGGACCGGCCTTGGTGGACGCGACGCTCAGGTAGCCGATCTCGCCGGCCACGCCGCGCGCGCCGCGGATCAGCTTGTCGTCGATGACCAGGCCAAGGCCCATGCCGGCGCCGAGGTAGACGTAGGCGAAGCTGCTCACCGCGCGGGCCGCGCCGTGCCAGCGTTCGGCGATGGCGGCCAGGTTCACGTCGTTGTCGACCAGCAGCGGCACGTCGCCGAGCAGGTCGCCGAGTACCTCGCCGGGCTGGATCTGGCCCTCCGGGTAGGGCGTGTCCAGCAGGTCGATCACCCGCTTGGTGACCGGATCGACCGGTTTGGCCACGGAAACGCCGACCGCGAGCAGTCGCCGGTGGTCTGCCCGGCCCTCGTCGATCGCCCCGGCGACGGCCGCGCGCAGCTGGGCGGCCACCCGGTCCGGTTCGCGCACTTCGACCGGCCGATGGGTGGATTCGCGGAACGGGTTGCCGAGCAGGTCGGCCGCGCACACCTTCACCCCGGCCTGGTTGAGTTCGACGGCGAGCACGAACCCGGCGTCGGCGGCGACCCGGTAGTAGGTGCCGACCCGGCCGGGCCTGCCGCGTTGCGCGCCTGCCTCGACGAGCAGGCCGACCCGTTCCAGCCTGCGCACCGCCTCGGACACGGTGGTCTTGGAGATGCCGGTCTGCTGGGCGACCTCGGCCCTGGTGATCGGCGCGTGCGCGAAGACCGTGTCCAGCACGATCTGGTCGGTCAGTTCGCGCAGCAGACCCATGCTCGGTAGCGGGGCCGAACTCATCGCAGCAGGTTCCCCTTCTGGCCGGTTCGGGCCCTTGTCCAGGGCCGATGCCGCTGTTACCTTAGCGGCGACAAGTTAGTCCAGGCTCCTTCCTAACCGAACGGTTGAAAGGTGGAACCATGACGATCCCGCACGTGGACGCGCACGCACCGGCCGACGTCGGAGCCGCGATCCGGGACACGAAACGTCAACTCCGAGCGCGGATCGGCGACGTCGCGGCCGTGTTCGCGGAGGTGGAACGGGCCATGCGCGCCGAAGCCGAACAGATCCGCGCCGCGCGCGAAGCTGGCGAGCAGGTCATCCCGGAGGTCGCGTACGCGGACATCGCAGCCGGCACCGTGCCGGACGAAACCCGCGCGGCGATCCGGCGACGCGGCTGCGCGGTCGTCCGCAAGACCTTCCCGCAGCAGACCGCGGAGAACTGGAACACCGAGCTTGGCGAGTATCTCGCGGACAACCGGTTCAACGAGAACTACCGAGGCCCGATCGACTCCTTCTTCGGCACCCTGTCCTCCGGCAGGCCGCAGATCTACCCGGTGTACTGGTCGAAGCCACAGATACAGGCCCGCCAGCACGAACACATGGCGGCCACTCGCACCTTCCTGAACTCGTTGTGGCGCAACGAGAGCGAAGGCCGAACCTGGTTCGACCCCGCACGCGACACCGCCTACGCCGACCGCATCCGCCGCCGCGAACCCGGCGACTCGTCCTTCGGCCTCTCCCCGCACATCGACTCCGGCTCGGTCGAGCGCTGGCTGGTTCCGGCCTACCAGAACGTTTTCCGCCACGTGCTCGACGGCGACTGGCGCGCCTACGACCCGTGGGACGCGGCCCACCGCACCGAGGTGCACGAGTACGAGTCGACGCAGATGTGCAGCGTGTTCCGCACCTTCCAGGGCTGGACCGCGCTGTCCGAGATGCGTCCGAACGACGGTGTGCTGCACCTGGTACCCATCGCCAACGCAGCTGTGTACCTGATGTTGCGCCCGCTGCTCGACGATGTGCCCGACGACGAACTGTGCGGCGCGCAGGTCGGCAGGGCGCTGCCGATCACGCGGCAGTGGCACGCGCCACTGCTGCCCGCGCTCACCCCGATCCCGGCGATGCTGCCCGGCGACAGCGTCTGGTGGCA
>DASYBO010000310.1:0-6806 GCA_036500685.1 Pseudonocardiaceae bacterium | reverse complement strand
CGTGTACGGGTGGCTGCCGAGGTCCGCGCCACCGGGCAGCGGCAAGTCGTAGATGCCACCGAACCCGCTGCTGTCGCTCGACCCGCTGTTGCTCGACCCGCAGCCGGCCACCACCATCGTGACCGTGCCGAGCGCGGCGATGGTCGTCGCGAGGCGTGCCCTGCGTTTCACCGGCCACCTCCTTGGGTCGAGCCGTAGACCGTGCCAAGGGGCAGCGGCAGGGCGGGGAGCGACTTGGCCTGTGTCGCGGTCACCGGGACCATGCCCTTCGACGCGCCCGGTTCCACCGTTGGCGCCAGTTCGGGCAGGTAGCCGCGACCGTCCAGCGTGTGGGTCGTCGCGTCATACGCGCCGAGCAGGTTGTCCACCGCGAGGGGCGCGTCGTTCAACGCCTCCGCCAGCGAGGACCGCTCGTTGGTGAGGATCTGGCTGATCGTGTTCAGTTTGTCCACATTGGACGCAATGTTCGCCCTGTTGTCCCTGATGAAGGTCTGTACCTGACCGAGCGCGTCGGCGAGCTGGTTGAGGGCCGCGCCGAGATCCTGCCGGTCGGCGGCGAGGAACCCGGACACCGAGGCCAGCTGCTGGGTGACGCTCTGCACCTGGTTGTTGTTGTTCTTCAGCATCGTCGTGAACTGCTGAAGGCTGTTGATGGTCTGGAACAGGTTGACCTGCGATCCGGACAGCGTCCGTGTCGCCGCGCCCAGCTGTTGGATCACGTTGCCCAGCGCGGCGCCGTTGCCGCCGAGGTTGGCCGCGCCCACGTTGAGCAGGTTCGACAGGGCGCCGTTGGCGTTCGCGCCGTTGGGGCCAAGGGCTGTCGCCAACTGGTTGAGCGTCGAGTACAGCTGGTCCAGCTCGACCGGGGTCTGGGTGCGGCCGATCGGGATGGTGGCGTCGTCCTTCATTTGCGGACCGCCGGTGTAGGCCGGGCTGAGCTGGATGTAGCGATCGCTGACCACGCTGGGCGAGACGACCACCGCGTCCGCGTTGGCCGGCACCTGGATGCCGTCGTTCAGGGTCATGGTCACCTTGACCTGCTTGCCCTGCGGCTGCACCGAGTCGATCGTGCCCACGGTGACACCGAGGACGCGCAGATCGGAGCCCGCGTAGACGCCGACGGTCTCGTCGAAGTAGGCGGTGACCTTCTTGGCGCCAAGGTCGCGGAACAGCCAGAACAACGCGCCCGCCGCGATCAGCACCAGCACCAGCATGGCGGCGGCGTAGCGGAACTTCGTCTTCGCGCTTCTGGTGGCGAACATCATTTGCCCCCGGTCGCGGTCGGTGTGGGGGTGGTCGGCGTGGAGGTGGTCGCAGGGGCGAGGCATTTGCTCGACGCGTCGGTGCCCGGTGCGTAGTTGCTCGGGACCAGGTCGCAGAGGTAGGTGTCCATCCAGTGCCCGTTGCCCAGCGAGTTGCCGACCAGCCGGTAGTACGGACCGGCCAGCTTCAGCGCCGCGTCCAGGTTGGTCTGGTTGGCCTTCAAGGTGTCGGTCACCCGGTTCAGCTCGTTCAAGGCGGGTGCGAGCGTGTTCTGGTTGTCGGTGACCAGTCCGCTGAGCTGCTTGCTCAGCTGCACGGTGCCGGTCAGCAGGTCGGCGATGGCCTGCCTGCGGGCCTGCAACTCGGCAAGCAGCTGCCCGCCGTCGTTGAGCAGCTGGGTGAACCGGGTGTCCTCATTGGCCAGATCGCCGGTGATCTGCTTGGTGTTGGCCAACAACTGGGAGAGCTGGTTGTCCCGTGATGAGATCGTCTCGGACAAAGTGGCCAGGCCCTGCAATGTGCTGTGCACGTCCGGACCGGTGTTCTGGAAGGTGTTGGCGATGTCCTGGAAGCTCTGCGCCAGCTGACCGGTGTTGATCTGCCCGACCGTGTTGGCCAGCCCGTTGAACGCGTCGGTCACGTCGTAGGGCGACACCGTTCTGCCCTCCGGAATGGTCTGGCCGGGATCCTGGTCCTTGGGGCCCAAGGGATCGACCGCGAGGTACTTCTCGCCGAGCAGGGTCTTGATCTTGATGGCGACCGTGCTGGCATTGCCGACCCAGGTGTTCTTGACCTTGAACGCCACCTTCACCTTGGCGCCGTCCAGGCTCACGTTGCTCACCGTGCCGACCTTCACCCCGGCCACTCGCACCTCGTTGCCGGCGGCCAACCCGGCCGCCTCGGTGAAGTCGGCGGTGTAGGTGGTGCCGCCGCCGATGATCGGCAGGTCGTCGGAGTAGTAGGTGAGCAGGCCGATCACGGCCAGCACCACGATGCCGAGTACGCCGACCACGACCGGGTTGCGTTCCCTGATCGACTTCATCCGCCTCATTGCTGGCACCTCGCCGCCGTGGACTGGAAGCCGAAGCTGGTTGGCGGGATATACCCATTGACGAGAGCGGGCTCGGTGACCCCGTTCGTGACCACCGAGCACAGGTACGTGTTCAGCCACGAACCGGACGACGCGAGCGCGCCGATCGTGTTCAGCTTGGTCGGCAGGTTCTGCAGGAACGAGTTGACCAGTCCCGAGTTGTTGTTCAGGTTGGTCGCGACCTGGCCCAGCGAGCTGATGTCCTGCTGCAACGGGGCCCTGCCCTGTTGCAGCAGGTTCGCGGTGCTGTTGGACAGGTCGCCGAGCGCCTTGATCGCGTTGCCGATCGGCTGCCGGTCCTGGGAGAGCCCGGACACCAACTGCTGCAACGTGTTCACCATGTTCGTGAAGTCGTCGCCGCGCGAGTTCACCGTGTTCAACACGGAGTTGAGATTGTCGATCACCTGGCCGATCACCTGGTCCTTGCCGGCGATCGTGTTGGTCAGCGATGCGGTGTGGCTGATCAGCTCGGTCATCGTGCCGCCCTCGCCCTGCAACACCTGGATGATCTCGTTGGACAACTGGTTCACGTCGCTGGGCGAGAGCGCCTGGAACAGCGGCTTGAACCCGTTGAACAGGTCGGTCAGGTCCAGGGCCGGTGTGGTGCGCCTCAACGGGATCAGGCCGCCCGGCGGCAGTGTCGCGTTCAGACTGCCGGTGCCCTGGTCGAGCGCGATGTAGCGCTGGCCGACCAGGTTGCGGTACTTGATCGTCGCCGTCGCCGACGCCGGCAGCTGCCGATCCGCCTCGACCGAGAACGTCACCTGCGCGACGTTGTGGTTGACAACACCGATCTGCTCGACCTGACCAACCCGCACCCCCGCGATGCGCACGTCGTCGCCGACGTTCAACGCGGTCACATCGGTGAACTGGGCCCGGAAGTCGTTGGTGTTGCCGACACCGGTGTTCGCGATGGTGATGCCGAGCACCGCGGTGGCCAGCACGGTGATCACCGCGAAGATGATCCCCTTGATCAGCGGCCCGGTCAGCGATTTCCGTTTCACTTCAGCGTCACCTCGGCTCCCCGGTAGAGCGGGCCGACCAGGAAACTGCTCCAGTCCGGCAGTTGCCTCGGCGCCACGTTGAGCTGCGGCGAGAGCAGTTCGTTGAGGAACTCGTTCTCCGAAGGCGTGTTGGTCAGGCCGAGCCCGTTGGCGCGGCTGCCCAGCACCACCTTCTCGGTCGGGTTCGACGTCGCCGTCGGATCGGTGACCTTGCCGCCACCCGGCGGGTTCGAGCCGAGCACCGCATCACCGCCATCGTTGAGCGACACTCCCGAGAACGGCACCGAGTAACACGCCGGTCCGTTGTCATCGCCGAACACGGGTTTGTTCCTCGGGTTCGTGTAGCCGCCCGAAGGCGGGTTCAGGCCGGGAGCGATCGGCGGCTGGGTGCTCAACGGCGGCACGCTGGTCACGTTGACGTGCAGGCCGGGTTGGTTGGTGCCCTTGCCGAGCACCTTGTCCATGTTCGGCTCGAACGCGGTCAGCTGTTGCAGCACGCACGGGAACTCCGGCGAGTACTTCGCCAATGCCTTGAGGGTTTGCGTACTGTCGGCGGAGAGCTGGATGATGTTGGCCTTGTTGGCGGTCAGGAACGCGTCGAGGTCCTGCGCGGTGCCGGTCACCTGCGAATACAAGGCGACCAGCGCGCTCTGCTCGTCCACGACCGTCTGACTGGTCTTGGTGAAGTCGGACAAGGCCTGCACGATGTCCGGGAACGACTGGCTGTAGCTGTTCGTGACGGTGACCAGCTGGCTGATGTCCGAGTCGATCTGCGGCAGTTCCGGGTTCATCTGGTTGAGGTAGGTGTTGATGGAGTCCAGCGTCTGCCCCAACTCGGTGCCGCGCCCCGCCAGGGCCTGGGAGATCGCGGTCAGCGTGACCGACAACTTCTGCGGCTGAACGGCTTGCAGCATCGGCAGCAGGTCCTTGAGCACCTTCTCCAGCTCGATCGCGCTGCTGGAGTGGTCCTGGTCGATCGTGGTGCCCTGGTCGAGGCGCTGCGAGTCGGGGGACTTGGGCAACACCAGGTCCACGTAGCGCTCGCCGAACAGCGTGGTCGGCAACAGTTCCGCGGTCACGTTGTCGGGGATCAGGTGCACCATGTTCGGTTGCAGAGCAAGCCGGAGCTGCGCGCCGTCGCCGTTGGTGGAGATCTCCCGGACCTCGCCGACGTCCACCCCACGCACCTTCACCTCGGCGTGTACGTGTAGCTCGTTGCCGGTGGTGTCGGTGTTGAGGTTGACCATCACCACCGGGGTGAAGTCCTTGTTGTACAAGGCGATCGAGAGCCACACGAGGATCGTGAACACCACGATGAACACCACCCCGGCGACTCGGCGCCGGGTCTTGTACCAACCGACCGACGCGCTCATCCCGCGACCTTCACCGTGGTCGTGGCGCCCCAGATGGCGAGGCTCAGGAAGAAGTCGGTGATACTGATCGTGACGATCGCGGTCCGCACCGCGCGCCCGACGGCCACACCCACCCCGGCCGGGCCGCCGCTGGCGCGGTAGCCGTAGTAACAGTGCGCCAGGATCACCATCACGCTGAAGATCAGCACCTTGGCGAAGGACCACAACACGTCGACCGGTGGCAGGAACAGATTGAAGTAGTGGTCGTAGGTGCCCGCCGACTGGCCGTTGAACAGCACCGTGATCTCCCGCGACGCCAGGTACGAGGTGACAAGGCCCAGCCCGTACAACGGGATGATGGCCACGACCCCGGCGATGATCCGCGTTGTCACCAGGTAGGGCAGCGAGGGAATGCCCATGACCTCAAGGGCGTCCACTTCCTCGGAGATCCGCATGGCGCCGAGTTGCGCGGTGAAGCCGGCGCCGACCGTCGCGGAGAGGGCAAGGCCGGCGACGAGTGGTGCGATCTCGCGGGTGTTGAAGTAGGCCGAGATGAAGCCGGTGAAGGCCGCGGTGCCGATCTGGTTCAGCGCCGCGTAGCCCTGTAAGCCGACGACCGCGCCGGTGAACACGGTCATGCCCACCATCACGCCGATGGTCCCGCCGATCACACCGAGCGCGCCGCTGCCGAAGCTCACCTCGGCCAGCAGTCGCATCACCTCACGCAAATACCGGCGACCCGCCCTCGGTACCCAGGCCAGCGCGCGTAGGTAGAAGATCAGCTGATCGCCGAGCCGATCCAACCAGCCCAGCCAGCGGTCGTCCCGGTTCAGCCTGCCCTCGTCGACAGCGATGCTCATGGTCACATGCCCTTCGCCGGGATGACTTGCAGGTACAGCGCGGTCAGCACGAAGTCGACGAAGAACAGCAGCAGGAACGTGATGACGACGGACTGATTGACCGCGTCCCCGACGCCCTTTGGCCCACCGCCCGGGTTCAGCCCGCGATACGCGGCGACAACGCCCGCGATGAACCCGAAGATCACCGCCTTGATCTCACTGATCCACAGATCCGGCAACTGCGCGAGCGCGGAGAAACTGGCCAGGTAGGCACCGGGCGTACCGCCCTGCATGATCACGTTGAAGAAGTACCCGCCCAGCACACCGACCACGGAGACCATGCCGTTGAGCAGCACGGCAACCAGCATCGACGCCAACACCCTCGGCACGATCAACCGCTGGATCGGCGAGACGCCAAGCACTTCCATGGCGTCGATCTCCTCGCGGATGGTGCGCGCGCCGATGTCCGCACAGATCGCCGACCCGCCCGCGCCCGCGACCAGCAACGCGGTCACCAATGGCGCAGCTTGCTGAATAATCGCCAGCACGCTCGCGGCACCGGTGAACGACTCGGCGCCGATCTGCTGGGTCAACGAACCCAGATGCAGCGCGATGACCGCGCCGAACGGGATCGCGACCAGCGCCGTCGGTAGAATGGTGACGCTGGCGACGAACCAGAACTGCTCGATGAACTCGCGCACCTGGAACGGCCGCTTGAAGGTCATGCGGATCACGCTCAACGACAGCGCGAACATCCGCCCGGTCTGGCGCAGCGCGCCGACCCCTGGGATGTTGGAGGTCCCGGTGTTGGTGCTCATCGCACCTCGATTCGCCGGATCGGCAGGGTCATCGGTGCGTCAACGCGATAGCTTGCAAGGATGGCTTCCCGTGCGCGCGGTGGCAGTGCGTGCAGAATCTGCATCACCCGATCCTGACGCCTACGGGCCCCCTGCCGATCCGGCAACCCCGGTGTCGGCGCCAACTGCGGCACGATCCCCGAGATGTCCTGATCCGACATCCCACCATCGGTATGCCCCGCATCGATATCAGCCTGCTCCCGCGCCATCGTGGCCGCGTCCTTCTCCTCCGACATCCCGATCGGCCCAATCCGGCGACCATTCAAAAACTGCTCCACCACCGGCTCATCCGAGGTCAACAACACCTCACGCGGCCCGAACATCACCAACTCCCGCCGGAACAACATCCCGATGTTGTCCGGCACCGTCCGCGCGATGTTGATGTTGTGCGTCACGATCAG
>DASYBO010000309.1:0-18101 GCA_036500685.1 Pseudonocardiaceae bacterium | reverse complement strand
CGGAGGCCCTCCCCTGACTCAGCGGCCGAACTACTCGGCCGCGGCGACGTAGACGGGCGGGGCGTAGACGCGGCTCGGCCGCAGTCGAACGATCAGCCGTTCCGCGCCCGGCTCGGGCGGCGGGGTGGCGCCGCCCATGTGCAGGTCGTACATCACCTGGTGAAAGGCGGCCTCTGGATCGTCGATCAACTCAACGACACCCGAAATGGTCGCGTAGGAGCTGTCCGCTCCCCCGATGGGGAGGCCGTGGACCAGCAGGGTCACACGAGGATCGCGCTGCATGTTCAATGTCTTGCGACGCCCCTCGATGGTGCTGAACAGCACGTCGTCGCCATCGGGTTTGACGAAGATCACCGAGGACTGGGGTGAGCCGTCCGGGTTGGTGGTCGACAGGACGGACAGATGCGGTCCGGACAGGATCCGGGTGGCGGCCTGGCGTGCGGCGTCGGCGGGGCGGCCGGCCCGGTGTGGGTCGAGGAACTGTTGTTTGGTCATACCCATGTTGACTCGGTCGCTGGCAAGAAGGAATCGGTCGTGCTCACAAACTGTGGCGGGCGACGAAGTCGGTGATCGTCTCGACGACCGGCTCGCCGCGAGTTGAGCGCTGGGCGTTGCCACGGGAGCCAGCCAGTCCGCGGAGAAGGAGCCGTGCAACAGCAGCACTGTGTGGCCATGGCCCTCGTCGGCGCACGCGATGGTGGCGTCGTAGCGGCGTACCCACTCCGGGGTGATGCCGAGCAGCGCGGCCTCCGGTTTGCGAGGCCGTGGCGGGCACCGTCAGGCTCGGGGTGATCGTAACGGGTGACCGTCGTGTGGGCCCTGCACTGGCCAGGCCCACACGTGACCGGGTCAGACGCTGTTCGCGGCCTGCTGCGCCTCGCTCATGTACTGCTGGTAGGCGCCGTTCTGGTAGGTCGTCCAGGGTGACCAGTCGTTGCCGGAGGAGGAGATTCGGTACGCGGCCTGGGCCGCCTGGGGCGGGTCGAACGCCTGCGCGTCGCTGACTTCGGAGTGCCAGTAGGAGTTGATCTGCCACAGGCCGCGGTCGCGGCTGCAGTCCGAGTCGACCAGGACCGCCTGGGTCCAGCCGCTGCTCTCGGCCAGTGACACCGCGATCGAGATGACCAGGCCCTGGCCGCTGAACCCGGCGTCGTACTTGGCGACCTGGGCGATCTGCACCGCGCTGTAGTGGTCGCCGGCGAGGGTGCTGGTCACGGTGCAGGTGTCGGCCGGGCGCGCGGGCGCGCCGGCCGGAATGGTGCCGGCGGAGGCCGTGGTGACGGCGAGTCCGGCGAGCAGGATCGCGGCCGGAATAGCGGGTAGCAGCCTACGGATCGACATGTTTTCTCCTCGATCGAAAAGGGAACAGGAATGCGTGGACAACAACGGGTGAGGGGTGCGCCAACCAAAACCCAAAGTGGACTGGACCATTGCTGGCGTCAAGGCTGTTGACCAGCTCTGACCGCAGTGGCCAGATTGTTGACCGTTGATCGAGGAGGAAGAACCGGCGCAGAAAAGGACGCGATCGCCCAGGACGATCAGCGGGATCGCCGTGGCATTCGTGACATCGTAGAATCAGCGGTTGGCACCCACCTTGGACAGGATATGACCCAATGTCCGGTAATGGTTTTTCGGTGTCAACATTTCACGCTTGACGTTCTTTCCGGCAGGTTTCACGTTACCGCACCAGCGGAGCTGAGCTTTCCGCAGGTGGCGGCGATATTCACTGGCGGCGCCTGGCACAGTGGTGGTCATGGACCGCCTGCCGCACTTTCGTCGCGAGATCCGCGACTTCACCGCCGCCGCCCGCGCCGTCGAGCATGCCGACAGCGTGCCGGAACTGCCCGCGTGCCCGGGCTGGTCCATGACGAACGTCGTGATGCACCTGGGCTGGGTGCACCGCTACGTCACGCACATCATCAGCAACCGACTGCTCGACGAGCCCGTCATCACCGACCTGGAGTTCCTGCACCTGCCGGCCGAGCGCCCCGGCTGGCCCGCCGACCCCGAAGGCGGCCCGTACCTGGGCCCGATGCCGACCGGCCTGCTCGACTGGTTCACCGATGGCGCGGACACGCTGACCGAGATCTTCGCGACCACGGACGCGGGCATCCGGGTCAGCACCTGGTCGGCCGAGCAGAGTGTCGGGTTCTGGCTGCGGATGCAGATGATCGAGGCCGGCATCCACCGCTGGGACGCGCACACCGGCCTCGGTGCACCGGCGCCCATCGAGCCGGACCTGGCGGTCGACATGGTCGAGCAGTACTTCGCGGTGATGGTCCCGGCCCGCCGCGGCTGGGGTCAGGCGCCCGAGGGACGGAGCGAGATGTTCCGGTTCCGCGCCACCGACGTCGAGCGCGCCTGGACGGTCCGGTTCGACGGGGACACGGTGGCCGTCACGGACGAGCCCGCGCCCCACGAGTTCGCGGGCAGTGCTGGCGATCTGGCGCTGTTCCTGTGGCACCGGATCGATCTGGACGCCGGCCTGGTGACCGGCGACCCCGCCGCGGCTGACACCTGGCTCACGCTCGCCCCACCGCGTTGACCACAATGGACGTCGTGGCCGGTACCGACCTGCGCGGCGACTGCGCGCGCTGCTTCGCGTTGTGCTGCGTGGTGCCCGCGTTCGCCAGATCCGCCGATTTCGCCATCGACAAACCGGCCGGCACGCCCTGCCCGAACGTGCGCGCCGACTTCCGCTGCGGCATCCACACCGACCTGCGGGGCCGCGGCTTCACCGGCTGCACCGTCTATGACTGCTTCGGCGCGGGCCAACACGTCGCCCAGGTCAGTTTCGCTGGCCGTGACTGGCGTACCCACCCTGAGCTGCGCGATGCGATGTTCGCGGTGTTCCCGATCATGCGGCACCTGCACGAACTGCTGCACTACCTGACCGCCGCGCGCGCCCTGCCCGCCGCGCACCCGGTGCACCGCGACCTCGATGGGGCCATCGAAGTGACCCGCGCGCTCACCGACACCGACCCGGCGACGCTGCTCGCCCTCGACGTCGACGCGCTCCGGCAGCAGGTCAACCCGTTGCTGGTCCGCGCGAGCGACCTTGCGCGCGCGGGCGTGCCACGCCGCAAGGACCGGCGCGGCGCCGACTTGATCGGCAAGGACCTGCGAGGCGCGGACCTGCGTGGGGCGAGCCTGCGCGGTGCCTACCTCATCGGCGCCGACCTGCGCGGGACCCGACTCGAGCTGGCCGACGTCACCGGCGCCGATCTGCGTGGCGCGAACCTGGCCGGCACCGACCTGTCCGACACGCTGTTCCTGACCCAGGTCCAGCTCGACGCCGCGCATGGCGACCAGGAGACCCGGATCCCGGCCGGGCTGACGCGGCCGACGCAGTGGTAATGACCCCGTGGTGGATGACCCAGTGGGGATGCCCCAGTGGGGATGACGCCGGCCGCGCCCGATCGCTAGTGCTTCACCAGGGTCGCGACCTGGATGTGTGGCCAGTCGATGCCCAGGAAGTTCAGGTTCACCGTCTGGGTGTACTGCAACTGCAGGAAATGCCCCGCGCCGTCCTCGCGCTGCACCGTCTCCAGCCAGAAGATCGCGCTCATCTTGGTCGCGTTGGCGTTCTTGACCGTGAACGGCATGTTCTCGATGCCGCCGGTCAGCCCGCCGATCGCGGTGGTCGTGTCGATGACCAGGACAGTTGTCTCGACGATCTTCTGGTTCTTGATCGCGTCGGTCAGCACCAGGTTCGGATTGGCGATCGCACCCTGCGGGATCCCGGGCGGCACCGGCGTGGTCGTGAACGGCGCCAGGTAGGCGGGCGGGAGCGGGGTGCCCGGGTTGGCCGAGTTGGTGGGCGTGGAGCTGACCGGTTGGATGTCCGGCCCGCCCTCCACCACCAGCGACCGGCCCTGCGCGAGCAGGGAGTCGCCGTGCGGGATCGTGGCCAGTCGCACCACGCTGGCGTCCGCGACCGGATCGGTGGTGGCCGGCACGTTCAGCCACAACCCGGGCTCCAGGTGCAGCGCGCCCTTGGTGACCGCGTCGCTGATCTGCTGCAGGTAGTGCACGCCGAGGAAGAAGATGTCGGGCTGGCCCGAGCCCCGGTTCGGGATCGGCGCCCCGATCTCGGTGAACGACAACGTCTCGTGCGTCGCGTTGACCTCGAGGAAGAACGGCAGGCTCCCCCCGAACCGCGGTCGCGAGATCAGGCTGAACCCGGACCCGAACCAGGTACCCGGCAGTTCCGCCAAAGGACCCAGTAGCGGCTTGGTCTCGGCAATGGGCGAACTCGCCCGAAAAACAGTGGTCATGATACTTTTCTCCCCTTGTTGTGGAACATATTCAGAATCGGCCCGCGGGCACGCGTTCCGGCTCGGTGCGCTCGACCGGCGGCGAAGTTTTCCGGTTCCGGCGCCGCACATCGGCCGCGACCACCAGCACCGCGGCGGCCAGAATGATGTCCTTGACCACGTACTGACCCATCAATGTGGGAGCGTCGTGCGGTCCGCTGAACAATTGCCCGGTCAGCAATACCACCGGCGACAGAATCGCCACCACCCACACCGCGAGTGGATAAATGATCACCCGAAGTCCCCACCCGGTGATCAAGGACAGCCCGATGACGGCCTCCACCGTCGCGAACAGCGGCAACGTGACCTGATCAGGCAACAGACCAAAGGTCAGAATCCTGTTCACCGCCAGCACGACGCCCTGGGCCGGACTGACCCCGGGAAAGTACTTCAGCACCCCGAAGCCGAAAATCACGATTCCCATGCAGACGCGCAGCACGGCAACGCTGTAACGCTCCAACCAGCGATCAACCGCCTCCTGGACGGCCGATCTCCCCCCGTTGTTCATTGTGATGATTCCCCCGAATCATTCCCGCGGAATTCCCCCGTCAGTCAAGATGTCCCACTGAATCAGCAGATACCTCGACCGGCCTGAATCACACTATCGAACGCCGGTGGATCCCACCCACCCGACAACCTGAATGACGTACGGCGGCCGGAAAAGTTCCCGACGCGCGCGGAAAACAAACCGGGTGCCCGAACGGGCGGTCCGGGGCTACCCTGGCGGACATGCCGTTCGGTTGACTTGATTGACACCGCATCCCCCGGCCCGCCCGCCGACTGGTCCGCCAGGTCCTGATCTGCGCGTTCCTCACCGAGGCGGTGCCGTTGTACGCGCTGTACTCGCTGTTGTTCGCGAGCAGCGGGCTTTCCGGTGCGCAGATCTCAGCGTTGTTCGTGATCTGGTGCGTCACCGGCATCCTGTCCCAGGTGCCCACCGGCGCGCTCGCTGATCGCTACTCCCGGCGACTCGCCGTGGCCGCGGCAGGCCTACTGCAGGCCGGCGGGTACACGATCTGGACGCTGTTCCCGCACTTCGCCGGCTTCGCCGCCGGGTTCGTGGTCTGGGGCGTCGGCGGATCGTTGTTCGCCGGCGCGCTGGAGGCGCTGCTCTACGACGGCCTGGCCGCACACGGCGCACAGGAGCACTACGCGCGAGTGTGGGGCTGGCAGACCGCGACCGGCCTGTTCGCCCAGGCACCGGCCGCCGGTGCGGCCACCGTGCTGTTCCACTTCGGCGGGTTCACCCTGGTGGGCTGGGTCAGCGCGGTCGGCTGCCTGTTCGCAGGCCTGGTCGCGTTGCGCATCCCCGAGGCCCCGCGCCGACCCGAACCCGGCGAGCGGGACCCGGCGGAACCGGGCTACCTTGCGACGTTGCGGGCAGGATTGCGGGAGGCCATCGGCCTGCCCAGGGTGCGGCTGGCGATCCTCGTGGTCGCCGCGCTGGTCGCGTTCGACGGCACCGAGGAGTACTTCCCGCTGCTCGCCGCCGGCTGGGGCGTGCCGACCGGCTGGGTGCCACTGGCGGTGGTGGGCATTCCGCTGCTCGCGGCGGGCGGCGCGGCGCTGAGCGGGGCCGCGACCCGGCTGGGACCCCGCACGCTCGGGCTGCTGCTCGGGGTCGCGTTCGTCCTGTTCGGTGTGGCCGGGCTCCTGCGCGCGCCGGCCGGGTTGGCCGCGGTCGCGGTGGGCTACAGCCTCTACCGGCTGGTGGAGGTCGTGGCCGGCGCCCGGCTGCAGGACCGTATCGACTCGGCGCGGCGGGCCACCGTCACCTCCATCGCCGGCCTCGGCACCGACGTCAGCGCGATCGTCCTGTACGCGCTGTGGCCGCTGGGCCAGCTGGTGCTGATCGCGGTGCTCGGGTTGGCGCTCGCGGCGGCGTTGCCGCGCTGGCTGCGGGAGCGGAAGTGATCAGGCCTCTGGGAGGGTCATGACGCGCCGGGTGTTGGCCACCAGCACCGAGGTGGTGCGGCCGACCCAGTCGCTGATCGCGCGCAGCTCGTCCGGCCCGTAGCCGGCCATCAGCGCGGTCATGTCCTCGACGAAGGGCCCGAACGCCGCGGCCATCAACGCGTCCATCCGCGGGTTCGGCAGCAGTTCGACCACGACCTTGCGCCGGTCCTGCGGGTCGCGGGCGCGCCGGATGTAGCCGGCCCGCTCCAGCCGGTCCATCAGCCCGGTGACCGCGCCGGTGGTCAGGCCGGTGTGGTCACCGATGGTGCCGGCGGAGACCGGGCCGAGCCGCTGGAGGACGTCGATGCACTTGCGTTCGACCGAACTGAGCCCCAGCAGTCTGCCGACGGCCTCGTGGAACACCACGATCGCGGTCGCGAACTCCGGGCCGAGCACCGTGCTCGCCCACTGCTCTTCGGTCACCTCAGCTTGCGCCATGCGACCAATTTACCTTATCCTCGAATTATCTTAGCGACTCTTCTAATGACAAGCGAAGGTAACTGATGGCTGAGCCCACCGCCCGCCAGAAGGCGCGCTACCTGCTGCTGATGCTCGGCAATGCCGCGATCGACCTGCTGCTACCGACCGTGATGCTGGTCGTGCTCGCCCCCACCGGCATGCCAGCGGCCGAGCGGCTCGCCATCGGCGGCACCCTGCTCAGCGGCAAAGCCGTCGCGGGCCGCGTCGAAACCCGAACGTTCCGCTGGCGGCTGGCCCTGGTCGCCGGGTTGGTGCCCAGCGCGGCCATCGCGGCCTGCTACCTGGCCAGCGTCGGCACCGTGCCGAGCATGGTCGCCGGCGCCGTCGTGTCCGCCGTGATCGTCATCGGCGACCTGCTGCGCCCCGCGAACCGGACCAGGTTCGACGCGTTCGCCGTGCTGGTGCTGCTGGAGGTCGTCACCGGCGTCGTGCTCACCTCGATCACCGGCGACCCGCGCTTCGGCCTCGCCCGCGTCTCGCTCTACCTCGCCATCGGCGGCGTGTTCATCCTGGCCACCACCTTCTCGCAACGGCCGCTGATGCGCACCGCCCTCAAACCGGTCGCGGCCAAGGGCGACCCGGCCCGTGCCGACGCCTTCGACCGCACCTGGCGCAAGTCCCGCCAGTTCCGGCTGCTCTACCGGGCCATGACCGCCGGGCTCGGCGTCGCGCTGCTCGCCGACGCGGTGCTGCGGGTCATCGTCATCTACAGCCAACCCGCCAGCGCCGTGACCGAGTCCTCGCTCACCTCGCAGATCCCGCTGGTGGTGCTGATCGCGGTGTGGTTCGCCGCGGGTCGTGGTCTGGCCGTGCCCCGCGCCGCACGTCTGCTCGACGCGGAACTGGCCAGCACCGAGTTGACCGCCGCTGCGGCAGGCGTGAAGGATCTTGCGCATGTCCGGGATGGTGGTCGATGAGCTGCCCGGTGAGGTGCGCGCCGAACTCGCCCGCCGGGCCGACCGGGGCCTGATCGACGCCGCCCGACTGGCCGCCGTGCGCGGGCGGTTCGACGACGGCCAGGCCGAGGCGCTGGCCCGCTATCTGGGTACGTCGCAGTCCGCGAACACCGTGCGCGCCTACCGATCGGACTGGCGCGGCTGGCTCGCCTGGTGCGCCGCGCAGACCCGCACCGCGCTGCCCGCCGACCCGCTCGACCTCGCCGTATACCTCGCCACCACCGCCGACCTGCGCAAACCCGACGGCGTCGGCTGGCTGCTCTCGCCGGGCACCCTGGAACGCAAGGCCGCCGCCGTCGCCGCCGTGCACGCGGCGGGCGGGCTGGCCTCACCGACCCGGTCCGACGTGGTCAGGTTGACCCTGCGCGGCATCCGGCGCGCCCGAGGCGCCCGGCCCCAACGCAAACGCCCGGTCCTGCTGCACACCCTCGGCGAGATGCTCGCCCAACGCGCCGAGGACGGCTGGCCCGGCGGCATCACCCGGCGCCGCGACACGCTGCTGCTGCTCGTCGGATTCGCGGGCGCGCTACGCCGCACCGAACTCGCCGGCATCGGCATCGACGACGTGCACGCCGACACCGACCAGCGCACCGGCGAACCCGTACTGATCATCGAACTGGCCACCACCAAGACCGACCAGACCGGCGTCACCGGCCAACAGGTCGCGCTGCCCCGAGGGCAACGCCCGGACACCTGCCCGGTGTGCGCGTTCGCCGACTGGACCGCGCTGCTCGAAGCGGAGGCCGCGGGCGAACTCCGCGCGTGGCTCACCGATCGACCGGAGCAGACCATCCACCGCTGCCACGGCTTCCCCGGCACCCCGTTGGCCGACGGCACCGGCAGGCCGCTGTTCCCGTCGGTCAACCGGCACGGCGGCATCGGTGCCACCGCGATCACCGGCCGCGCCGTCGGCGATCTCGTCAAGCGCTACGCGCAGCGCGCGGGCCTTGACCCGGCCGCGTTCGGCGGACACTCGCTGCGGGCCGGGTTCGCCACTCAGGCCGCGCTCGGCGGCGCCAGCGACCGGGAGATCATGCGGCAGGGCCGCTGGTCCAACGCGGGCACCGTGCACCGCTACATCCGCACCGCGAACCCGCTCGACGACAACGCCGTCACCAAACTCGGCCTGTAGTTGTCACCGCTAGTTGTAGCGGCGCGAGATCCTCTGCTGCGCGGCGAACACCGCCGCAGGGAACCGCGGATCCGGTCGCAACATGTGCTCCCGCAGGCATGCCTCAGTGAACTTGATCACGTGCTCGTCGCCGTGCTCGACCGCACGCCCGATCAGCTCGTCGAACCCGGGCACCTCGGTGTCCATCGCCCGTTTCACCACGTCCGACTCGGCCTCGGCGTCGCCGGTGAAGGCCCACAGCAGCGCGGTGTGCACCTGCCACAGCCCCGCCAGCGACGGCTCGTACAGTTCGGCCGGCAGGTAGGGCAGCACCAGCCGCACCGCGGCCGGCGCGGTCACGCCGTGCACCAGCGGCACCGGGTTGCCCTTCGGATGCGCCAGCATGACCCCGGCGAACGTCGTCGTCATGTCGCTCAACAGGTCCGGCAGCTGATCGGCGGCGATGTCCTCCAGTGCGGCCTGGTATCCCGGCATCGAGCCGACCCGTGCCAATCGGGCCGCGGGTGGCAGCTTCTCCGTCGAGGCCCCCCTCGGCAGTGCCGCGACCGCGGCGGCCAGGGTGTGCTGACCCACGAACCGAGCCTGCCCCGGTAACCCGGTGAACCGCGCCGACCAGTACGCAAGGCCCCGCGCGAGCTCGGTCAGCTGCTGCTCGGTGGGCGCCTCGGTCGACGCGACACTGCGCACGGCGTGCGCGGTGCGGATCACGCCGTGCGTCAACCGGGAGAACAGCCCTGGCAGCAACCGTGGCCACCACCGTGCCAGCACCTCTCGCCAGGGCGCTTCGGCCAGTTCCCGCCGGAACAGCGCCTCCCAGTCCCCGGCCCGGTCGAACGCGCCCAGCGCGGCGCCCCAGGATGATTCGTCCCCGCCGTCGATGGCGAACCGCGCGCTCGGCGGTTCGTGGTGGCTCATGGCCCCTCGGTAGGCGCGCACCCACTCGGGCAGGTCATCGCCGTGCCCGAGGACGGCAAGGGCCTCAGCGGCCATCGGGCCGTGATTGCTCAGGTCGGCGTTGCCGCCGCGTTCGTAGCCGAGGTCGTCCAGCCGGTCCAGTGCGTCGTTGATCGCGTCGCCGTAACGAGTCGACGTCATCCGTCACCCCCATGATTCGAGAAGCCAAACACTTTGGAAATCCAAAGTGTTTACGCTGTGACTATGGCACCCGAAACGCAACCGGGCAACCCGGACACGCTGACCGAGTTGCAACGCGAAGTGCTCAGGTACGTGCCCCAGCTCGCCGCCTACTTCCAGCGCGCCCGCACCGAGATGCCGCCCGATCTGGACGAGGTGTTCACCAGGAAGAGGCTGACCGCGCGGCATGGCGCCGTGCTCGCGCAACTGCTGCCCGACCGCTCGTGCACCGTCACCGACCTCGCCGGCCGGCTCGGCGTGTCACTGTCGACCGTGAGCGAACTCGTCGGCAGCCTCGCCGACGCCGGCCTGGCCACCCGGCGGGAGGATCCCAGCAACCGGCGGCGCACCCTGGTGTCGTTGAGCGAGCGCTACCGGCCGGCGTTCGAGCAGTTCATCGCGCTGCGCGCCACACCGCTACTCGCGGCGCTCGGCGGGCTGTCCGACCGGGACCAGGCCGGTTTCGTCGCCGGCCTCGCCGCCTGGAGCCGCGAAGTCCAACCCTGACGAACTCAAGCGGCTCCGTCGTCCTAACCAACTGGTTAGTTAGGGGCCGGTCGACCCGCCCACCACCGCATCCGAGGACGCCTTCGCCCCGCGCTTGCTCTTCTTCGCCGGCGGGTGGCTGACGATCCCCTTCAAATCCCCACCGTTGTCATTGACGCGCAGCACGAAGGGCCGCGTGTCGGTGTAGCGGATCACCGACACCGAACACGGATCGACCACGATCCGCTGGAACGAGTCCAGGTGCACCCCGAGCGCGTCGGCGAGCACCGACTTGATCACGTCGCCGTGGCTGCACGCCAGCCACACCGCGTCCGGCCCGTGCTCGGCCACGATGCGCTGCTCGTGCGCGCGGATCGCCGCGACCGCGCGCGACTGCACCTGCGCCAGTCCCTCACCGCCAGGGAACACCGCGGCCGACGGGTGCTGCTGCACGACCTTCCACAGCGGCTCCTTGAAAAGGCCCTTCAGTTCCCGGCCGGTCCAGTCGCCGTAGTCCACCTCGGACAGTGCGGAATCGGTCGTCACGGTCAGGTCGCGGGCCGCGATCAGCGGCGCGACGGTCTGCCGGCAGCGCTGCAACGGCGAGGCGACCACGGCGGCCAGCGGCACGTCGGCCAGTCGCTGCACCAGCTTCGCGGCCTGGCCCAGTCCGGTCGGATCCAGCCCGACCTTGGGGGAACGGCCGGCGAGTAGCCCGGCCCCGTTCGCGCTGGAGCGGGCATGCCGCAACAGAATCACAGTCGCCACAACGAAAGCCTACGTAGTGGGCCAGGCGACTCGGCGGTCAGGCCAGGCCCGCGGCCTCCACCGCGTCCAGGGCGGTGCGCAGCGCGGCCTGCCCGGAGGGGATGTCACCGGTCATCGGGCTCACCGTCAGGGTGGTCACGCCGACCTGCGCCAGCGCCTGCATCCGGTCGGCAATGCGCTCCTTCGGGCCGAGCAGCGCGATCGCGTCCAGGAACTCCACCGGCAGCGCGGCCATCGCGCCCGCGTAGTCCTTGGCCAGGTAGCGGTCCTGCACCTCGGCCGCGGCATCGGCATAACCCATGCGCACCGCCATGGCGTTGTAGAAGTTCTTCTCCCGGCTGCCCATGCCGCCTACGTACAGCGCCGCATAGCCGCGCACCGAGTCCGCGCAGGCGCGCCAGTCATCGCCCACCACGAGGGGCATGGTCGGCACCACGTCGAACCCGTCCATGCTCAGCCCGACCTTCTGCCGGCCGGCCGCGATGTGCGCCAGCGACTCGCCCGCGTGTTCGGGTGAGAAGAAGATGGCGAGCCACCCATCGGCGATCTCGCCGGTCAACTCGAGGTTCTTGGGCCCCACCGACGCCAGATACACCGGGATCTGCTCACGCACCGGATGCACGGTCAGCTTCAGCGCCTTGCCCGGCCCGTCCGGCAGCGGCAGCACGTATGTCTGCCCCTGATAGGCGACGCGCTCGCGCCGCAACGCCATCCGGACAATGTCCACATATTCCCGGGTGCGCGCCAACGGCTTGTCGAACCGCACGCCGTGCCAGCCCTCGGACACCTGCGGCCCCGACACGCCGAGCCCCAGCCGGAACCGGCCACCAGACAGAGTGTCCAAAGTGGCCGCGGTCATCGCCGTCATCGCCGGCGTCCGCGCCGGGATCTGCAGGATCGCGCTGCCCACGTCGACCCGCTCGGTCTGCGCCGCCACCCACGCCAACACCGTCGGCACATCCGAGCCATAGGCCTCCGCGGCCCACACCACCGCGTAGCCCAGCCGGTCGGCCTCCTTGGCCAGCGCCAAGTTGGCGGCGTCGTTGCCAGCGCCCCAGTACCCGAGATTCACACCCAGTCGCACCCGCCAGACCCTACCTGGCGCATCGCGCGGGTGATCGTGTGATCTTCTCCGCTCGTCGCACCACGCCGCACCCTGACGAGCCCGTAGGCTTTGCGGCCGTGGAGCATCGACACCTCGGCCGCACTGGTCTGCGGGTTTCCCGAATGGCGCTGGGCACGATGACGTGGGGCGCCGACACAGACGCCGAGGAGGCGTCCAGCCAGCTCGTCGCGTTCATCGACGCGGGCGGCACCCTGGTCGACACCGCCGACGTCTACAACGACGGCGAGGCCGAACGCATCCTCGGTGGCCTGCTCGGCGACCTCGTCCCGCGCCAGGATGTGGTGTTGGCCACCAATGCCGTCGCCCGCCGCACCGAAGGCCCCTTCGGCGGCGGCGCCTCCCGAGGCGCCCTGCTCACCGCACTCGAAGGCTCGCTGAGCCGGCTCGCCGTCGACCACATCGACCTCTGGCAACTGCACGCGTGGGATCCCGACGTCCCGTTCGAGGAAACCCTCGCCGCCGTCGACACCGCCGTGACCAGCGGAAAAGTCCGCTACTTCGGCGTGTCCAACTACAGCGGCTGGCAGCTGGGTACCGCGGCGGCCTGGCAGAAGGCGCTGCCCGGCCGCACCCCGATCGCATCAACCCAGGTCGAATACTCCCTGCTCGAACGCGGAATCGAACGCGAGGTCGCCCCCGCAGCCCTGACTCACGACGTCGGCCTGCTCCCCTGGGCACCACTGGGCCGGGGCGTCCTCACCGGCAAATACCGCAACGGCACCACCCCCGCCGACTCCCGAGGCGCCTCCCAGACCTACGCCCCCTACGTCGAACAACACCGCACCGAACGCGCAGCGCGCATCGTCGAAGCCGTGGTCACCGCGGCGGACGGCCTCGGCACCTCACCACTGGCCGTAGCGCTGGCCTGGGTCCGCGACCGCCCCGGCGTTGTCGCCCCCGTCGTCGGCGCGCGCGACACCGGCCAGCTCACCGGGTCACTCGCCGCCGAGGAGTTGACCCTGCCGTCGGCCATTCGGGCGGCACTGGATGATGTGAGTGGCATCGAACTCGGTTACCCCGAGCAACGCCTGGGCTGACCAGGTAGCGCAGCGGCAAACATCCGGGTACTTGGGCGTGACGTCAGGGTCACACCCGAGGATGCTGGACGTCAGTCAGCTGCGGAGGTTCAAGCGTTGCGACAACTCGCCGGAGTGATAGCCGTGGTGGTAGCCGGCACCACCATGCTTGCCGGATGCTCGTCATCCGGCTCCTCGGCCAATGACGACCTGCAGGTCACCGCGAACCTGGTGGCCGCGGCCCCCGCGGTGTCCCCGGCCCTGTCCGACGCCACCCTGCCCGGAACCGTGCTGGCCTCGCCCGCCGTCGGCGCGGTAGCGGTCGATCAAGCGACCCACACGCTCGCGGTAGCCGTCGCCCACCCCGCTGAGCTGCAGCTCTACTCCCTCAACGACCTCAGAGCCGCCCCCAAGACCGTCCCTCTCCCCGGCGCCGTCACCAACCTCTCCGTCGCCAAACCCGGTGGCCCGCTCCTGGCCCCGGTGACGTCCGCGAACCAGGTCGTCGAAGTGGCCCTCCCCACCGGCACCACAACCGTGGTACCCGTGCCCAACGGCCCCACCAGCGCCACCATGATCGGCAACCAACTCCTGGTAGCCCAGCAAGCCCATAAATCCCTGGCACTGCTCAGCGCTGACAAGATCACCAAAACCATCACCGGCGACATCAGCCCCCAGCAAGTGGTCACCGTCGGTAACAAAGCCGTCCTGCTCGACCGCTTCCGCTCCGCCGTGTTCGACGTCGACCCGCAGGGCGGCACCGTCGGCGCGGGCCTGCGCGCGGGCGACGGCGCCACCAACGAGGTCGCCGACAAATACGGCGACGTGCTCGTCACCGACACCCGCACCGGCGAACTGCTGCTGTTCTCGGCCGACCCGGTGCTCATGCGCCAGCGCTACCCCGTGCCAGGGTCGCCGTACGGCATCGCGTACGACTCCCGGCACAACCTCGCCTGGGTGACCTGCACCCAGCTCAACGAAGTCGTCGGCTACGACGTCACCGGCGGCGAGCCGGTGGAGAAGTACCGAATCTCGACCGTGCGCCAACCGAATTCGGTCACGGTCGATCCGGAAAGCGGTCGCGTCATCGTCGCGTCCGCGGACGGAGGAGGTATTCAAGTGATCCAACCATGATCGACGGGGTGATCGACGAAGACTGGGAGTACACACCGCTGCGGCTGCCCGCAGCGGTGTCGCTGCGCACCGCGGCGGCCCAGTTGGCCATCCACGCCGAATTCGCCGGATGGGAACTGTCCAGGGTGCTGCTGTTCGCCGACGGCACCAGAAAAGTGTGGCTACGCCGCCGCCGAACCGCCGCCTTCCTACCCGGCCTCGCGGTCTAGCCCTCAGGCCACCGAGCTCAGGTCACCGAGCTCAGGTCACCGAGCTCAGGGCCTGGAGGCCCGGCTCAGCAGGCCCAGCTCCGCGAAGGCGCCCGTACCGCGTGCGCCCTCACCCAGCGACCGACGCCGAACCCCCGCCGCCGGCCAGCTCATACCGCCTCGTGCCCTCGACCACCGAAACCCCCAACCGCCCTTGCAACACCAACACGTCCAGATGACTCAAGGTCTCCAACACCGCGAGCATCTCGTTGAACAGCCCCAGCTCATCGAGCTTGCGCTCGCGCCGCGTCCAGGTGATCATCCCCGCGGCTTCCGCGGCCGAACTGGCTCCGCGCTCAACGGCGTCGTAGATGACCTCGAGGCGCCGATCGTGATGCTCGAGCAGCTCGTCGATCCGCCGATGCGTGCTCCCACCGGTAGGTCCGTGCGCTGGCAGCAGCACGGTGTCCGGCAACCCCCGCACCAGCCGCAACGACTCCAGATAGTCCCGCAGCGGAAAGTCGACCCCTGCCCCCTCGAACCCGATCGACGGGGTGATGTGCGGCAACACATGGTCCCCCGCGAACAACAGCTTGGTGGCGTCCTCCAGGAACACCACGTGCCCGCGCGTGTGTCCGGGAGTGGCGATCGCCGCCAACTGCCGCTCCCCCACCTCCACCACGTCCCGATCCGACAACCAACTGTCCGGATACTCCCAGACCGTCGGATCCGGCTGGTGTCGCCCGAACGCCCGCAACCGCTCCAACAACCCCGTCGCCCCGGACTTGATCAGCCGATCCTCGAAAGCAGGCCGCGCATCGGCCGAAGAATTGTTGATCAAATCAAGCTGCGGCTGCTCCCCCTTACCCAGCGCGATCGCCGACCCGAACTCGCGCCGCAACACCACCGCCTGCGTGTAATGATCCTGATGCGCATGCGTGATCAAGAACCGATCCACATCGCCCAACCCGGCACCGAGCGCGCCCAACCCTCGCTCCAGCTGCTCCCGAGCCTGCGCGATCGCCCACCCCGCGTCGATCAGCACCAGCTCCTCGCCGGCGACGATCGCGTAGACGTTGACCGCGCGCAGGCCATCCTGCGGAAGCGGCAGCGGGATCCGGTAGACCTGCGGCGCCGCCTGGTAGACCCCCGGAGCGGTCCAGTCGGCCGTCGGATCATCCACGGTCACATCCACCACGACGGCTCCTCCAATCCGGGGCTCAACCGGACGCCCATGATCTCCGCACCATAACTCCGACCAGCGGATTCACCCGCCCACTGAGTCATTCATCACCCAACCCGGAGCCCCCGGTCAGCAATTCCGCAGAAACCGCTCCAACACCCGAACCCCGAACTCCAACGCCTCCACCGGTACGCGTTCGTCGACCCCGTGGAACAGCGAGGAGAAGTCCAAATCGGCCGGCAGGCGCAGTGGTGCGAACCCGAAACACCGCATCCCCAACTTTTGGAACGCTTTGGCGTCGGTCCCACCGGACAACATGTAGGGAAGCAGCTTCGCCCCCGGATCCTCAGCCATGATCGAGGAAGCCATGCTGTCCACCAGAGCGCCCGAGAACGCGGTCTCAACCGGCGGCAAGCTGATCCATTCCCGCTCCACGTCCGGCCCCAGAATCTCGTCCAGCTCCCGCTCGAACAGCTCCTCCCGCCCCGGCAGCACCCGACAGTCCACGGTGGCCTCCGCGAAGGACGGAATGACGTTCGCCTTGTAGCCGGCCGTCAACATCGTCGGATTCGCGGTGTCGCGCAGTGTCGCCCCGATCATGCGAGCCATGTTCCCCAGCTTCCCGATCGACCCCTCCAGGTCGTCCTCGGGAAACTCCAACCCCGTCAACTCCGTGACGCCCGCCAGGAAGTCCCGGACCGAGTCGGTGAGCACGATCGGCCACCGATGCTCCCCCAACCGCGCCACCGCGGCGGAAAGCTTCGTCACCGCATTGTCCCGATGCACCATCGACCCATGCCCGGCCGTGCCGCGCACCTTGAGCTTGAGCCAACGAATCCCCTTCTCCGCGGTCTGGATCAGGTAGGCCCGCACATCATTACCCACAGTGATGGAGAACCCGCCGACCTCGCTGATCGCCTCGGTGGCCCCCTCGAACAACTCCGGCCGATGCTCGACAAGCCACTGCGCCCCCAACAGCCCGCCGGCCTCCTCATCCGCGAGAAACGCAAAAACAATGTCCCGAGGCGGGACGATGTTCTCCCGCCGGAACCGCCGCGCGACCGCGAGCATCATCGCGACCATGTCCTTCATGTCGACCGCGCCCCGGCCCCACACATAACCGTCCTGCACGACCCCGGAAAACGGATGCACCGACCACTCGGAGGCGTCCGCCGGCACCACATCCAGGTGCCCGTGCACCAGCAGGGCCCCCCGACTCGGATCCGCACCAGGCAGCCGCACGATCACGTTGCCCCGCCCCTTGGCCCCCGACTCCACGTAGGTCGTCTCATAGCCGACCTCCGCGAGCTTCTCCGCGACGTACTCAGCAGCCTTCCGCTCACCCACCAGCGTGTCCGGATCGCCGGTATTAGTGGTGTCAATCCGAATCAACTCGCTGGCCAGCGTCACCACCTCAGCCTCGGCGCTGCTCCGTCGCGGGTTCTCGCCCATCCCTGGCTCCTAGCTCGTCCGATCAACCACCACCCGCCACTCTGCCCGACAACCCAGGTCCCCGACCCGCCGCCGCCCCCCAACCCCACCCGCCAACCACCTGAAGTTGATCTAAAAGGGCCCGATTATGACCCTCCGCAGGCATCCGATAAGCTCTCCACCACTGGCGGAGCACACCGCCGGGTCCGAGTGGCGGAATGGCAGACGCGCTAGCTTGAGGTGCTAGTCCCCGAAAGGGGGTGGGGGTTCAAGTCCCCCCTCGGACACACTCGCTAACCACACGAGGCGAAATCCTCACATCAATGAATCTCTCGTCCGGCTGGTAGGTCATCTCCAGCCGGACGTCTTCGTAGAAGCGCCCCAACGCAACCGGTTTCCGTTCGGTGAGCAGAGCGCCGACATCACCCAATGAGTCGATCATCGCGTACAGATCGGCATCCGTGAGTTCGCCCGGCGCTGGCGCGTTATCCAACTCCGCCTCAGCCGCTACCCGCTGCGCGTGCGCCTCGTTCGTCGCCTCCACCAGAGCGGCCGGATCAATCCCAGCCTCGATCGCGGCCCGGAACCGTCGCAACTTGGCCTCGGCATCGGCGAGCCGCTTCTTGGCCGCGTCCCGATTGAGCTCGCCCCTGGCCCGAGGCTGCGCATCCAGCAGACCGGCGACCAACTGGTCATGGTTCTCCGGTGCGAACAGATCGGCGAGCCAGTCATTGAGTGGACCGAGCACAATGGACTCCCGCAGGTTGACCGTGCGCGGATGATCTGCCAGCGCAG
>DASYBO010000308.1:0-4410 GCA_036500685.1 Pseudonocardiaceae bacterium | reverse complement strand
CCGACCTCACCGTCACCACCACGAAATCCGTGTTCACCCTCACCGGCGGTGGGGTGAAGCTGGTGGTCACCTTCCTGTCCCCGGTCGAACCGGGCGACATCCGCCGCCAGTCCATGCCACTGTCCTATGTGTCCACTGTCGCCGCCAGCGCCGACGGCAAGGCCCACCAGGTCAGCCTGTACCTGGACATCTCCGGCGAATGGTCGGCCAACGACACCTCGACCCCCGTCAGTTGGGCCGCGGAGGACAACTCCTCGGTGCGGTCGCTGTCGATCACCCCGGCCACGCCGCAGGTGCTCGCCGAGAACGGCGACATGGCGACGTGGGGCACGGTCACCTGGAGCACCGCCGACCGGCCCGGCCTGACCTGGGAGATCGGCGAGGACCAGATCGTACGCGGCTCGGCCGTCGGTTCCGGCGTGCTCGGCAACGTGGTCGACCCGGACATGCCGCGCGCGGTCAACAACCGCTGGCCGGTACTCGGCCTCAACCTGCAACTGGGCACGGTCCGCGCCGCCACCCAGCCGTTCGTGGTGTCCATCGGCCACATCCGCAACCCCGCCGTCAGCTACCTCGGCACCGACCTCGCTCCGCTGTGGACCGCGTACTGGCAGTCCTGGCAGGACATGGCCGGCTTCTTCCACGGCGACTTCACGGCGGCGACGGCCCGTTCGACCACACTGGACAACAAGATCAAGCGGGAGGCCACGGCCGCTGGCGGCGCCAAGTACGCCGCGCTGTGCGCGATCGCGCTGCGCCAGGCCTACGGCGCCACCGAACTCGTGCTGCGCGACGGCCAGCCGTGGGTGTTGCTCAAGGAGATCTCCAGCGACGGCAACGTGTCCACAGTGGACGTTACCTACCCCGGCACACCGGTGTTCACCTACCTCGACCCGAACTACCTCGGCCTGCTCATCGCGCCGGTCATCGAGTACGCCGAACACGGCGGCTGGCCCAAGGTCTTCTGCGAACACGACCTCGGTTCGCACTACCCGAACGCCAACGGCCACAACGACGGCAACGAGGAGGACATGCCGGTCGAGGAGACCGCGAACATCCTGATCCTGTCCGCGGCCTACCTCGCCCGCATCCCCGCCGCACAGGCCGGCGCCTGGGCCACCACCCACTACCCGATCTTCAAGCAGTGGGCCGACTATCTGGTCGGCAACGCCCTCGACCCCGGCTACCAGAACCAGACCGACGACTTCACCGGGTTCATCGCGCACAGCGTGAACCTGGCGCTGAAGGGCATCATCGGCATCGGCGCGTTCAGCCAGATCGCCAAGGCCGCCGGCAACTCCGCCGACGCGTCGAGCTATCTGTCCACCGCGCAGAGTTACATCGCGCAATGGGTGGCCAAGGCCACGGACACCACCGGCACCAACCTGAAACTGGCCTACGACCAGCCGAGCACCTGGAGCCTGAAGTACAACGGCTACCCGGACGCGCTGCTCGGCACCAACCTGATCAGCGCAGCCGTGACCGATCAGGAAGCCAAGTGGTATCTCGCGCACGAGAACCAGTACGGCGTCCCGCTCGACCTGCGGCACTCCTACACCAAGACCGACTGGGAGTTGTGGACCGCGGCCTGGCAGCGCAAGAACAAGGAGATCAGCCAGCACCTCATCGGGGACGTCTACGACTTCGCGAACACCTCGACCTCGCGGGTGCCGTTCTCGGACTGGTACGACACGATCTCCGGCCGCCAGGTCGGTTTCCAGGCGCGCCCGGTGATCGGTGGCGTCTTCGCCCTGCTCTCCCTCACCCAACCCTGACCTGACCGAGGGGAAAGTCAGTCGTCCCGGCGGTCAGGTCCATCGGCCGCCGGGACGACCGGTTCCTGCAACTCGGTCACCCACTCGGCATGGTTCGCCGGAATGTGCAGCGACACCTCCCGCGCGTACCCGGTCGAGACGTAGCCGTTGGCCTCGATCCAGCCGGCCAGCGCCTGCGCGGCGGGCAGCACGTCGTTCATGTCGCCCCGGTGCAGCATGGTCGCCGCGTGCGCCACCTCGGGCAGCACCAACACCTCGGCCCCCGCGATCTCGGTGACCTCGTCGCCAATCGGAAAGGCCGCGTGCACGACGATCTTTCCCTCCTCCGCGTCCGCGTACCGGGCGAGTCCCGGTCCGACCGGTTGCACGTCCGCCTCGCTCAGCAGCGTGCACAGCCGGTCGAACATCGGGCCGATCACCGGCGTGATGTCCTGCGGCCCATAGCTCGCCGCGATCGCGGTCAGTTGGACGACTTTGGTGCGCGGCAGCGACTTGACCACGACATCGTCGGTGGGCATGGCGCCCTCCCTCTCAATGACGAGGAGCCTCGCCTCGACCTGGCGCAGCCGGGCCTCGGTATCGGTGAGCTGGGTTTCCAGCTCCAGCCTGCGCAACCGCAGCATCCCGCGCAGTTCCTCGACCCCGATCTTCTCGTCCAGGATCGGACCGATCTGATCGAGGCGCAGCCCGAGGTCCTTGAGCGCGACGATGCGGTTGAGCCGGGCCAGTTGCGCGGCCTCGTAGTAGCGGTAGCCGCTGGCCGCGTCGACCCGAGCCGGTGGCAGCAGTCCGATAGCGTCGTAATGACGCAGCATCCGGACCGACACCCGCCCGTACTTGGCGAAGTCTCCGATGGTGAACATGACGCCTCCAAGGACAGCGCCTGACACTGTGTGAGAGTCAAGGCCGGATGTTAGTCCTGGCCGCCGCCGGGGCCGGAGGCGCCGAAGATCAGCACCACCCGGTCGTCACTGGACACCGGTCGGCCACCGTCCTTGTTGACGGTGCCGGCCATGGCCGCGCTGGTGCCGATCAGGTCCAACCCGCCCAGCCTGCCGTAGCCGGCCGCGCCGGTCAGCGAGACCTGCGGCGAACCCTGGAACGACCCGTTCGCGTTCAGCGACAGGCTCTGCACATTGCCGGCCGTCGACGTCGCGACCATCACCGAATTCGGGAAGGACGCACAGCCCGCGACGCCCGGCTTGTCCGGCCAGGCCCAGGCGGCGGAGCCGAGCGGCTGGCCGACGTTGAGCTTGTAGAGCACGTCCTGCGCCTTCGTCCGGTCGGTCACCCAGGCCCGCGACCCGTCAGCGGAGCTGCACACCCCGCCTGGGTCGGTCAGTCCGGACGCGACGACCACCGAGGCGGGGTTCGGGTTGCCCAGCGCGGGCTGCCCGTTCACGTCGATCCGCAACACCTTGCCCGCCAACGAGTTCGGGTTGCTCGCCGCCTGCGGGTCGCCCGCGTCGCCGGTCACGACCAGCAGCGCGCCCTTGTGGTCCAGGGCCAGCTCGCCGCGGTTGTCCGTGCTGCCGCGCGGAATCCCGGTCAGGACCGGCTTCGGTGTGTCGCCGGGCGCGATGCGCACGATCCGGTTGTCGGTCGGCGTGGTGACGTAGGCGAAGACCAACTGGTCCTGCCCGTAGGTCGGGGACAGCGCGAGGCCGGTCAGGCCCCCGTCGGTCGAGGAGTCCACCGACAACGTCGTGACGACCTGCGGCTGCTGCCCGGACTGCACCCGCACGATCGTCCCGGACGTGCGCTCGGCGGCCAGTCCGACCGGGTCGGCGTCGGTCCCTGGCAGCATCGCCACCGCCGAAACCGGGCCGAGGCAGGTCGCGATGACCTCCTGGTGGAAGTCCTTGCACCCGTCCGGCGGCGGCACGGTGGATGGGTTCTGCTGCCCGCCACCCGCGGCGTTGCCCGGGTTGCCCTGGCCGTTGCTCTCGCCGGGCAGCTGCGGCTGTGGCGCGGCCTCGGGTGCCAGGCTCGGCGCGGGCGACCAGTTGGTCGGCGCGGCCGAGCTGGAGAAGTCCGCGCAGCCCGACACCAGCGCCGCGACCGCCCCCAGCGCCAGCGCGCCGGTGATCAACCGCCTCGACGACCTGGCGGCGAATGGCGCGCGACGGAGGGCAGACACAACGTCCACCCTAGGCGGCCCGGCGTGAGGGACGGGTGAGCGGTGCTTATGGTGGGGCTCGTGACCATCACAGTTCTGGTTCCGAACGAAACGGGTGTCGCCGCGCTGGCCGGCATCGACGGGGTGGAAGCGGTGCGTTACGAGGCCGGCAAGCCGCTGCCGCCCGGCGGCGAGAAGGCCAGGGTGCTGGTGCCCGGGTTCCTCTCCAACGACGACTTCAGCAAGATGCTCGAGGAACTGCCCGACCTCGACTACGTGCAGCTGCTCACCGCCGGTGCCGAACGCTGGATCGGCACGCTGCCCGCGAACATCAAGCTGTCCATCTGCCGAGGCGCGCACGGCGGCAGCACCGCGGAATGGGTGATCGGCGCGCTGCTCTACATCTACCGCGAGTTCGGCGTGTTCGCGGACGCGCAGCGGGAGGGCTACTGGGCGCACGAGTGGAAGAAGGGTGAGGGCACCGACACGCTGCAGGGCAAGCGGGTGCTCATCGTC
>DASYBO010000307.1:0-3170 GCA_036500685.1 Pseudonocardiaceae bacterium | reverse complement strand
ACCCTGCTCGGCAACGGCAGTCCCGGCGTGCACCTGCCCCCGCCGACCGAGGTCGCGGACACGACCCCGACCCAGCAGCTGACCCAGGAAACCTACCTGGGCAGTCAGTACGCGCCGCTGCACGCGAGCGGCACCGCGCCCACCGCGAACTCGACCCAGACCTACCAGTTCCCGAACGCCGTGCGGCCGGACACGTTCGCGCTGTCCGGCGCCTGGACCGAGAGCCCGGAAATGCTCACCGCGGGCGCGAATGCCCAGCTGCAACTGAACTATCAGGCCAACGACGTCTACCTGGTCCTCGGCGGAACCGGCACCGTGACCGTCGACATCAACGGCAAACAAACCCAGACCATCCAGGTAGCCGGCGTGCCCAAGCTCTACACACTGGCCAGCGGCCAGAACGCAGCGCGTGCGACGCTCACTCTGACCGCCGGTCCAGGTATTCAGGCCTACGACTTCACTTTCGGCTGAGCGCCTAGTATTTGGCGAACGCCGAGGTGAAGGCGAGCGAGGCCTGTGAAACACCACTGCACGTCGGCGAGGAAGCAGGCCTGGCAACGGCCTGGGCTGCTGATCCGCCGCAGCTCTGGTCACGGGTCAGCGACCAGTACGAGAGCCGGCCGAGGCCGTTGGAAGCGGCGAAGCTCTCCACCGTCTTGGCGTCGTTGAGGCTGAAGGTCGAACCGTCGTCGTTAACGCCGATCATCGGGGTGAGGCCGACATTGGCGTAGGAGTAGCTGGAGTTGATGGCCTTCATCTGCGCCAGCGCACCCTTGGCCGCGTTGACGGCGGCGGTGCCCATTTCCTCGCCGGTGCCGGCGTAGTAGTCCATGGCCATCAGGTTGATGACGTCGATCTTGACGCCGGCCTTCTGCGCGGCCTGCACGAGGCCGACGCCGTAGTTGTCCATGCCGGTCGGCGTCACCGGGATGGTGATCGAGAAGACGAGACCTGGATTGCTGGCCTTCAACGTCTTCATCGCGCTGTAGAGCCGCGTCGCCGAGGTGGTGTCGGCGACGGCCGCGCCTTCGATGTCGAAGTCGAGCGCCTTGGCTCCGTAGGTGGTGATGATGTTCTGCAACGAGGAGTTGATCGTGGACTGGTTCGTGCACGTCCACGGGATCGAGTAGCCGTCGGCGCCACCTGAGGAGACGATCAGCGAGCCGCCCGCCGACTTGGCCTTGGCGATCTCCGGGTCGATGAACGGGTCCTTGCCGATCGGCTCGGTGTCGCCCCATATCTGGGTGCAGCCCTCGCCGATGACGAAGGCGGCGGTGTAGGCCTTCAGGCCCTTGCTGGAAATCGCGGTGTTCAGCAGCGACTCGTCCGACTCGCCCATGTCGACGTAGGGCGCGACCGCGTAGGTGCCGGCCGCGGCGGCATTGGAGATGACCGAGTTGGAGATGACTGACGGCGCGTGCTGGGCGGTCGCGGTGGTCGCGGTCGCCAGCCCGAGCCCGATCGGGAGCAGCGCGGCCGCTACGACCAATACCTTCCGGCGGGAGGCAAGGGTGGTGGTGAGGCGAGATCGTATGGGCATGAGAAATCAACCCTCTCGGACAGTATTCTATTAGCGGGCGGAGCGGCATTGCCCGGCCCGCCAAGGCGAACGCTTCGGACGTGATCTACGGGATGCCCGGAGCGTATTTACCAAAATGGACTAGACCACTACCCCAGTCAAGACTTTGCTCACATTTGCCAGCCAAACCAGGGGATCGCGAAGGCGAAAGCAGGATCGTGAAATGTCAAGGGCGAGTTTTTGACAATTAATTCTATTCGGATGGGAACTCCGCACGAACCCCGAGCAGCCGGATCGGCCTGCCGAGCTCGACCCTGCTCAGCAGCTCCGACGCTGCGCCGGCAACGACCTCCGGGTCAGCGGTCGGCGTCGGCAGGGTGAGGCTGCGAGTGGTGGTGAAGAACGGCGCGAACCGCACCTTGATACCAATTCGCGCCGCAGGCCTGCCGTCCGCGTGCACATCGTCGGTGACCCGGCGAGCCAGTACCTCCAGTTGCGCGCGGATCTCGGCCGGGTCTGTCAGGTTCTGCTGATAGGTGACCTCCCGACCACAGCCTTTGGGCACGTACGGGGTCTCGTCAACGGTGACCTCGCCCGCGCCGAGCGCCAACTGCCGGTACCAGGGGCCCATCTTCGGGCCGAACCGCGCGGCCAGTGCCTGCGGATCGGCCCTGGCCAGGTCGGCGACGGTGCGCAGGCCCTCGTCGGCGAGCTTGGCGGCCGTCCGATGGCCGATGCCCCACAGTGCGGCGGTCGGCAGCTCCGCCATGACCGCGACCCAGTTGTCCCTGGTCAACCGGTAGATACCGGCGGGCTTGCCGAAGCCCGTAGCTAGCTTGGCGCGCAGCTTGTTGTCGCCGATGCCGACCGAACACGACAGCCCAGTCGCCTCCTCGACCCCGACGCGGATGGCGGCGGCCAAGCCCTCCGGGTCGTCGGTGCGTGCGCCGAGGAACGCCTCGTCCCACCCCAACACCTCGACCACCACGGGGAATTCACGCAGCGTGGCCATCACCCGCTCGGACACCGCCTCGTAAGCGGGCGCGTCCACCGGCAGAAAGACAGCATCAGGGCACTTCTTGGCCGCGGTCCGCAGCGGCATGCCCGAGCCGACACCGAACTCGCGAGCCTCGTAGGAGGCGGTCGCCACCACCGCGCGCTGCGTCGGATCCCCGGTGCCGCCGACCACGACCGGTTTCCCGCGCAGCTCGGGATGCCGTTGGATCTCGACCGCCGCGATGAACTGGTCGAGATCAACGTGCAGTACCCAGTCCACTCCGGACATAGGTTCAGTATGCCCCGCGACCGAAGGTCAGGTACTACGCTCTCGACAAGTGGTGGCACACCACACGGGAGGCGCGCTCATGCTGAGGCAGGTCGCTGAGGGTGTGCTGATCCACCAGAGCGAGTTCGTTCAGAGCAACGCCGTTGTCGTCCAGGGCCCGGCTGGCGTGTTGCTCATCGACCCCGGGGTGCACGGCGACGAGATGGCCTGCCTCGCGAACGACCTGTCCGATGTGGGGCAGACCGTGGTGGCAGGTTTCTCGACGCATCCTCATTGGGATCACCTGCTCTGGCACCCCAGGTTCGGTGCGGCGCCCCGTTACGGCACGGCGCGCTGTGCGGCTTCTACCCGACACCAGCTGTCCGC
>DASYBO010000306.1:0-8072 GCA_036500685.1 Pseudonocardiaceae bacterium | reverse complement strand
GCACCTCGACTGAGAATGCCGAGTAACACGACCGAGGGCGCGCCAGGCGCGTCCAAGGCGGTCTTCTCGATCACCTGATGGGCCATTCGGGCGATGGTGCGCGCGACATCTCCACCCGAAAGCAGCTCGCGCTGCCCGGCTGGGTCCGTCGCGCCACGATGCCGTGACGCCACGTCCGACCTCCTTCCCCGCCTCACCGGACGGGTCCTTAAAGGACGTCGAGCTCGGTTGATACCGGCTCTGACCTGCAGAGTATCAAATGCCCGCCATCCACCGTCCGGGTGGTGTCGGCAAGTTCGCGTCGTGGACACAACGGGATCAGCTTGACCTGGTGGAAACGCCGAGTAACCATTACTCTGCGTATCGATCTCAGGCTCCCCGTTGCTCTCCCAGACCGACCGACGGGGCGAACGAATGGAGAACCGTCACATGGGCGACTACGCCAAGGCGCTTGGAGCCAAGCTCCGAGGAATCCGCCAGCAGCAGGGCCTGTCGCTGCACGGCGTCGAACAGAAGTCAGGTGGCCGGTGGAAGGCCGTTGTCGTCGGCTCCTACGAGCGTGGCGACCGTGCCGTGACCGTGCAGAAACTCGCCGAGCTGGCTGACTTCTACGGCGTTCCGGTCGCCGAGTTGCTGCCGGAGGGTCGTGTGCCCTCGGGCGCCGAGCCGGCCACGAAGATCGTGATCAACCTGGAGCGTCTGCAGCAGCTGCCAGCGGAAAAGGTCGGACCCCTCGCCCGCTACGCCGCGACCATCCAGAGCCAGCGTGGTGATTACAACGGCAAGGTGCTGTCCATCAGGACCGAGGACCTGCGCTCGTTGGCGATCATCTACGACATGACCCCCGGTGAGCTCACCGAACAGCTCATCGACTGGGGCGTGCTGCCGCCGGAGGCCCGGCCGGCCAAGGAGGAGTGACCCCTCCCAGGAGGGCTCGTGCCTCCCCGAGTTCTGCCGGCTCGGCCGATCGCCGCGCCGGCAGTTGCTCTGCATCAGCATGACTGCGCTGCGTGATCAAACCGGCCGCTTCCGTGGCGGCGTCGCTCGATCGACTACGAGTCTCACCCGGCCGGTTGCTCTGCGCGACCATCGTTGGACGCGCAAAAAAGAGCCCAGCCGCGAATGGTGCGTCGCGGCCGGGCTCGGGGTGGATCAGCGATCGATCAGAGAATGGCGCGGAGTTGGTCGGCGATGCCCGCGATGCGGCCGAGCACGCCGTTGACGAAGCGCGGCGAGTCGTCGGTGGAGAGATCCTTGGCCAGCTCGACCGCCTCGTCGATGACCACCGCGTCGGGCACGTCCTGCGCCCACAGCAGTTCGTAGAGACCCATGCGCAGCACGGCGAGGTCGACCGGGGGCATCCGCTGCAGCGACCAGCCCTCGGCGTGTTCGGCCAGGAGTTCGTCGATCCGCGCGCGGTTCGCCACGACCCCCTCGACCAGGGTGACCGTGTAGTCGTTGACCGGCGGGAGGTCGGGTGCGCCGACCCGGTCGGCCAGCAGCGTCACCGCGTCGATCCCGCGAATGTCGGCCTCGTAGAGCACGTCGATCGCGCGTTTACGGGCCTTGCGACGGGCCCCGCTCATCGGGCCGCCCGCCTCGGTGCGGCCTGCGCGGCAGGGTCAGCCACTGACACGGCCGAGGTACCGCCCGTCCCTGGTGTCGACCTTGACCTTCTCACCGGTCGTGACGAACAGCGGGACCTGGATCTCCGCGCCGGTCTCCAGCGTGGCCGGCTTGGTGCCGCCGGTGGAGCGGTCGCCCTGCAGGCCGGGGTCGGTGTGCTGAATGATCAGCTCGACCGAGACCGACAGTTCCACGAACAGCGGCACGCCGTCGTGCGTGGCGACCATCGCGTTCTGGTTCTCCAGCATGTACTTGGCCGCGTCGCCGACGGTCGCGGCCGGCACGGTCAGCTGGTCGTAGGTGTCGGTGTCCATGAAGACGAAGTCGGTGCCCTCGCGGTAGAGGTAAGTCATCTCGCGTCGGTCGACCGTCGCGGTGTCCACCTTCAGGCCGGCGTTGAAGGTCCGGTCCACCACCTTGCCGGACAGCACGTTCTTCAGCGTTGTCCGCACGAACGCGCCGCCCTTGCCCGGCTTGACGTGCTGGAACGCCGTCACGGTCCAGAGCTGGCCGTCGATGTTCAGGACGAGGCCGTTCTTCAGGTCATTGGTGGTGGCCACAGTTCGCGCTTTCTCCTGTAGTACTTGGGGACTCGGCGGACCACATCATCGCTAGATGACGACGAGGTCCTTGGTGGTCAGGGTCAGCAGCTCCGGCGCATCGGAACGCACCACGAGCGTGTCCTCGATCCGGACCCCGCCGCGGCCGGCTACGTAGACGCCGGGCTCGACGGTGACCGCCATACCAGCGGAGAGTCTACCGTCACCGGTCTTGGACAACGCCGGAGCCTCGTGAATCTCCAGCCCGACGCCGTGTCCGAGGCCGTGCGTGAACTCGGCGCCGTGCCCGGCTCGCTCGATCACCTCGCGGGCCGCCTTGTCCACCGCGCGGAACTCACGGCCCGGCGCGAGCGCAGCTCGCCCGGCCGCCTGCGCGGTGGCCACCAGCTGATACACCTCGCGCTGCCAGTCCTGGGCGGCGCCGAGCACGACCGTGCGGGTCATGTCCGAGTGGTAGCCGGCCACCAGCGCGCCGAAGTCGAGCTTGACGAAGTCACCGGAGCGCAGCTCCGCGTCGGTCGGCCGGTGGTGCGGGACGGCCGAGTTCGCGCCGCTCGCCACGATGGTCTCGAACGCGACCGCGTCGGCGCCGTTGTCCAGCATGCGGCCGTCTAGTTCGCGGGCCACCTCCCGCTCGGTGCGGCCGGGCAGCAGGCCGCCGTGCTCGATGAGGGCGGCCAGCGCCCGGTCCGCGGCAGCGCAGGCCATCCGCAGCGCCTGGATCTCGTCCTCGTCCTTGACCGTCCGCAGCCCCTCGACCAGCCACGGCGCCCTGCGCAGCTGCACCGCGCCGGACGACGCGACCAGGACGTCAAGGCCGTCGACGGTGACGTGTTGGCTCTCGAACCCGATGACCCCGTACGCAGCCGGGTGGTCCGCGGCCCTGGTCACCAGGGCGAGGTCACAGATCCGGTCGATCAGGGGCTCCAGATCGGGCACCTGTTGGGCGGCCTGGGTCTGGTAGCGGCCGTCGGTGCTGAGCACGGTGCGCCGCTCGTCGCCTGCGGTGTCCTGGGCGTGCACGAGCAGCGCCGCGTTGGAACCGGTGAAACCCGTCAGGTAGCGGACGTTGCACAGATCGACGACCAACAGCGCGTCGAGGCCGTTGTCCGACAGCTCGCGACGCAGCGCGTTGCGGCGGCGCAGGTGTGATTCGGGCATGTCAGCACCCTAACCGCGGCCCGAGCCCCGGCCGGCGCATCCCCGGAAGCTACCGGCGGGTCACATGTGATCCGGGTCGTCGTAGGCTTGGGCAATGCAACGCTGGCTGGTACGCGGCCTGGTCATGGCCGTGGTGAACGGAGCGGCCCAGACCCTGCTCGACGCCTTCGAAGCGGGTCATCCCACGAGCAACGGCGTGGCCGAACCGATCACGATCGCGGTGCTCGCCGGTGTCGCGCTGTGCTGGGGCGCGGTGGACGGCTGGCTGCGCAAGCCGGGCCGCGGCATGGTCTGGTTCTACGCCTCGCTGATCGGCGGTCTCCTGGCCGGTGTGCTCGGTGTCGTCGGCAAGGCCGCGTTCGTCGACGCCACCGGTGTGTGGGCGTTGAGTGCCGCACTGACCGGCGGAGCGGCCTTCACCGCGTTGCTGATCCTGGTCCCCGCCGCCCTCGGCCTCGCCGTCGGCGGCAGGCTACTGCAACCGCCATCGGGTCGCCCCAACCGGGCGGCCGACGGTCCTGGTCAGGGCCGCAGGGCACTCAGGTCGCAGCCACCCGGGTAGGCCGACCAGGCGGCCGCGTCCACGTTTCGCACGGTTGAGGAGTTCAACTGTGCCGCGTTCGACGAACCGACAAGGCACAGGTGCCCGTTGGTGGCAAGCAGGCCGATCGGCTGACCCCCGGTGGACACGCCCGTCGCCTGCGCGTTGATGGTCGCCTCGACCGGTAGCCCGGCCAGCGCAGGTACCGGCTGGTCCAAGGTGCCGACCGCGAGCGCCTGCGCGACCGTGGCCCGTTCGAAATCCACGAACTTGCCGTCGACAAGCAGATCCATCGTGCGGTCCGGCGATGGCATGGCGAACCCGTTGAGCACGTCGGCGGCCTGCGCGGGGGTCTGGCAGCCGTTGAAGCCGGTCAGCGTCACGCCGAAGTGGGTGAGCCCGGTCGGCGCCTGGCGGTTCGCGGTGGCCCGAACCAGATCCAGCGAGAGCGAGCCGCACGGGTTGCTCGCCGGGATCGGCGCATGCCCGTCCGGAGTGCGGACCAGGCCAGGACCGTCCTGCGCGGCACCGGGCAACGAGACCGGCGGGTAGGGCTGGTAGGTGAAATCGGCGTTCCAGAAGCTCACCGTGCTGCCCTGCGCGGTGTCCGCGGCGATGGCGAAGGCGTTGAGCGAGTCCACCCACATCCAGTCCGCGGTGTTGGCCGCGAGCAACGACCGCAGCCGCGGCGTCTTGGTGCTGGCGACCGAGGTGAACCCGGTCGGGCCGAGAGCCTGCACGCCGCCGGTGAAGGTGGGCGTGGTCGAGCGGAGCACGAACTGCCCGGCCCCGCTGGCATCGGCGGCCTTGCCGCTGGTGTCGGTGAACAGCAGGTAGAACCAGCCGTTGAGGTAGACGGCCGAGGGCTGGCCGGCACCGTAGGCGTTGCCGCCGCCGGTGTCGCCGGCCGGCGCGACGATCGGCGCGCCACCGTTGGCCCTGCTCCAGTGGATGCCGTCGGTGCTCAGCGCGAGCCCGATCGCGTTGTCCTGGCCCTGCGCGTTGCTGGTGCCGGTGTAGTACAGGTAGTAGATGCCGTCGACCCGGACCACCGAGGGATCGCAGGTGTGCAACTGATCGAACCCAGTCGGCGAGTTGCCGAACACCTGCGCTCCGGGTCCGCCACCGGGCGCGACGAACGGCCCGTCGGCATTGCCGGCCTGCGCGAACAGGATCTGGTCACCGGGCCTTGGCGCGCCAGGAAGTTGGCTGCACCACCACATGTCCTCGCCGCTGCCGGTGTCCATGATCGAGGGCGCATAGTTGTACGGCGCATTCGGCCCGCCGGACGCGACCACCCCCGGGCTGGTGCGTTCGGCCCCGGTGATCAGGTCGATCGGGCTCGGCGTCGGCGCGGTCGTCGCGTTCGGCGGCGGGGTGACCGGCTTGATCTCCCCCGGCATCGGCAGCCCGCCGCCGTCGGTACCGTCCGCTTCAGGGATGCCGGTGGTGCCGCCGCAGGCGGTGACCAGCAGAGCGCAGGTCAGCATCAGCGCGGCCACCAGCCGCGTCCGCGCGCGGTTGCGGTTCTCTCGATTGCCGGCGCGATTGCCAGCCGCGCGGGCGATCACCGTGTCCAGTCGGCCCCCCGAGTCCTTCACGGTGTTCCGCCGCTCCTCTGCTCGTCACGTGTCGCCGTTACGGCGAACAGTGTACGAACACGATCATCCGATAGGGTGAAGGCGGCTCGATTTGGTGTTACGGAATATCTTCATTCGGTGTCATCGACGGGCTCGAACTGGGCCATTGGGGTCACGCCGGATCAGGCGGAGCCAGGGCCGAAGCCCTCGAAGATCTCCTCCACCGCTTCGTCGCCGACGAGTTCGATGGCGAGCCCCTCCGGAGTCTCCAACTGCGCGACCTGGTGGCAAGGGCCGTCAGCGTCCGACGCGTGGTCGATGGCGATCAGCTGCCAGCCGCGCTCCACCGCCGCCGTGGTCAACTCGCTGACCCTGGTCGAACCGCCCACCGACAACGCGAGCACGTCCCGGTGCACCGCAGGCTCCGCGACGTCACTGTCGCTGTCGGCGACCGCTTCCGCTTCCGCTTCCGCGAAGCGGTGTTCATTCACTGCGCGCAGCACGACCGAGAGTTGACCGTGCCGCCAGCTCAGCCCGTCCGGCCAGCGCGCGTCCGACACCCAGCCGAGGTCGGCCAGCAGCCAACCCAGATTCGTCTCCGCAGCGGCCAGGTCGGTGACGCTCAGCTCGATGTGGTGCACAGACCCGGTCCGGTCGGGCAGCAGCACGAACACCCGGTGCGGCGCGTTGTGGTGCAGTTCCTCGCCGACATCGATGAAGCCGAGCTTCTGCGCAACGCGCAGGCTCGCCGCGTTGTCCCGGTGCACCAACGCGAAGATCGCCGGTACGCCGAGCCTGCGCAAGCCGTGCTCGATGACGGCCCGCGCCGCCTCGGTCGCGATGCCCTTGCCCCAGTACGCCTTGCCGACCGTCCAGCCGATCTCGACGATGCCGGCCGGGTGCCGCGCGGTCCACAGGTGCGCCTGGCCGACGATCGAGTCGTCGTACTGGATCAGCCAGGTACCCATGCCGGCCGGAACGTCGCGCTCCAGCCGCCGTTTCACCATCGCGCGGACGCCATCGATGTCGGTGAACCGGTGTTCGAAATACTCGGTCACCTCGGCGTCGGCATAGACCGGGAGGAGCAGGTCGGCGTCGTCGACGGCCAGTGGCAGCAGGCGCAACCGGGCCGAGGACAGTTCGGGCGGGGTCATGCGACCGTCGGGTGTTCGGCCAGCCAGCGCAGGGCCAGCGGGTAGCCGTCGACGCCGAGTCCGATGATCACGCCGGTCGCCACACCCGAGATGAAGCTGTGCTGCCGGAACTCCTCGCGGCGGTGCGTGTTCGAGATGTGCAGTTCGATCAGCGGCGCGGTCAGCTGCGCGCACGCGTCCCGGACCGCGACCGAGGTGTGCGTCCACGCGCCCGCGTTGAGCACGACAGCGGTTCCGTTGTCGGCGGCTTCGTGCAGCCAGCCGAGCAATTCGGCCTCGTTGTCGGTCTGCCGCACCTCGACCTCGATGCCGAGTTCCTTGCCGGTGCGCACACACAGCTCGGCGAGATCCTCGTGCATGGTGCTGCCGTACACGTTCGGCTCACGCTTACCGAGCCGCCCGAGGTTGGGTCCATTGAGGACGAACGCCTTCACAGCAGCACCCCGCTCCCGGCCGACCCAGCGGGCTCACCAGCGACCGCCGAGTAGGCGGCGGCCAGCAGGCTCGGGTCCGGCCCTTCGAGCCTGCCCGGCTTGGCCAGTCCGTCGAGCACGACGAACCGGAGGGTGCCGGCCTTGGTCTTCTTGTCCGTGCGCATGCCCTCGATCAGGTCGGGCAACGCGTCCGGATCGTAGGTGGTCGGCAGGCCGATGCTGGTCAGCACCGCGCGATGCCGCGCGGCGGTCTCGTCGTCGAGCCGACCGGCCAGCCGAGCGAGTTCGGCCACGAACACCAGGCCGACGCTCACTGCGGCGCCGTGCCGCCACCGATACCGCTCCCGCCGCTCGATCGCGTGGGCGAGCGTGTGCCCGTAGTTGAGGAACTCACGCCGGCCCGCTTCACGCAGATCGCTGGAGACCACGTCGGCCTTCATCCGGATCGACCGCACAACCAGCTCACCGAGTACGTCACCGGTCGGGTCGATCGCGGCGGCCGGATCGGCCTCCACCAGTTCGAGAATCCTCGGATCCGCGATGAACCCGGCCTTGATCACTTCAGCCATGCCCGCCACGAGTTCGTTGGGCGGCAACGTTTCCAGCGTGGCCAGGTCCGCGAACACCGCGCTCGGCTCGTGGAAGACGCCGACCAGGTTCTTGCCCGCTTCGGTGTTGATCCCGGCCTTGCCACCGACCGCGGCGTCGACCATGCCGAGCAGTGTGGTGGGCACGTGCACGACCCGAACCCCGCGCATCCAGGTGCCCGCGACGAACCCGGCGAGGTCAGTCACCGCTCCGCCGCCGATGCTGACCACGACACCGCCGCGGTCCAGGCCGATGCGGCCCAGGACCTCCCAGCAGAAACTGGCCACCGACAGCGCCTTGCCGTCTTCGGCGTCCGGAATTTCGACCCGGTGCGCGTTGAGACCGGCCGTCTCGAACTCGCCGCGGACCGCTTCGGCCGTCTCGGTCAGGGTGGGCTGGTGCAGGATGGCGACGCAGGGACTGCCCTG
>DASYBO010000305.1:0-10358 GCA_036500685.1 Pseudonocardiaceae bacterium | reverse complement strand
GCGACTGGCCCGCCTGGCGCCAGGCGGTCGCCGAGGCGCGCATGGCGTCCTCGTCGGCCTGGGGCCACTGCACCCCGGCCGCTGCGGCAACGCCCGACAGCTCGCTGGGGAGTTCGATGCCCATCCGTGCTCCAGGTTGGTCAGTCCTGCTTGCGCAGGTTTGCCGCGTTCTCGTCTTCGGCCTGTTCGTAGCGGTCCGCGGTGCCGGTGAAGCGCTCGCCGATGTCCGCGAGGCCGGCCGGCAGGGCGCCGAGCCTGCCCAACGTGTCCTGGGCGGGTTGCACGTGACCGGCGGCGAAGGCCCGCCCTGCCTCGTCGTCGCCCCAGCATTCGCCCGCCTCGGTGAGGGCCTTGCTGAGCTGGCGGTGAATGTCGCTCGCGCGTTGCGCGTGGCCGGTGAACTCGCTGCCGTGTTGGCGCAGCTTGGCCGGATCGGCGCTGAATCCGCCACTCATCGCTGCGGTCCTCGGCTTCGGCCGCTGACCGTGTCCATCCAGGTCTGCTCCTCGTAGTCGACGTCATCCTCGGATGGCGGGCGGCTCGGTCGGGGTGGGGTCGGCGGGTTCTCCTGTTCCGGCTCGATCTCGGCGGGCTGCAGGTCGGCGCGGCCGGCGAGCAGCGCGGCCGGGTCGGAGTCGGCCGGCAGGACCCGACGCAGGATCGCGCCGGCCCGGTCGGCGGCACGCGCGGCAGCGGCGGCCGTGGTCCTGACGACCTCCTTGGCCAGCTCGGTGGCGCGGTAGTGCTGGTAGGCGGCGTCGGAGATGACCAGGTTCAGCAGGTTTCCCTGCGGTCCGACCGTCGCGGTGACGAGCCCGTCCGGGTTGGTGATCGACTCCTTGACGGCGAGCAGCGCCTTGTGCACGTCGGCAAGCTGTTCCCGGGTGCGTCGATAGTCGGCGAGCATCGCCTCGACCTGGTCGGAATGGCTGGCCATCCGCCTACACCTCCGGGTCTGTGCCTTGTCAGGGCATGGCGCGCGTTGGCCTTCTGACGATGCCCGACGGGGTTCGGTTCCGTAGTTCTACCGATATTGTCCGCGGATTCGTCCGGCTAACCCAGCGTCAATCGAACGAGGGCGCGCCGCTCGCCCGCGCCCCGCTCGACCCGAAAGCATGCCGCGGTGAACAACCCGATGGTCCCGTGATACAGCTCACCCGAGCCGATCCGCGAGGTTCGGTCCAGTTCGGTGCTGACCGGACAGCCGGTCCTCGGCGCCACCGCGATCCAGCCGCGCGCGACCGCGCCGTTGGGCCTGAACAGCCGCTCGAGCGCAGGCCAGGTGTCCTGGTCGAGTTCGCGGATGTGCATCAGCCTGCGATCGCGCGGACCACCCGTGACGGGCTCGGCCTGCCGAGCCGCTGCGCCATCCACGCGCTGGTCTCGATGAGCTTGTCCAGGTCGACGCCGGTGCGAATGCCCATCCCGTCGAGCATCCAGACCAGGTCCTCGGTGGCCAGGTTGCCGGTCGCCGACTCCGCGTACGGGCAGCCACCGAGCCCACCGGCCGACGAGTCCACAGTGGACACGCCGAGGCGCAGCGCGGCGAGGGTGTTCGCGAGGGCCTGGCCGTAGGTGTCATGGAAGTGCACGGCCAAGGCGCGAACATCGGTGCCGGCCGCCGCGAACCCGCCCAGCAGCGCCTCGACCTGGCCCGCCGTGGCAACCCCGATGGTGTCGCCGAGCGAGAGCTGCGAGCAGCCCATGTCCAGCAGCCGCCGCCCGACCGACACGACCTGCGCCGGGTCCACCGAGCCCTCCCACGGGTCGCCGAAGCACATCGACACATAGCCGCGCACGTCCAGCCCTTCGGCGCGGGCCCGCGTCACCACCGGGTCGAACATGGCGAACTGTTCGTCAAGGGTGCGGTTGAGGTTGCGTTTGGCGAAGGTTTCGGTGGCGCTGCCGAAGATCGCGATGTCCCGCACGCCGGCCGCGAGCGCGCGGTCGAGGCCGCGTTCGTTGGGCACCAGCACGGGGTAGCGCACGCCGTCGCGGACCTTGAGGCCTGCGAGCAGGTCCTCGGCGTCGGCCAGCTGCGGAATCCATTTCGGCGACACGAAACTGGTGGCCTCCAGGATGCGAAGGCCCGCGTCGGCCATCCGGTCCAGGAACTCCAGCTTGACTTCGACGGGTAGCACGGTGGACTCGTTCTGCAACCCGTCCCTGGCGCCGACCTCCCAGATGGTCACCTCGGCCGGTAGCGCCCCCCGCTGCGGGGACGGTACGACGGTCGGCAGGCCAACATCCCGAGCGCCCATGATCGGTTGCCCTCCAGGTCCTATTCGCGGTCCTCGTACAGCTCGACCACCCGGTTGGCGATCAGCTCCCTGGATTGTCCCTCGTCAAGGGCGGCGCTCGCCAACACCGCGAACATGTCCCGATAGGTCGCCACGTCGGCTGGATCGGTCCGGAACCTGCTGTTGACGAGCCGCTCCAGGTAGACGACCGGGTCGGCGTCGGTGAACTCCAGCAGCACGCACGGGCCCTTGCCGATGTCGCCGTGCACGGCCGGGACCACGCGCAGCGAGACGTCGGGCCGTGCGCTCATCCGCATCAGGTGGCACAGCTGGTCGGACTGGACCCGCACGCTGCCCACACCGATCCGCGTGACGCGCTCATGCAGGAAGAAGGTGAACCGGCGCGGCCGATCGGCGTAGCTGAGCACGTTCTGCCGGCGCATCAGCACCTCGAAGCGGCGCGACGCGTCCGGCAGGTAGTCGGCGCCGGCGCTGAGCAGGGCGAGCGCGTAGTCGCGGGTCTGCAACAGGTCCGGCATCAGGTTCGGCGCGAAGTGCATCCCGGCGCTGGCCCGCACCTCGTGATCGATCAGGGTCCGCCGATGCAGGTCGTGCCTGGCCCAGCCCGGTCGGGGTTCGGTGCGGTTGAGCGCGAGCAGCTGTTCGCGTTCCGGACCGGTGATCAGGCACATTGCGAGCAACGGAATCAGGTCGGTCGCTGCGACCTCGGCCTGGCCTGCCAGGAATCGGACGAGGGTGGCGTGCGGCCAGTCGAGGGCCTCGGCGACCTCGCGAACATTGAGGCCGGCCTGCGCCATGGAAGCGGCGACAGCATTGCCCAACTCGCGCGCCCGGATCAGTGAATCCGATTCCGCCACGTTTCCTCCTCGTTCATTCGCGACCCGACATTAGGGCGCGGCAAGGCGGAATTCGACCTACGTAGCGTAGAACCACTCGTTCGGAACTAATTGCACGGCCCGAAATCCAGTGGCAACCGGGTGATAGATATTCGCGGTCGCCGAAATTCCCAGGTCAGGCCGAAGTGGACCGCCGGCGCTGTTGCAGAAGCCGAAATTGCCGTGCCGACAACTCACTCATTCGGCAGCGCGAGACGTTCAGCGACGGTCGTCGTCGCGACGGTCGCCGTGGTGTGCGTGGAAGTCGTCGTTCGGGTTGTCGTTGACTTCCCGGTACAGCAACGAATGCACGTACTCGACCTGCGGGATGTCGTCGAACTCCAGCGGCTCGTCCGAAGCGGACTCGATGATCAGCGTGCCGGCGCCCCAGATCCGGTCGATCAGGCCGTGCTCGAAGCGCACGCTGTTGATCCGGGACAGCGGGATGTCCATGCCGGTCCGGTTGAGCACGCCCTCACGGGACATGACCCGGTCGGTGGTGACGATGAAGTGCGTGGTGCGCCAACGCATCAACGGGATCAGCGTGCACCAGACGATGACCACGATCGCGACAACGGCAATGGCGATCCAGGCGACCTCGTGCCACGACTGCTTGGCCAACGCCGATGATGCGAACGCTGCCGCGGCGACCACCACGAGAAAGATCAACACCGGCAGGATCAGCATCTTCCAATGCGGGTGCTTGTGCAGCACCACTTCCTCGCCATCGGTGAGCAGGTTCTCGGGGTAGGCCACAGCTCTCCTCAGCGATGATCGGCAGCGTCGATGCCGCAACGGTACCGGCGCTCACCAGGCCAGGGTCCGCATTTCGGGCCGCGAAACACCGACAATTGTGCCTCGAATCGGCACCGCCGATCCGGCCCGATCAGCTCCTGGCGCGCAGATGCACCACGTCACCTGCGGAAACCTCGCGCTCGCCGCTCGCAGTGCGCAGCACAAGAGTGCCGTCCTCGGCGAGCCGGACCGCGGTGCCCTCCAAGGCGCTCGACCCGTTCAGCTCGACCCGCACCTCCTGGTCGAAGGTGCCACAGGAGGTGCGGTACTCGTCGTAGAGACCGGCCGCGACCGCGTCGCCGTCGGCCGCGCGCCAGGCGTCGTCCAGCGTGGCGAGTTCGGTGAGCAGCCGGGTGGCGATCGCGGTCCGGTCGAGTTGGATGGCGCCCGCCTCGGCCAGCGAGGTCGCGGCAAGGCCGCCCGCGCCAAGCGGCACGTCGACCGGCAGCGGCAGCACGTTGAGCCCCATGCCGAGTACGACCGTGTTTTTCTCGCCCGCGGCGACGCTGGCCAGCACGCCTGCCGCCTTGCGTCCGCCGAGCAGCAGGTCGTTCGGCCACTTCAGCGAGGCGCCGGTGGCGCCGGCCCAACTCGCGGTGCGCACCAGCGCGACCCCGGCCAGCAGGGTCAGCCAGCTCAGCCGGGCCCCCGGCACCTCGGCCGGGCGCAGCAGCACGCTCAGGTAGAGCCCGCTGCCGGGCGGCGAGGTCCAGGTGCGGGCCTGCCGGCCCTGACCGGCGGTCTGCGCCTCGGCGATGAGCACCGTGCGGTCATCCGCGCCACGATCGGCGGCGAGAGCCAGGTCCATGTTGGTCGAGCCGGTGCTGGCCACCACGTCCAGCGCGGCGTAGCGCCCCGCCGGGGCGAGCAGCAGGGCACGGAGGGCGGCCTGGTCGACGGGAGCACCGGTAGCGGTCACCGGCACAGGATATGAGTCACCTCGACCTGACGCTTGCCTTATCGTTTATCGATGTTATCGTTTTTCGATAAGCCAACGAGGGGGCGCCATGAAGAACCGCTTGTCCAAACGGCCACTTGAGCCGATCGCGACCGTGGTCCGTTTCCTACTGATGATCTACGCCGTGTACCTGCTCGTCGGCGTCGTGCTCAGCTTCTCCGGGAACATCAGGTTCTTCGGCTGGAACCGCTACGCCGCCTGCATCGACGCGATCAACCCACCGGTCGCCATCGGCGGATCCGTACTCAAACCCGGCGTGACCGGCGGCGTGACGACCATGAACCTCTGCACCAATCGGCCGAGCGGCGGTCAGCAGGTGCTGAACGTGCTCAGCACCGCCCCGAGCTACTACTTCTTCCTCGGCGTGCTGATCATAATCTGGTTGCTGCTGCGCGAGGCCGAGAAACATGGCCTCTACACCGCGCGGATACCGGCCCACCTGCGGCGCCTCGGCTGGTATCTGCTGGTCGGCAGCTTGGTCGTGATGATCGTCCAGGGCGAGGCGGCCAGTCATCTCGCGGCGACGATGCTCAACAACGTCACGCTCGGGGCGCTCGACTACTGGCAGATGCCGTGGGAGACGGTGCTCATCGCGCTGGGCGTGCTGTCCTTCGCCCGGATCATGCGCATCGGCAGCACGATGCGTGAAGATCTCGACGGGACGGTGTGATGCCGCCCGACGAGGACAGCGGTAGAGCCATCACAGTCCACCTTGACGAGTTGCTGGCATGGCGCGGCCTGACCCTCACCGAGCTGTCCGAACGGGTCGGGGTCACGCTGGCCAACCTGTCGGTCCTGAAGAACGGCCACGCGAAGGCGATACGGTTCAGCACCCTGGCCAAGCTGTGCGAGGTGCTGGACTGCCAGCCCGGCGACCTGCTCGGCTACCTGGGTGACCCCGCCGGCCGGTCGGAGCGGGAACGGCCGACGGGGCTCACCTGAGCGTGCAACCTCCAGTTCACTGAAGGTCAAGCGCACGGGTAGCAGTGAGATGGGCAACGCGGGCGCTGGCGGGTGGCTGTTTGCTGATTAGGCTGCTGGGTCATGAGCAGCGCGACCGTGCCCATCGGAGAGCCGACCAGCGGTGACCAGCCGGACATCCACACCACCGCCGGCAAACTGGCCGACCTCTACCGGCGCAACGACGAGGCGGTGCACGCCGGTTCGGCGCGCGCGGTCGAGAAGCAGCACGCCAAGGGCAAGATGACCGCGCGCGAGCGGATCGACATGTTGCTCGACCAGGGTTCGTTCATCGAACTCGACGAGCACGCGCGGCACCGCTCCACCAACTTCGGGCAGGAGCACAACCGCCCCTACGGCGACGGCGTGGTGACCGGCTACGGCACCATCGACGGCAGGCCGGTGGCCGTGTTCAGCCAGGACGTGACGGTGTTCGGCGGGTCGCTCGGCGAGGTGTACGGCGAGAAGATCGTCAAGGTGATGGACCTCGCCATCAAGACCGGCAGGCCGATCATCGGCATCAACGAGGGCGGCGGCGCGCGGATCCAGGAGGGCGTCGTCTCGCTGGGCCTCTACGGCGAGATCTTCCGGCGCAACACGCACGCCTCCGGCGTCATCCCGCAGATCTCGCTGATCATGGGCGCGAACGCGGGCGGTCACGTGTACTCGCCCGCACTGACCGACTTCGTGGTGATGGTCGACAAGACCTCGCAGATGTTCATCACCGGCCCGGACGTGGTGAAGACGGTGACCGGCGAGGAGGTCAGCCTCGAAGACCTCGGCGGCGCGCGCACGCACAACACCAAGTCCGGCAACGCGCACTACATGGGTAGCGACGAGGAGGACGCCATCTCCTACGTCAAGGAGCTGCTGTCCTACCTGCCTTCCAACAATCTCTCCGATCCGCCCGCGTTCCCGAGCGAACTGGGCGATGGCGCTTCGGTCGCGGACGCGATCACCGAGTCGGACACCGAACTGGACACGTTGATCCCGGATTCGGCGAACCAGCCCTACGACATGCACGAGGTCATCACCCGCGTGCTCGACGACGGCGAGTTCCTCGAGGTGCAGCCGCTGTACGCGCCGAACATCGTGGTCGGGTTCGGCCGGGTGGACGGGCACAGCGTCGGCGTCGTCGCCAACCAGCCGACCCAGTTCGCCGGCTGCCTGGACATCAACGCGGCGGAGAAGGCCGCGCGGTTCGTGCGCACCTGCGACGCGTTCAACGTGCCGGTGCTGACCTTCGTCGACGTGCCCGGCTTCCTGCCCGGCACGGACCAGGAGTGGAACGGCATCATCCGGCGCGGCGCGAAACTGATCTACGCCTACGCCGAGGCGACCGTCCCGCTGGTCACCGTGATCACCCGCAAGGCCTACGGCGGCGCGTACGACGTGATGGGCTCCAAGCACCTCGGCGCGGACATCAACCTGGCCTGGCCCAGCGCGCAGATCGCGGTCATGGGCGCGTCCGGCGCGTCGAACATCGTGCACCGCAAGACCCTCGCGGCAGCGGCCGACCGCGGCGAGGACGTGGACGCGTTGCGCGCCCAGCTGGACCAGGAGTACGAGGACACGCTGCTCAACCCGTACATCGCGGCCGAGCGCGGCTACGTCGACTCGGTGATCCCGCCCTCCTACACCCGCGGCTACGTGGCCCGCGCGCTGAGCATGCTGCGCGACAAGCGGGAGACGCTGCCGCCCAAGAAGCACGGGAACATTCCCCTATGACCGACGAGCAGCCGAAGCGGCCGTTGCTGCGCGTGGTCCGGGGCGAGCCGGACGACGCGGAGCTGGTCGCGTTGACCACGGTCGTGCTGAGCGTGGTCTCGGCGCCGCAGCCGGAGCCGGTGCGGCAGCAGCGGTCGGCCTGGGCGGACCGGACCGCCGCGATGCGCCACACGTTGCCGCACGGTCCGGGCGCCTGGCGCGCCTCGGGCCTTCCGCACTAACCCGCACACCGACCCCAAAACCGGCGGCGCCGAACATCGGCGCCGCCGCGTTTGTGCTGCTCAGAAACCAATTGAAGGTGATTCGTCCGGTATATATAGTCCACGTGGAATATTTGGTTGGGAACAAGCTGAGGTGAACCATGTCGGGGCGATCGCGGGTGACGTTGACGCCGTTGGCGCTGATGGCGCTGGAACTGCTGCACGAGCGGCCGATGCACCCCTACGAGATGCACCAGGTGCTGCGCGCGCGGCAGGCCGGCAAGGTGCTGAAGCTGTCCGCTGGCTCGCTGTATCACACGATCGAGCGGATGGCCGGGCACGGCGTCATCGAGGTGGTGGAGACCTCGCGGGAGGGCCGGCGTCCGGAACGCACCACCTACCGGATCACCGAGGCGGGCCGGGACGCGTTCGCCGACCGGCTGCGGGAGATCATCGCCGAACCGGTCGACGAGTTCCCAATCTACCCGGTCGGCATCGGCCTACTGCACACATTGGACCGTGACGATGCGCTTATCCAGTTGCGGCGCAGGGAGATGGACCTCGCGGGGCGCATCGCCACCATCAAGATCTACGTGGAAAGCCTGGGAAACCGGGGCGTCGAGGACATGTACTGGATCGACACCAAGCTGATGTTGGCCCTCCAGGAGACCGAACTCGCCTGGACGACCCAGTTCATCAACGACATCGACAGCGGCGCGCTGCACTGGCCGACCTATCCGGGGCCTGATCAGTCCGGCGAAACGCTGCGCATCATTCGAAACCCGGCTCACCAGCCGGATAGTTCAGAGGGGGTGGCGGGATGACCCGCAGACAAGTCAATCCGTGGGTCGCGCTGACGGCCCTGTGTGTCGGGTTCTTCATGATCCTGTTGGACACCACCATCGTCAGCGTGGCGATTCCGGCCATGATCAAGGGCCTGAACGCGAGCCTGAACGAGATCGTCTGGGTGACCAGTGGTTACCTGCTCGCGTTCGCGGTGCCGCTGCTAGTCTCCGGGCGCCTGGGTGACCGGATCGGCCGCAAGAACATGTTCGTCGGCGGCCTTGCCGTGTTCACCGCGGCATCGCTGTGGTGCGCGCTGTCCGGCAACGCGGAGATGCTGATCGCGGCGCGGGTGGTGCAGGGTCTCGGCGCAGCCGCGCTGACCCCGCAGACGGTGGCCTTCATCACCAGCCTGTTCCCGCCGGAGAAGCGTGGCGCGCCGCTGGGCATCTGGGGCGGGATCGCCGGTCTGGCCACCATCACCGGTCCGCTGCTCGGCGGGGTCCTTGTCGACAACCTCGGTTGGCAGTGGATCTTCCTGGTGAACGTGCCGATCGGGGTCGCTGGCGTGATCGCGTCGCTGATCCTGTTGCCCGGCAAGCTACCCAGCCGCCGGCAGCGCTTCGATCTGGTCGGCGCGGTGCTGTCCGGCCTCGGCCTGTTCGCTGTGGTGTTCGGCGTGCAGAACGGGCAGCAGGACGACTGGGGCAAGGCGATCGGCCCGATCACCGTCCCGGAACTGATCGCGGCGGGCGTGATCCTGCTCATCGCATTCGTGTGGTGGCAAGGGATCGGCGCGCGGCGCGGTCACGATCCGCTGATGCCGTTGGTGTTGTTCCGGTTCGGCAACTTCGCCACCGCGAACCTGGCCAACCTGGCCATCGGTTTCGCGTTGACCGGAATGTTCCTGCCACTGGCGATCTACTGGCAGAGCGTGCTCGGGCTGAGCCCGCTGATGGCCGGTGTGCTCGGCGCGCCGATGTCGTTGTTGTCCGGGGTGGTCGCGCCGTTCGCGGGCAAACTGTCCGACCGGATCAGCGGAAAGTGGGTGTCGCTGATCGGCTTCGCCACCATGGCACTAGGAATGGGCCTGCTCATCGCGCATGCCGGTCCGGATTCGCAGCCGTGGTCGTTCACGCCTTCGCTGCTGGTGGTCGGTTTCGGCGTCGGCTGTGTGTTCTCGCCGTTGGCGAATCTGGCAACGGCTTCGGTGCCACTGCCGCAGATGGGCGCGGCCGCCGGTGTGCTGAACACGTTCCGCCAGGTCGGCGGCGTGCTCGGCAGCGCGGCCATCGGGGTGCTGTTGCAGGCCCGGCTGACCGCGACCATGCACGCGGCCGCGGTGACCAACGCGGCAACGCTGCCGCCGCAGTTCCGCGACAGGTTCATCGCGACGGTCGACGCGCAGGCGGCGACCGCGAGCACCGGCGGCGGCGTGGCCGCGCATGCGACCGGTCTACCCGCGCAGGTGGCGGCGGCACTGGCCAAGGCTGGGCAGGACGCGTTCCGGGAGGGCTTCACCTCGGCCGCGCGGACCACCCTGATCCTGCCGCTGGCGGTGCTGGTGCTCGGCGCGGTGGCCTGTCTGCTGATGTCCAGGTCGGCCAAGCCGAAGTCGCTCCCGGTACCGGCACCGACCGAACTGGCAAGGGAACCAGCGTAAACAGGCACGGCCGGCCTGGTTAGGCTCGCGGGGTGCGCTTGGTACTTGCTTCCGCGTCGCCGGCCAGGCTGGCCGTGCTGCGTGCGGCCGGGGTCGAACCGGTCGTCCATGTGTCCGGAGTGGACGAAGACGCGG
>DASYBO010000304.1:0-2400 GCA_036500685.1 Pseudonocardiaceae bacterium | reverse complement strand
GACCTGCCGGTGTCCGCGGACATCGAGGCAGGCTACGGCGAATCGCCGGAGGCGGTCGCCGCGACCGTGACCGCGGTGGTGCAGGCCGGCGCCGTCGGCGTGAACATCGAGGACCGGATCGGCGCCAAGCTCTTCGAGCCGGCGGCACAGGTCGAACGACTCGTCGCGGCATGGGAAGCGGGGCAGCGGCTCGGCATTCCGGTGTGGATCAACGCGCGCACCGACATCTACCTGGCCGGCATCGGCACGCCCGACGAGCGGCCCGGTCTCACCGAACAGCGCGCCAACGCGTACGCCGTTGCCGGGGTGAACAGTCTGTTCGTGCCCGGTCTCGTGGACACCGCGGTGGTCGGGAAGCTGTCCGATGGGCCGGTGCCGATCTCGGTGATGGCCTGGCCCGGCGCGCCCTCCGTCGCCGAGTTCGCCGCGGCGGGCGCGGTGCGGATCAGTCTCGGTTCCGGTATCGCGCAGGCCGCCTACGCGGTCGCCGCCCGCGCCACCAAGGAGCTGTTGACTGACGGAACCTACGACACGACCGCCGACGCGCTGTCTTTCCCCGAGCTCAACGTCGCGGTCGCGGCAAACCGCCACCAGGCAAACGACTAGTTGGTTGTTAGTCGGGCGACAGGTCGCACTCCGGCATGGCCGCGTGTGACATTCCCGGGTTGAGCGGGGGTTCCGGGAGCGGGTGGGCGGCCTCCGCGCGGAAGCCGTCCAGCAACAGGGCGAGGTGCCGCCGCCAGATGCGCGGGGCCACGCTCGCCGTGCGGTCCACGGTCTGGGCGACGCCCCAGACCACGAAGGCGAGGTCCTCGATGGCGAGGTCGGCGCGCATGGTGCCGGCCTGCTTGGCTCGCTCGATCAACTGCGCCATCGCCTCGCTGATCTGGCGCCGCAGGCCCTCGTTGGCGGCGGAGTCGGCAAGGCCGCGCGCGGCCACCGCGTTGAAGCCGCGGTCGGCGGCCTGTAGTTCGCACACGTCGAAGAGGTAGGCGGCGAAACCCTCCCAGGGATCGGGATCGGCCAAGGCGCGGAGGGCGAACCCGGCGATCTTCTCCAGTCGGTCGCCGAACACCGCCTCGATCAACACCGCCCGGTTCGGGAAGCGGTTGTACAGCGTGCCGATGCTGACGCCGGCCCGCCGCGCCACCTCGTCAAGGGCGACGTCAACGCCGCGCTCCGCGAACAGTTCGCGCGCGGCGTCGATCAGCAGAGCGCGGTTGCGCAACGCATCGCTGCGCAGTGGTCGGGACGCTTCGGTTGACGAAGGCATGCCCCATTGTATGAACTTGAGGAAGCCCTCACCTTCGTGCTAGGTTCGCCAGGGAAGTTGAGAACACCCTCAAGTTATCTGGTGGAGGATTTCGCATGTCGAAAACGATTGCCGTGATCGGTGCCGGCGCCGGGCTCGGCCAGGCCGTGGCGCGCAGGTTCGGCCGGGAAGGATTCGGCGTCGCGCTCGTGGCCAGGACCGAGGCCAAGGTGACCGCGCTGGCCGACGAACTGCGCGCGGAGGGGATCGACGCGGCCGCGTTCGCCTGCGATGTCGCCGATCGCGTCGCGCTCAAGCGCACCATCGCCGCCATCACCGAGCGGTTCGGCCGGATCGACGTTGTCGAGTTCGCGCCGACCGGGCTGGACTGGATGGGTCGGGTCACGTCGGCCGTCGAGCTGACCGTCGAATCCCTCGAATACCTGCTCGACCTGCTGGTACGCGCCCCGATCGAGCTGTTCGGCGCCGTGCTGCCGGACATGCTCGCGCGCGGCGATGGTGCGCTGCTGATGGGCACGGGCGGCTCGGCCAGCGTGGCGTACCCGCAGATGAGCAATATCGGCATCGCCATGGCCGCGGCGCGCAGCTATCTGCTCAATCTCAACGCGGCCCTGGCCGACACCGGCGTCTACGCGGGACTGCTCCAGGTCGGCGGCGGCATCGCGGGTAGCGACGCGATCCGGGAGTACGGCAAGAACGCGGTTCCCGGCGCGCTGATCGACCCGGCCGACCTCGCGCAGACCTACTGGGACATGTACATCAAGCGGGACCGGTTTGACGAGTTCGTCGCGCCGGCCCCCAACTAACCAAACAGTTGGTTAGCGGGCAAGGAGGCTGCTGGCTTCCTGAGCGGCCGGGCCTGCCTCGGTGAGGTGGGCCAGGTTGGCCGGGACCTGCTCGCCGCGCTTGTTCATGGCCTGGGCGTAGAGCCGACCGGCACGGTAGGACGAGCGCACCAGCGGACCGGCCATCACTCCGGAGAAGCCGATCTCGCGCGCTTGGTCCTGGTGTTCGACGAACTCCTCCGGCTTCACCCATCGCTCGACAGGGTGGTGCCGGGGGCTCGGGCGCAGGTACTGGGTGATGGTCAGGATCTCGCAGCCCGCCTCGTGCAGGTCGCGCATGGC
>DASYBO010000303.1:0-9986 GCA_036500685.1 Pseudonocardiaceae bacterium | reverse complement strand
CAGCATCGGCGAGATCTTGCGCCCACGCCGACGCTTGGTCGGCGCGGGCGTCGAGCTGACCCGGGACGGTGCGGTCAAGGTGGCCACGTCAGGACGACCAGACCTTCTTGGCCGCCGACTGCCAGGTGCTCAGGATCGAGTTGATCTGGTCCGGCTTCTGGATGAACTGGGTCAGGGCCGCGTCGGCGGTGGGCTGGAGGGCGTCGCTGGAGTCGCGGTTGAAGAACTGGGTGAGGTCGGCCGCCTTGGCCAGCATTTCCTTGCCCTTGGCCACCAGCGGCGTGCCGGCGTCCTTGGCCGACGGGTTGGCCGGCAGGATCGTGCCGCCGCCGACCTTCATGTACAGCTCCTGGGCGGGCGGGGTGGCCATCCAGGTGAGGAAGTCCTTGGTGCCGGCCACGTGGCTGGACCGGGAACTGGCGAAGAAGCCGTCGGTCGGGCCTTCCTCGACCACCGGGACGCTCGGGTCGATGATCGGGAATTGGAAGAAGTCGATGTCGTCCAAGACGTCCTTGGGCACGGCGTCGGCGAAGAAGGTGCCGATCAGCATCATGCCGGTGCGGTTCTGCAGCAGCGACGTGGTCGCGTCCTGGAAGGGCAGGGCGGTGGACTGCGGGTCGAAGTAGGCCAGCACGGTCGACCACTGCTGGAAGACCTTCTGCACCTGCGGGTCGGTGAAGCTGTGCTTGCCGGCCAGCAGATCGCGGTGGTACTGGGCGCCGTTGAGCCGGATGTCGAGGTAGTCGAACCAGGCCGACGCGACCCACGGCGTGTTGCCGCCCGCGCCGCAGCCGATCGGGGCGACGCCCTTGCTCTTGAGCAGCTGGCACAGGCTGATGAACTCCGGCCAGGTGGTCGGGATCTTCTGCACGCCCCACTTGGCGAAGTTGGACTTCTTGTAGAACATGCCCCACCAGTAGTAGCTGACCGGGACGAAGATCTGCTGGCCGCTGGTGTTGCTGCTCAGCGACTTGAGCGCGGGGCTGTAGTTGGTGATGGACTTCCACACGTCGCTGAGGTCGAGCAGCAGGCCCTTGTCCGCATAGGACCTGGCCACCGAGCCCGCGTACCAGGTGTAGATGTCCGGCGGGTTGCCCGAGGTGAGCAGGGTGGGCAGCTGGGTGCGGAAGGTCTCCGAGTCGATCGTGTTCAGCGAAGCCTTGGTCTTGCCCTGCCCGTTGAAGGCGTCGATCAGCTGCTGCATCGCGGGCTTCTGGGTCGAGTCGGACAGGTTCGACTCGACGCTCACCGCGCCGGAACTCTGACCACCCCCGCCACCGGCCGACGTGACGCAGCCGCTGAGCAGACCGGTCGCGCCGAGTGCGCCGAGCGCACCGAGTCCCGTCAAGAAGTGTCGGCGATTGAGTCCTTCTGTGCCCATCAGGCGTTCTCCTTGTCTACCGCGACGCTGCGCTGGTCGATCGCTCGACCGGAAGGCATGGGCGAATGTGAGGAAGGTTGCAACGTCGCTACGCCGCTGTCAAGATGTATTCATAAATTATGATCCAACGGCGACCAGGGGCCAGGCGCCATACTGGTGACTCGATGACCGGGATGCGGAGGTTCGGTGGCTGACTACCAGCTGCGCGGAGTGCACGGACAGACCGTGCAGGCACTCGCGATGCGCGTCCTGTCCGGCGAGATCCCGGAGGGCGCGACGTTGGACCTTGTCGCGCTGCGCGAGGAGTTGGACGTCAGCCTGACAGCGCTGCGCGAGGCGCTGAAGGTCCTCTCCGCCAAGGGAATCATCGGCGCGCGGCAGAAACGCGGTACGTTCGTGCGGCCGCGCAGCTCGTGGAACCTGCTCGACGGGGACGTGATGCGCTGGCAGTCGGCGGGTCCGCCCGACCTCGAACTGCTGGAGTACCTGACCGAGGTGCGCACGATCGTCGAACCGGCAGCCGCGAGGCTGGCCGCGGACCGGGCCACCGAGGAGGATCTGGCCGCGCTGGACAAGGCCCTCGGTCAGATGGCCGCCGCGAGCGGCAGCGCCGACGCCGTCGAGGCGGACCTCGACTTCCACCGCGCGCTGTTGGCCTCGACGCACAACCCGCTGCTGGTGGAGATGGAGCGGGTGATCGCCAACGGCCTCGCCCAACGCGACAAGGTGGTGCACAACGCGGACCCGGCCGACGACCCGGTGCCCAGCCACCGCACCGTGTTCGAGGCGATCCGGGACAGCGACGCGGACGGCGCGGAACGGGCCATGCGCGCGTTGGTGGACAAGGCGACCGAGGACTTCCGGCGGGTCGCGGCCAAGCAGAAGCGCAAGACCCGGACGAAAACCTAGATATTCGCTCGCAGGAACGGGCCGAGGTGGGCGTTGACCTCGTCGGGGTTGGTCAGGCTCAGGAAGTGCGCGCCGCCCTCGATCACGATCGGCCCCTCCGCCTTGGGCAGGCCCTCGGCGATTTCTCGCGCGCGTCCCAGCGGATAGGCCAGGTCGGCCGAGCCCTGCAGGACCAGCGCGGGCGCGTCGATCTCGCCGAGCCGCCCGACGATGTCGTCCCGGCTGACCAGCGCGCCGACCAGCACCTCGACCGATTCGGTCGGCTGAGCCCGCCATTTGGCCTTCCAGTCCTCGGCTTCCATGTTGCCGAGGCAGATCGCGGCGATCATGTTGACGATCGGGTCGATCGGGCCCATTTCCAGCCAGTTCGTGGCCATCTGGCGGTAGTTGGCTGCGGTGGGCGGGGCCTCGGGCGAGGCCGAGGAGCTGATCAGGGCGAGCGCGGCGACCCGTTGCGGGTCGAGCAGCGCGACGCGCATGGCCACGAAGCCGCCCTGGCTGACCCCGACGAACGCGGCGCGGTCGATGCCCAGTTCATCGAGCAGTTCGAGCACGTCGCGGGCGCTGTCCCAGTAGTCGAACGCCTCGGTGGCCGGGGTGTCGCCGTGGCCGCGCTGGTTGACGCCGATGAACCGGAACTCCGCGCCGAACTCGGCGACCTGCGGCGCGAACATGGTCGCGTCCATCAGGAAGCTGTGCAGCAGAACCACGACCGGGCCGCTGCCACCGTGGTCGACGTAGTCAACTCGCGCCATCCGGGCTCCTCGGTGAGACAGAGTGGCCATTTGTCTCACGGTACCGCACAATGACTCGGATGGACCACCCAGCTCACCCGCCACGAGGCCTAGACGGCGTGCTGCCGGCGGCGACCGGAGCGTACCTGGCCGGCCTGCCGATCGACATGTCCGCACTGGCCGGCGAGCTGGGCCTGAGCCGGGCGACCCTCTACCGGCGGGTCGGCAATCACGACAATCTGCTCGGCCTGGTCCTGGCCGGCCTTGCCGAACGCACCTTTCTGCAGATCAAGGCCGAGCTGACCGAGGCCGGCACGATCGGGGTGGCGAAGGTGCTGGCCGGGTTCGAGCGCTACATCAACACGATCGTCAAGGCGCCGCCCTTGCTCCAGCTCATCAAGCGCGACCCGCTGCTGTTCATGCGGGTGGTGATGTCGCCGGGCGTTGTCGAGGACCGGCTGACCTGCCTGCTCACCGACATGCTCGACGAGGAGGTCGCGGCAGGCCACGTGCGGCTGCGGCTGCCGACCGACGTGCTGGCCAAGGCGATGGTGCGCATCGGCGACTCGTTCATGTACTCGCACCTGCTCGCAGGCGGCGAGCCGGAAGCGCGGAACGCGGTCATGGTCGTCACCATGATGCTCACCTCGGCGACCGGCTGACCAGCCGTTCTGGCACCATGCGCGGGTGGTAGTTGAACGGCTCAGCGCACTGGCCAACCTGTTCGGGAGTTCTCCCGAGAAACGCGACGCGTTGGCCCGGCTGCTGACCACCTCGGACCTGCCCGGTTCGGGCTGGCGCAGGATCAGTGAGAAGACCTGGCGCACCGGCAGCAAAGGCGAACGGACCGAATGGGCTGAGCGGGCGGGCGCTGCCGGCAGCCTGACCGCGTTCCGGTCGATGCAGAACCGGGGCGTGCGGCAGTGGGTGTGGTCGCAGATGACGCCGCTGGTGTCGATCACGGACGCGCACGCCGAATTCGAGCGGATCAAGGAACGCGGGGTCAGCACCGGAGCCTCGGTCCGGGTGCACGGCGAGCAGGACGTCGCGGTCGACCTGTTCTCCGGCTCGACCCGGATCTGGGCGCACGAGCAGACCGTGACCGGCCTTTTCGGTCAGGGCTCGAACAAGCTGATCGCCGCGGTGGTGGCGAGCAGCGTGATCGTGATCTGTTCCAGCGGCGCCCCGGTCATCACCTGGAACACCATGGCCGGCCTCGCGGCCAAGCTGAGCCAGCGGGTGCCGGTCGCCTTCGGCCGGCCGTAGCTCTCACCATTCGGCCAGGCTGCCGTCCTCGTGCCGCCAGACCGGGGAGCGCCAGTTGTGGCCGATCTCGTCGGCTCGGCGCACGGCCGCCTCGTCGACCTCGATGCCGAGGCCGGGGCGCAGCGGGCGGGTCGCGTAGCCGTCGACGAAGTCGAACGGGGACGAGTCAACCAGGTAGTCGGTGAACTCGGTGCCGACGTTGTAGTGCATACGCAGGCTCTGTTCCTGGATCAGGAAGTTCGGCGTTGCGAACGCGACCTGGAGGCTGGCCGCGAGTGAGATCGGCCCGAGTGGACAGTGCGGGGCCAGGCTCGCACCGTAGATCTCGGCAAGCGCGCCGATCCGGCGCAGTTCGGAAATGCCGCCCGCGTGCGAGGGATCGGGTTGCACGACCGCGACACCCGCGTCCAGCGCGGGTTTGAACTCCCAGCGCGAGTACAGCCGCTCGCCGGTGGCGATGGGCACGCCGGAGCAGGCGACCAGCGAGGCGAGCGCGTCGCCCTGGGTCTCGGCCAGGATCGGCTCCTCGACGAACATCGGCTGCACCTCCTCCAGCATGCGCAGCAACCGCCGCGCCATCGCGGGCGAGACGCGGCCGTGGAAGTCGATGGCCAGGTCACGGTCCGGGCCGAGCACTTCGCGGGCCTCGCGGGCCCTGGCCAGCACCCCGTTGGCCTCGGCAGGTGACGCGATCGCGGTGAGCGGTCCGGCCGCGTTCATCTTCACCGCCGTGAAACCGCGCTCCACCTGATCGGCGACGGCGTCGGCGATGTGGTGGGGCCGGTCGCCGCCGACCCACGAGTACACCCGGACCCGGTCGCGCACCGGGCCGCCGAGCAGTTCGTGCACGGGCGCGCCGCGAACCTTGCCGGCGATGTCCCACAGCGCGTGGTCGTAGCCGGCGAGCGCGCTGGAGAGGACTGGACCGCCCCGGTAGAAACCGGCCCGCCGCAACACCTGCCAGTGTTCCTCGATGCGCAGCGGGTCCTGGCCGCGCACCAGATCGGCGAGTTCACCTACCGCGGCGCGCACGGTCTCGGCGCGCCCCTCGACCACTGGCTCTCCCCAGCCGACGATCCCCTCGTCCGTGCTGATCTTGAGGAACAGCCAGCGCGGCGCGACGAGAAACGTCTCGACGTCAGTGATCTTCATTGTCACCTTCCTTGTCAAGCGGTCAGGCCGAGTCCTTCTGCACCGACCAGCCACCATCCACAACGAACTCGGCACCGGTCACATAGGACGCACCGGGCGAGAGCAGGAACGCGATCACCGAGGCCACCTCGGCCGGGTCGGCCAACCGGCCCAGCGGGGTCGCGGCGATGCTTCGTCGCCGGTCCGCCTCGGAAACGTCGCGCCAGGCCGGGGTTTCGATCGGTCCGGGTAGGACGGTGTTCACCCGCACGTCCGGCGCGTACTCGACGGCGAGCTGGTGGCCGAGCGAGACCAGCGCGCCCTTGGTCGCGGCGTAGGCGCCGCTGCCGGGCAGGCCGAACCGTGCGTGCACCGAGGACACCAGCACGATCGACCCGCCGCGCTCGCGCAGCGATGGCAGGCAGGCGCGGGTGGCCAGGTAGGCGGCGGTGAGGTTGACGTCGAGCTGGCGCGCCCATTCCGCCGGGCTGGTCTGGTCAAGGGGTTTGGTGGTTTTGGTGTACGCGTTGCTCACCAGCGCGTCCACTCCCCCGCTCAGCTCGACGACCTGTCGCCAGCAGTCCTCGCTGGCCACGTCGCCGACCACCGGCACCGTGTTGGCGTGCTCGGTCACCCGCGCGCTGATGTCCACCGCGATCACTTGGTCACCGGCGGCGGCGAGGGCCGCCGCGGTCGCGGCGCCGATACCCGACGCCGCGCCCGTGACCACAACGGTTCGTTTTCTGGTTTGCTCCGTCACGAACCAATCCTTACAGCACCGTCTGGAATATCTGGCCATCCTGGTTGCGGCCGGCGATCCAGGCGGATCCGTTGGCTCCGGCCGCTACACCGAGGGCGCCGTCGAACTGGTCGCTGACGAACTCGGTGCGCGGGAACCAGCCACCCCACTGCTGATTGACGAAGTTGCGCTGCCACAGCGTGTAGTCGCTGGCCCGAGCGAACAGGTAGATCCGACCCTGGGTGGCCAGCAATGTCGGGCTACCGCTGATCGTGCCGCCGAGGTCGGACCAGGCCGACCAGTTGCCGGCGGTGTCGACCGTGCGCCACCACACCGAGTCGTCGGAAGCGCGCACGGCGACGTAGGCGCCGAGGGAGTCGCTGACCGCGCTCGGCCTGCCGTAGACCGGTTTGCCGTTGGGCGTGCCGATGCTGGCCCAGTTGGACGACCCGGCATTGCGTTGCCAGACCGAACCATCCGCGCCGGTGGCCACCATCATCCAGGCGGTGGGCGAGGTGAACGCGACGGTCGGCGCGTCGGTGATGGTGCCACCGAGGCCGATCCACGGTCCCCAACTCGCTCCGTTGAAGGTGCGTTGGTAGGCCTGGTTGTCGGTGCCTCGCACGAACACGTCGATCCGGCCGTTCGAGGAGCCGTAAGCAGCGGGCTGGCCGAGGATCTGGCCGCCGAGGTCGGTCCAGTTCGCGGCCCAGGTGCCGTTGAGGGTCTCTTCCTCCAGCCCGCCATTTGCTGCCCGAGCGAAGGTGGCGCCGTGGGTGTCGTCGAAACGGACCAGGGCCGGACTGGTTGTTGCGTTGCCGCCGAGGCTGGTGCCGGGCAGCAGGTCGCTACCGGAGAGCTTGAGGAACGCGGTGCCGTGCGCGGGCACGGTGACGGTGTACGAACCGGTCGCGGTGCCGAGGCTCGCGCGGGCTCGCAGGTCGCGGATGCCGACGGTGCCGGTGAGGCCTGCGTTGGCGAAGGTGACGGTCATCGGCGCGGCCGAAGCGCTGCGGTTGAGCAGCACGACGGCGCGCTGGCCACTACCCGAGAGCACCTTGCTGTACACGTCGCCGACGCTGTCGCTGGCCACGCGAACGCCCTGGACGTCCAGCGGGTCCTGGTCGACCCCGACGATCTCCGGGTTGTCAAGGGTGTCGATCATGGCCTGCGGGAGGGTGCGCGGGTCGGAACCGACGATCAGCGGGGACGCCATCTCGGCCCACATCACCAGCTGCGTCGTCGACTCCTCCTGGGTCAGCTCGTAGCTGCCGTCGGGGAGTTGGCGCATCGGGATCAGGTAGTCGGGGTCGTTGTAGTGACCGGGACCGTTGGCTTCCGGGTGTGCCTCGTTGTCGTCCAGGTTGCGCAGCACGTCGGCCCATTCACCGGCGGTCGCGTTGCCGAAGGCGATGTCGGTGTCGGTGCGCCAGGAGTCGGCGATGGTCGGACCCCAGGTGTAGGCGTTGCCGGCCTGCTCGCTGGGCGGATAGCTGCCCCAGGCGCTGGTCACCGGGTCGCACAGGTTCAGGATCATCTTGCGGCCCGAGTTGTTCAACGCCGCGCTGAACTGGGCGTACACCGTGGCCGGGTCGAGGTTCTGGGCGATGCCGCAGAGGAAGTCGACCTTGACCGCGTCGACCTTCCAGGCAGCGAACTGGTCGGTGTCCTGCTGGTAGTGGCCGCCGCTGCCAAGGCCGCAGTGCGCGGGGTCGTAGGCGCCGGCGTCGGTGTAGATGCCGACCTTGAGGCCGAGGCCGTGCAGGTAGTCGACGGTGTTCGGGATGCCGTCCGGGAACCTGGCCGGGTCGGCCTGGAGGTTGCCGTTCGCGTCGCGCGGCGGGGTGCCCTGCCAGCCGCCGTCCAGCCAGACGATGTCGTAACCGGCCTTGGCCATGCCGCTGGACACCAGGTACTGGGCCACGCTCTTGACCTGCGTCTCGGTGGGCGCGCCGAGGCCGTAGTAGGTGTTCCAGCCCATGTACGGGGTGGGATCGAGGCCGCTGTTGTAGTAGTTGGGGGCGCCCTGGTCGACGGTCGGGGTGCTGTGGTGTGCCGGCGTCGCGTTGGCCGGCAGCACGCCCACGGTTGCCGCCAGTACGGCAGCAGCGAGTAAGCCGAGTCTTCCCACACTTCTGGACATCGCAGCCCTCTCTGGTTCGCGCCTCATCGCGCTCCACGAGAGGTTGCCGGGTGGGTGGGCCAATGTCAATATTTATTCATAATTAATGAGCTACTGGACTTGGCAAGGTGGGTCTAGCAGTAGGGACGAAAACCCGCGCGCCATCGACAATGGACACATGGCGAAGAAAGACTCCGAGCCGAACCGGCTGAGCTGCATCGGCTGGTCCATCGCTCTGGTGGCCGCGGTCGTGCTCGAGGGGGGCGTCGGCCTGGTGCTGATGATCAGCGCGCTGCTGATCCCGCTGGGCATCGGCCGGATGCCGGCCCGCTGGGCGCTGGATCGGCTGCGCGACCTCGCCGACCTGCACCGGTTGTGGGCGGCCAGGGTGATGGGCACCCCCATCCCGCGCCCTTACCGCCAGCTGCCCGAACACGGCAGCGCGGCGCGGCTGGACGCCTACCGAACGGACCCGGCCACCTGGCGCGACATCCGCTGGCTCGCCGTCGACCTCACCGGCGGCCAACTGCTCGCCGCGATCCCGGCGGGCGGCGTGTTCCTGAGCGTGCTCGGCTACGGCTATGTCCTCAAGGACTGGGTGGACCGGCAGCGCCAACCAGCTTTCATTGCCGACCTGCCTCACATGGTTCCCGCCGGCCAGCACCAGGCGGTGGCGTTGGGGCTGGGGCTCGCCTTCACGGTGGTGACCTACTTCGTGGCCAAGCCGGCGCTGCGCGGCTACACCTGGTTGCAGCACCAGTTGCTCTCGCCGGCCGAGACCGTGCGCCTGGCCACCCGGATCACCGAGCTGACCCGCTCCCGCGACGACGCGGTGGACACCCAGGCAGCGGAGATCCGCCGGATCGAACGCGACCTGCACGACGGGGCCCAGGCGCGGCTGGTCTCGCTCGGCATGAGCCTCGGCATGGCCGAACAAGTCCTGGCCGCCGACCCCGACGCCGCCCAGCAACTGCTGGCCGAAGCCAAGGTGGCGACCGGCCTCGCCCTGTCCGAACTTCGCGAACTGGTCCGGGGCATCCATCCGCCGATCCTGGCCGACCGGGGTTTGGCCGGCGCGGCCGAAGCGCTCGCCCTTGGCAGCGCGATCCCGATCGAGCTCAGCGTCAACCTGCCCGGTCGCGCACCAGCGCCGGTCGAGTCCGCGATGTACTTCGCGCTCACCGAGGTGCTGACCAACATGGCCAAGCACAGTGGCGCCACCAACGCCTGGATCCGGATCACTCACGAAGCAGGCAGGCTTGGCGTGATGGTCGGCGACAACGGTCGCGGCGGCGCCGACATGCCCGAGGGCGGCGGCCTGGCCGGCGTCGCTCGCCGGCTGGCCGGGTTCGATGGCATCGTTGGCGTGGCCAGCCCGGTCGGCGGGCCAACGATCGTGACCATGGAGTTGCCGTGCCAGCTCGCCTACGCGTTGTCGTAGCCGAAGATCTCGCGCTGCTGCGCGAAGGACTCGTCCGCCTGCTCACCGCCAACGACATCGACGTGGTGGCCGCGGTCGAGGACGGCGCGCAACTGCTGGACGCGCTGCTCGCCGAGCGACCCGACGTGGCCGTCGTCGACGTGCGGCTGCCGCCCACTTTCACCGACGAGGGGCTGCGCGCCGCGATCGCGGCTCGGCGGCGGCTGCCCGGCCTGCCGGTGCTGGTGCTCTCGCAGTACGTCGAGCAGGTCTACGCGCGCGAA
>DASYBO010000302.1:0-14255 GCA_036500685.1 Pseudonocardiaceae bacterium | reverse complement strand
GCGTTGACGGTGAAGGTGCCGGAGGTTCCGTTGATGGTGCCGTCGGTGGCCTTGAGGGTTGGTGACTCGGCCTTGACCAAGGTGATCGTCACGGATGCGGTGCCGGAGGAGAAAGCCGGGTTGGTGTAGCTGGGTGCATCGGTGCCATCCGGCGCACCGTTGGGGCCAGACCAGGTCAGCGTCTTGGAACCGGTGTAGCTGATTGCCTTGTTCTGGTACTGGTCCTGCGCGGTGAGCGTGAGTGAGAACGCGATCCCGGCAACCTGCGTTGCCGGGGTGGGGACGTTGAACTGCGACGCGGCCGCTGCCGCCACCATGAACGAGCGCGAGGTGCCGGAGATGGTGCTGTCGGATGCGGCGAGGGTGGTGGTTTCGCTGCGGTAGAGGGTGATCGAGACCGTTGCCGCGCCGGAACCGAAAGTGACCGGGTTGGTGGGGTAGGTCGGCACGTGGGTGCCGTCGGGTGCGGTGCCGGGGCCGGACCAGGCGAGGGTTTTGGTGCCGGTGTAGCTGGTTGCCTTGTTCTGGTAGGCGTCCTGGGCGGTCACGGTGACCGACTGCGCAACGCCCGCGACGGGGGAGGACGGCGCCGAGACGGCGAACTGGCTGGCGGCGGCGGGATTCACTGTGACGCTGGTGCTGCCGGTGACGGTGCCGTCTGCGACCGACAACGTCGCGGTTTCGGCTTTGTAGAGGGTGATCGGCACGGTCGCGACGCCGTTGGTGAAGGTGACCGGGTTGGTGGGGTAGGTCGGTGTGTGGGTGCCGTCGGGTGCGGTGCCGGGGCCGTTGAAGGTGAGGTTTCTGGCGCCGGTGTAGCCGGCGTCGGTTTGGCTGCCGGCCTTCGCGGTGATGGTCAGGGTCGACGACGTGCCGGCGGTGGCGCCGGACGACAGTGACAGGGTGAACGTGTCGGCGGTGCTGATGCCGTTGCTGCGCGGGCTTTCCGAGCCGTGCCACGCGCCCAGTACCGGAGTGACCGTGTAGTACCAAGTGCCGGCGGGGATGTTGGTTTCGGTGCAGGTGGTCGCGCTGACCGGGTAGGCGGCGCAGGTTCCCTGGGCGGCCGGGGTCGCGCTGCCGCCGGATGCGTTGGCGTAGCGGTTGACCAGGTAGCCGCCGACGGCGTGGCCGGCGACGGTGCTGCTGGCCGGCCAGGTCAGGGCGATCGAGCCGTTGTTCGCGCTGGCGGTCGGCGCGCCGCCCGCGCCGACCGAGTCGGCGAAGGCGTAGGTGGGCACGCTGGCGGTGGTGTCCCAGTAGGCCCAGGCGACGCCGCCGCCGACGAGCACGATTCCGGTCGCGCTGCCGGCGAGCACCAGGACGCCGCGACGACTGAGGCGGCCGAATGGTAGCGAGATCACTTCTTCACCGTCACCGTTACTGGTAGGGAGAACGTCTGGCCCTGGCAGGCGCTCGCGGAGGTGGTGTCCATCGACATGGCGCCTGCCAGGTGCAGCACGGTCGACTGGTCGGCAGGCAGGGTGAACTGCGTGTCGGTGAAACTGGTCGGCGCGACGAACTGCACGCCGGTCGGTGCGCAGTTGTTGCCGGCCTGTGGCGTGCCGGAGCTGGTGATCGCGGCGACCTGCACCGGGTAACCGTTGGGGTTGAAGACTTTGAGGATCGCGTCCGCGCTGCCGCCGGGGTAGAGGGCGCTGTTGGCGGTCTCGCCGGAGAGCGCGGCGGCCGAGATGGTCATGGTGCCGGTGCCCGCGGTGCCCGTGCCGGATCCGCTGGACTGCCAGTAGGCGTAGGCGACTCCACTGCCCAGAACCGTAGTGACGATGACGCCGGTGACCAGCCAGCCGGCGCGTGCTCGGTGCGCTGCCATGATCACGCCCCCTGTCCGGTGCCGGAGTAGACGAGGTTGACGGTCACGCCCTTGCAGGCGTCCTGGTTCGTGGACAGATCCCGCATGCCGACCGTCGGGAGCGCGGATGTCGGCACCCCGAGTTGAGTCAGCGTTGCCGTTTGGTTGGCGGCCAGGTTGAGCGGGTAGGAGCCGCTGTACTGGGTGACCGCGAAGTTGGCGGGGCCGCAGGAACTGGTTCCGCTGACGGTGACCGCGAGGTTGGTGATGCTCAGCTTCTGGTTGTTCGGGTTGATCAGGGTGAGGTTCAGCGGTCGCGCTGGCACGCCAGGGGCGAGGGTTCCGGTCAGGTTGCCGGAGATTGTGAACGGCTTGCCCTTCGGCGTGCTGACCACGAGGCTGACCTGGGTGGAGGCGTACTCGATGGTTCCGGCCGCCGCTGCCCAGCCGGCGATCTCGACTGGATATATTCCGTCCTTTGTGGATGGACTCGTGGTCAGCTGGACGGTTGTGGAGTTGTTGCTTGTGGGGTTGGGTCGCACGGAGGCGGAGATGCCGGAGGCGGTGGCTACGGCGATGGTGACCGGGCCGGTGAAGTTGGTGCGGTTGATGGCCACCGTGTAGGCGGCCGTCGATCCGGCGGGGACCGTGTTCGAGGACGGGCTGGCCGAGAGGGCGAGCGTGGGTGGGCGTGCTCGGTTCACGGTCAGGAGGACCGAGGTGGTGTGGCTCAGACTGCCGCTGGCGGCGCTGATCGTGAGGTTGTAGGTACCGGTCGGCGTGCTGGTACCGGTGCCGACCATCAGTGTCGCGGTGCGCGACGAGACCGATGTGGACAGTGCGATCGTGGCCGGGGTGAAGGCGGTTGTCGCGCCGGCCGGTTTGCCGGTCGCGTTCAGTGACACGGTGCCGGTGAACCCGTCCCTCGCCGTTGTGGTCACTGTGTAGGCGGTGGATTGTCCCTGCCACACCGACTGCGCCGCCGGACTGACGCCCAGGGCGAAATCGGTTCTCGCCGGCGCCGCCGACCCGGCCGCGCCACTGGCTAGCCCGATGCCGAGCACACCTAGCAGCGCCAACATGGCCGTTCGGGCGCCTTTCCGCGTTCTCATCGCGACCTCGTCCTCGCGTCGTCGGTGCGCTGAAGGAGGCGGCGGCCGGAGCCGCCGCCTTTCCCGGTGATCAGTTGGTGGAGTAGCTCAGCGTCGGGCTCGCGCCCTTGCAGCCGTCCTGGCTGTTGGCCGAGTCGTTCGCGAAGCCGATGTTGAACGTGGGGAAGTTGACCGAAGCGCCGTGCGCCAGTTCGGTGCCGACGGCCAGCGTGAGGCTCTGCTTCGTCGTAGCCGACTTGGCCAGCGCGGTCGTGCCGGTGGTCAGGCCGAAGTCCGTGGCGGAGCAGCCGGCGGAGTGCGCGCTGTCGACGCCGCTGATGGTGACGATCAGCGAGTTGACGTACGCGGAGTTGGGGTTGCTGTTGCTGATGGTGCCGGTGACGGCCTCGGGGGCGACATTCGGCGCCAGGTCGGACGGGGCGGTCGCCTGGCTGATGGTCACGAGCCCGGTGCCTGCCGACGCGGCGGCGGTGCCGGAGCCGGTGCCCGTGCTCGACCAGAAGGCGAACGCGACGCCGCCGCCGACGGCGACCAGCAGGGTCGAACCCGCGACGATGACCGCGGTCTTCTTGGTGATCTTGCGCATGGAAGTTCCCTCCAGGGAAATCAGGTGTGGAAGTCGGTAGACCCCGTTTGAGATGGGGGGCCCGGGCTGACCGTCACGGAGAGTGTGGATCGCGACGGAGGGTGTTCGCCCGGGGCGACCGGCCCGAAATTCATAGGCTGTTGAGCCCTTGCGTCGCACGGCTACGCCGTGTTATGCGCGTGACGCTTTTGCCAGGTCCAATGGCCCTATCGGCGCGGTGAGGCCCGACGGCAGGGTATGGAAAACACGAATGCCGAACTGATCTGTTCTGGAGTCCGATGTCCGACCCACTCGGCCTCGACGTGCTGGACCGCGACGAGTGCCTCGCGCTGCTGGCGACGACCGACCTCGGCCGCCTCGTCTACACCAGCCAGGCACTGCCCGCCGTGCAGCCGGTGCGGTTCGTGGTGCGCGGGGACTCGGTGTTCTGTCGCGTGCCGGCCGGCACCGCGTTGTTCGCTGGGGTGTTCGACTCGGTGGTCGCGTTCACGGTCGATGCGTTCATGCCTGGCTTGGCCAGTGGCTGGTTCGTGACCTTGGTGGGTCGCGCGTCCTATGTGCGGGAGGAAGACGTGGCCGTCGAATCGTCTCCGCGCTGGTGGGTGCCCACGGCGAGTGAGCGGACGATCCGCATTCCGATCGAGTCGATCTCCGGTCGCAGAATTCCCGTCACCCATCGGTGTGGAAGCCGGTAACGAATCACCGTCAGTAGTCGACGGCATAGCAAGACAAGCGCCGTACGCTGATTCCGAACGGTAGATGCCGATGGGGCTACTGGGAGTGATGAACAAGACCAGCATGCCGAGGCTTCTGGACGCGGTGGTCGGTATCGCGCGGGATCTCAGCCTGCCCGACCTGCTGCGCAGAACCGTGCGGTCCTCATGCGACCTCGCCCATGCCCGCTACGGAGCGTTGGGCGTACTCGACGCGGAGCAGACCCTGTCCGACCTCGTCGAGTACCGCGAACCCGGCCACCGCTCGGCCGGCGATGGCGTGGTCGAGGTGCTGCTCGACGATCCGTATCCCTATCGCTCGTTCCCCCGGCCGATCCTGCTGGTGCCGATTCGGGTTCGTGGCCAGGTTTTCGCCAATCTCTACCTGTCCGATCGGCAGGGCGGTGAGGATTTCACCGAGCAGGACCATGACGTGGTCGTCGCGCTGGCCGCCGCTGCCAGCGTGGCCATCGAGAACGCGATGCTCTTCGACCAGGTGCAGCGCCGCGAACGCTGGCTGGAAGGCTCCTACGACGTCACCAGCGCGCTGCTGGCCGGCGAGGACCTCGATGCGACGCTGCGGCTGATCGCCGACCGGGGCCGCACGGTGTCCGGCGGTTCGGCGGGCGCGGTCGCCCGTCCGCGTCCGGACGATCCGACGCAGCTCGTGTTCGAGGTGGTCGAACCGGCGGGCGTGGACGCCGATCGGCTCACCGGGCTTGTCGTGCCGCTGGAAGGGACCGCGACCGGCGTCGCGTTCGCCACCCGGCAACCGGTGGTGGTGCGGCAGTACGGCGAACATGTCGCCGAACAGCAGCGGACCCACGCCGAGCGACTGCCGCCCATGCTCCAGGACCTCGACTCGGCGATCGCCGTCCCACTGGTCGTCGGCGACGAGACGCTCGGCGTGATGCTGATCGCCAAGTTCCGCGACAAGGTCCCGTTCACCGACACCGAGGTCCAGCTCGCGCAGACCTTCGCAGCGCACGCCGCGCTCGCGGTCGCGTTCGCGCGCGCCGAGGAAGATCGGCGGCGGCTGGCCATGTTCGAGGATCGTGACCGGATCGCGCGGGATCTGCACGATCTGGTGATTCAGCGGCTGTTCGCGACCGGTCTCGGCCTCGAAGGCCTGAGCAGGCTGATCACCGATCCGAAGATCGCCGAGCGGCTCACCGGGTTCGCCAACGACCTCGACCGGACCATCCGCGACGTGCGCAACAGCATCTTCTCCCTACAGGAGCCGGTGGAAGCACGCGGCGACCTACGGTCGGAACTGCTGCGCATCGCGCGCGAATCGGCAGGCGCCCTCGGGTTCGAACCGAAGATCGGCTTCGACGGACCGTTGGACTCGGCCGTGCCGACCGCCGTGCGCAAGGACCTGATCGCCACCTTGCGCGAGGCGCTGTCCAATGCCGGGCGGCACGCGCGCGCGACGACCGTGTCGGTCGACGTGACGGTGGACCGGGCCGGGCGGAGCGTGTCGCTGGCCGTTGTCGACGACGGCATCGGCATCCCGGACGAGCCGGGCAGGCGCAGCGGGCTCGGCAACCTCGAGGAGCGAGCAGTCCGCTGGGGCGGCGAGTTCTCCGTGCGGCGAGCCGAGGATCGCGGCAGCGAGTTGATCTGGACCGTGCCACTGCCCGGGGAGCAGCCACCATGATTTCGGTTTTCCTGCTTGACGACCACGAGATCGTCCGGACCGGCCTGAAGACGTTGTTGGAGGCCGAGGACGACCTCGTCGTCGTCGGCGAGGCAGGCTCGGCGGCCGAGGCGCTGGTGCGGATTCCGGCCGCACGGCCCGATGTCGCCATTCTCGACGTGCGGCTGCCCGACGGCGAAGGCGTCGCGGTCTGCCGGGACGTCCGCTCCGCGATCGATCCGCCGCCCGCCTGCCTGATGCTCACCTCGTACTCCGACGACGAGGCGTTGTTCGGCGCGATCATGGCGGGCGCGGCCGGCTACATGCTCAAGCAGGTGTCCGGGTTCGCGTTGGTTGACGCAGTGCGCACGGTGGCGGCGGGCGGGTCGCTGTTGGACGCGACGTTGACCGCGTCGGTGCTGAACAGGCTGCGCGGCGAGCAGGCCGGGCTCGATCCCGGGTATGCCCAGCTGAGCCCCCAGGAGCGGCGGGTGCTCGACCTGGTCGCTCTGGGCAAGACGAATCGGCAGATCGCAGGCGAGCTGTTCCTGGCCGAGAAGACCGTGAAGAACTACGTGTCCTCGATGCTGCACAAGCTCGGCTTCGAGCGCCGCACCGCCGCCGCGGTCTACATGGCCAATCGCGGAAAGCCGCCCGAGCGCGGCTAACTGGCGAGGTGCTCGCCGAAGAACGCGGAGATGCGTCGTCTGGCGTGCTGGGCGGACTCCTCGTGGTAGCCGGCACCGGTGAGCTTGCCGAAGATCACCACGAGCCGGGAAACCTCGGCCGGATCGTGGTTGTTGAGAAACGAGTGCGCGGCGTCCGGGTACTCGTGCACGTCGTGCGCGACACCCACCGAGGTGAGCGCCCGCTCCAGTTTGCCGGCCGCGCCGGGCAACGTCCGGTCGCGGCCACCGTAGCTGCCGACGATCGGGCAGGACTCGGCGAGGAACGCGTCGGCGTCCTTGGGCACGGTGCCGTAATTGACGCTGGACGCGGAGAATCCGTGGCCCGGCGCGAGAAGCAGAGCGAATCCGCCGCCGAGGCAGAAGCCGATGACGCCCATCCGGCCGCTGCAGTCCTGCTGCTCGGCGAGCCAGGAGCGGACGGCTTCGACGTCGTCGAACGCGGGCCCGCTCCGGGCACGCAGATCACGGAAGGTCGCACGCAGGCACCCGAATCGCGTGCCCCAGTGGAACAAGTCCGGCGCGACCGCCAGGTAACCCTGCTCGGCCAGCCAGTCGGCGTGGTCGCGGACGTCGCGGCTCATGCCGAGCAGGTCGTGGATGACCACGACTCCCGGCCACGGACCCTCTCCGGCCGGCTTCGCCAGGTAGCACGGCATGTCGCCGCGACTCGTCGAGATGGTCACCTCGGCCATGCGCCCTCCACCGGTTCGTGCGGCGAAGTGAGCCTAGCCGGTTCCACTGATCGCACCGCTCAGTGCGTCACGGCGATGGCGGCGGTCTCCCAGGCGAATCCGTCGAGGTCGGTGAACGATTCCAGCCCTCGTTCCTGCTCGGCCAGCGAGCGCGCGGCTCAATCGCGGTGTAGACGGAGTTTCACCGTGCGCACGGACTCGGACACCGAGATTCGGTGCAGGGCCATCGTGATCAGCGGCGGCATCGGCACGTTCACCCCACGCCCGCTGCCGGCAGGCGAGGAATGGGTGGGCCGCGGACTGTCCTACTTCGTGCCATCGCTGCAGTCGACCAGCCACCGGGACGGTGCCGCCGAGCCGCGTCGAACGCCTGGGCAGCGCGGGAGATTTCGCCCAATGGACCCGCGAGCACGCGCTGGGCGGCGACGCTGTGGTGACCGAGTCCGAGGCAGCGGCCGCGCGGGAACTGCGGTCGGCACTGTTGACGATGATGATGGCGCAAGTCTCGCATCCGAACATGACCGAAGAACAAGTCCGCAATGCCGAGCAACAGCTCGCGCACGCGGCAGAGCTCTATCCGGTGAAGATCACGCTCTCGACCGCTGGGTCCTCGGTCGCAGGCCAGGGCCGTGGCGCGGCGGGGGTGTTGGGCAGCGTGCTTGCGGGATCGGGGAGCGAATGCGTTGGGGTCCAGCGCGAGCGGCGCCGCAATGGTCGACGTGGCCGAGCCGCCCGGCGCAGCCCCACCACGGGATGGCAGCAGTGCGCGGCCGCTCACGCCGGATGACCGAACCCATGGACGCGAGAGGATCATCGTGACCGCGACCGTGATCACGGCGGCCACCACCCCGACCGTCAGCCAATGCGGCAGGCGTGGACGACCGACGACCGGGCCGGCCGGGCCACCGATGGAGGTTATGGCGGTGGGTCGGCCAGCCGCAACGCGAGCGTGGGGCACGCGGTGACGGTTGCGCGAATCTCGGGCAGCAAGCCAGGGCCGACGCGACGATCACTGATGATCGGATAGCCCCACTCATCCAGTTCGATCAGCTCGGGAAGCAGTTCGGCACAGAGTCCATGCGCACGGCAGGCGATCGGGTCGACTCGAAGCCGATGCTCCTGGTGGCGACTCATCGGACAGGCACCTCCATTCTCCCGGCGGGCGATCCCGGGTCTGGGGTCAGGTCACAGTCGGGCAGCGCACGGCCAGCTTCGACGGCAGCCACACCGCCACGAACCGTCGGCGCCGCCGAACCCCGCTGTCGGTGCCTGTGCGGGCGGTGGAGCGACAGGCCCGGGTTCTGGCCGGAGTTGCTCGTGGTGGCTCCCTGGGGTGTCGCTGCCGGTGTGGTGGACGAGTGAGGTGCTGCCGTGCCGCCGTAGTGCGTCAGGACGACGGCGAAGGCCGTGGCCAAGGCGCCGCAGGCAGGCGACGTCCATCGAGTGGCGACCCGCACTCCTTCGTTGAAGGACCTGGTGCCGCCAACAGCCAGTATCGGCGAGAGTTCTTGGTGAAATTTGCGAGGCGCGCATGCCGCGTTCGACCATCGAGTGCGATTTCAGCGACAACCTGCCCGATAGTGCCACGTAGCGCGCCAAAGCGACAGCCCGCCGTCGCACCCGTGATGGTCATGCGTTTCCGGGAATGAAAACAACAATGGTTGTGCCACCATGGCGACACACGAGAACGTTTGCGGCGCCGGGTACTCATTGACTGGTCACCTCCGTGGATCGTTGTTCCACCCGCCACAGCACGCTCATAGCTTCTCCACAGAAACGGCACAGCTGGCGGACGGACACCGAGCTACCACCGTCTCGGCTCGACCTTCTCTCGACGTTGACGCCACTCCGTACGAGCCCGTGCCCCTTCGATCGACCTTTCCCAGGACCCCACCGTTCCGGTAATCGGGTGGTGAACGCCTGGCAATTACTGACGCCGGATTAGGTGACATGACACACGAACCCGATTCGGATGCGCGCGATTACGCAGCTCAGCTGGCACAGGCCCGCGCGATTCCCAGAAAGCACCAAGGCGCGCTCGCAACACTGACCCGGTCAGCCCCCGGATACGAGGAGTCAGTTTCGTGAACCCTCCGCAACGTGACCCGCTGGATCGGCGCGAACAGGGTCGCCGCCGAGTTTCGGTGGTGACCCGTCTGAGCGTGCTCGCAGGCACCGCGCTGACTGCGGCTTTCGGTCTGGCACTGGCCCAACAAGCCAATGCCACGACGAAGCCACACGCCGCCACCGACGTCGCTCCGCCCGTGGCCACGTCGAGCCCGGCCCCGGCCAGCACCGCGCCCTCCACCGTGCCGAACACGCCGGCCTCTACCACACTCGCGCCTCCGCCCGCATCAACCTCGACCCAGCTCCAGCCACCCACACAGGCCCCCGTTGTGACCAATGGCGGAGGCAGCGTCGGGAGTTCGGGCGGGTCATGACCACCGTCCTGACGGCCGGCGCGACCGAACTGGCCGGAACGCGATTCCACGCGTTGCGCACCATCGCCGAGGTGATGGTCACCGCAGCCGCGGCGTTGGCACCCGCCGAGGACATCGTGCGAGGAGAGATCCGCCCGATCGGCGAGGCGTGCATGCCCGCCCGACTGGTCACTGTGGACGGTTCGGTCACCGTAATGGCCAGCTGGCCGGAGAATACCGCTCCGGGCATTCGGCAATCGGCGACGACCGCGCGGGAGACACGCTGATGACCGTGTTGTGGTATGCCAGCAGGGCCACCGGATTGGCTCTGCTGGTCATGTTGACGGCCGTCGTGGTACTCGGCGCGCTCAACGGTGGTCGGTACGCGGCACCCAACTGGCCGCGATTCGCGATCGCGGATGTGCACCGGAACCTCTCGCTGGTCACCGTGGCGTTTCTGGTCGTGCACGTGGCGACCGCGATCATCGACCCCTACGCCGGTATCGCCTGGCTGGACGCGGTGGTGCCATTCGTGTCCTCCTATCACCCGTTCTGGCTCGGGCTGGGCGCGGTCGCGTCCGACCTGTTCCTCGCCTTGATCGTGTCCAGCCTGCTCCGACCGAGGATCAGCCAGCGGATCTGGCGGGCGGTGCACTGGTGTGCCTACGCGTGCTGGCCGGTCGCGGTGCTACATGGCTGGGGTATCGGCGGCGCCGACTCGCGACTGGCCTGGGTGCTAGTGCTAATCGTGGCCTGTGTGCTGGCCGTGCTCGTCGCGGTGGGTTGGCGACTCGTCAGCAGCCACCCGGACACCGAGGCACGCCGGGCCCCGTGGGCCAAGGTGCGGTGATCCCATGGCCCAGACCCGCATCGACATCAGCCCACCGGCTTCACCGACCCCGCTTTCACCGACCCCGTCCACACCGACCACACCGGCCGCCACGGACCGCCGCAGGCTGATGGCCGGCTGGGCACACACCCGGCGCGCGGCCGATTTCACCGCCCACCAACGCCAGTACGGTCCGCTCCCGCTGGCCACGTACTCCGGCCGAGCCGGGCGCGCCCGGCTGATCGACGCCGTCGAAGCCGCCGGTCTGCGCGGGCGCGGCGGAGCCGGGTTCCCCACCGCGCGCAAGCTCCGCGCGGTCGCCAGCGTCGGGCGGCGGCCGATCGTGCTCGTCAACGGCTGCGACGGCGAACCCGGCAGCGACAAGGACCACGCCCTGCTGGACATCGCCCGGCACCTGGTCATCGACGGTGCGGTGCTGGCCGCGCACGCCCTCGGCGCGGACGAGATCATCCTCGCCGTCCATCGCGACAACGACCTCGTCGAGCGGCTGACCCGCGGCCTGGCGCAACGACCTGCCGGTGAACCGACCGTGCGACTGGTCGAGGTTCCCGCCCGCTACGTCTCCAGCGAAGCGTCCGCGCTGGTGAACTTCATCAACACCGGCGACGGCAGGCCGACCAGCAAACCCCCACGCGTCTCGGAGCGTGGCGTACGAGGCCGTCCCACGCTGGTGGACAACGTGGAGACCCTGGCCCACCTCGCGCTGATCGCCCGCTACGGGCCGGAGTGGTTCCGAGCCTGCGGCACGGTCGACTCTCCTGGCACCGCGCTGTTCACGATCTCCGGCGCGGTCTCCCAGCCTGGTGTGTACGAAGCCGAACTGGGCACCCGGATGGGACAGGTGCTCGACATGGCTGGCCCACCGACGCGGCGCGTGAGCGCGGTCCTGGTCGGCGGCTACGCCGGCAGCTGGCTCCCGTTGCCCTTCGCTGCTGGCGTGCCGCTCGACCATGCCGGTCTCCGCGCGGTCGGCGCATCGCTCGGTGTGGGATCGCTGTGGGTGCTACCCGCGACCGCGTGCGGTCTGTCCGAGACCGCACAGTTGCTGCGCTATCTGGCCGGAGAGTCGGCGGCACAATGTGGTCCGTGCATGTTCGGCCTGCCCGCGATCGCCGACGATGTCGAACGGATCGTGATGGGCACTCGGGATGCGCCGGATGCCCTGCGCAGGCTACGCGGGCGGCTACCGGTGATCGACGGACGCGGCGCGTGTGCGCACCCGGACGGCGCGGTCAGGCTGGCCGCCAGCGCCCTGCGCGCCTTCGATCGGGATCTGCGCGCACACCTGGCCGGACATCCGTGCCAAGGTGCGCGCCGGCACCATCTGCCGCTGCCACCGCCGCACCACCGCACTGGCGACTGGAGCTGATTTCGCCTCCGGACGGCGTACTGAAACGTAGCTTGGTCCTGGCGGCTGGCACGGTCAGCAGTGCGTCTCGGCAGCGCGTCGTGACCCCGGCACCGACCGCCACACGCTGGCCTGCACCCGAAATCCGCCACGATCCGTCGCACAGCCTCCTCGCAGTCCTCTTGCTCCAGACAGCCGCACGTTTCGGGCGAAGACAGGCGCTTTAACTGTGAAGAGAATCCATTCACACATCGGAATCGAATTCCGTGATCTACGAAATATTCGCACCGTTCAGACGCGCAATGCCCCAACCGTGCGACAGCGGCTTATCTGAGCCGAGACACTCCTCAAATCCTTGGAGAAGAATTTGAATCAATGACACCAGACCACACAGGAATTGTGCTCGCTATGCGTAATTATGAGTCCATGATTGGCGGCGGCGAGACAATGGGACGTCTTCTGCTGGTCGAAGATGATTCAGCGATTGTCACCCTGCTAGAGCAGCTGCTGACCGGCGAAGGCTACCGGCTCGATCTGGCCCGGGACGTGCAGCAGGGCCTGCACCTCACGCTGGTGCGTGACTACGACGTTGTAATCCTCGATGCTGAATTGCGCGCGATCGGCGGCCTCGACTTGGTGACCCGGCTGCGTTCCGCCGGCTGCACGACCCCGATCCTGGTGCTGTGCACGCCAAGCCCCTCGGACCATGTTGCCAGCCTCGACGCGGGCGCCGATGACTCGGTGGCGAAGCCGTTCGACCCCGCAGAGCTGCTCGCCCGCGTGCGGGCCATTCGCCGGCGCCACCTCGACCAGGCCCACGCACTTCCGATCAGGGGGTCCCGACGGCTGGACACCGAGACCCGGCAGGTCGTCCACAACGAGATGGGCGACATCGTTGCGCTGTCCCAACGGGAATGTGATCTGCTTGCCGTGCTGGCGCGCCGGCCGAAGCGGGTTTTCGCCAGAGAGCTTTTGCTCGAACTCGCCTTTCCGGGTGCGCAAAGCCTGGTCGTCGTCGACACCTATGTCCACTACCTGCGCAGGAAACTCGGCACGTCGGTGATCACCACCGTGCACGGTCGCGGATACCAGTTAGGCACCATCTGACGACAACCGCCACCGCGCGCGAATATCCGCAGGCACGGCACTCCATGAACAACGCCCGCCAGGATGATCACGTCATCGGCGGTAGGGCCGAGGAACGCGACCACCGCAGTCGCGACCACCGAGGCGGTACCGGGCGCGTAGTAGTGTCGGTAGGCGCATGTCGGGCGGAGCCCGGTAGCGGTGCGCGCCTCACGTCGAAAGGGATCGGGGCCGCGTCCGCTCCGCCGTCTGACTCGCCCTGACACATCGAGAGGGGGTGAGCCGCATGGCCGAAACCCTTCTGAAGCCCGGCGACGAGATCGACGTCGTCGTGACGTTCGCGAAACCGTTCGGGCTCTTGGTGGAAACCGACACCGGTCTTTCCGGTCTGGTCCGTGGTGCGCGCGCCGAAGCAGGCGCAACGCTGCGGGTCCGCGTGCTCGAATATGACGCGGTCGAGTCGCGATTCAGCGCGACGCTCGCCGCATAACGGGTCCGGCCCGATCGGCTATGTCGATCGGGCCGGCTTGCCCTCCAAGATCCTCGTGGCGCCGTTGCTGCTGCGCCCGACCGGTCCGTTCGTCAGCAGATGCTGACTCGCCCCTAATGCAACCGATGGTTGCGTGTTGCGGCGGGTCAAGCTAAAGTGCAACCAATGGTTGCGAATGAGAGAGTGATCATGGAATACGGGACCATCGCACGCGAGATCCACGTCGAGGCCGCCCCCGAGGTGGTCTACGAGGTCATCACGCAGCCTGAGCACATCGCCCAATGGTGGGGCTTTGACGCGGCGTTCCCGGCGCTGCCGGGCGGTGACGGGCGGATGACCAGGCAGCGGCGCGACGGAATCGGCAAGCTCGTCGTGCCGATCCACGTCGTCGAGGTGGACCCGCCACGGCGATTCGTATTCCGCTGGGTCCACCCGGAGGACGAGCCGCCAACCCCGCAGAACTCGTTCCTCGTGACGTTCGAGCTGGTGTCCGCCAACGGTGGAACGCTGTTGCGCCTGACCGAGGGCGGCTTCCGGGAGATCGGCTGGGAGGCCGCACAGCTCGAGGAGCACTACCGCAGCCACAGTGCCGGCTGGGATCAGCACCTCGCGAGCCTGGCGGCGTACGCGGCGGCCATGGTGCGGTCGTGACCCCGACGATCGACGACCAGCTGTGGGCGGCCATCGGCGACCCGACTCGGCGCCGCCTACTGGACCTGCTGCTCGCCGATGGTTCGGGTACGGCGACGAGCCTGAGTGGCCACCTGCCGGTGACGCGCCAGGCGGTCGCGAAGCACCTGGGTGTTCTGGAACGCGC